>NZ_JBSGTG010000037.1:0-63376 GCF_053607285.1 Streptomyces sp. NPDC055140 | reverse complement strand
GTGCGGCGGTGCTTTCCCTTTGCGGGCATGACGAATTCCTCTCCGGCGCCTGCGAGGTGAGCTGTCGGGTTCGGACGGGAGATGTCCGGTCGCACTATGTGTGCGACTTCACCCCGAGCCGTTCCGGAATCCGGATCGGCGGCTTTTCTGGGTCCCCCGCTCCTGCCGTGCGTAACCGAGTGAGTGGGAGGGGTTCCGGACAGCGGCAGGATTCGGCGTTCCATCCGGATTGACGGTGACATTAGGCGAGAAAGCGCGAACGGAACAAGACCCGAATTTGAATAGGAAATGCACGAAGCCGGTCCCCGGCGACCCGAACTCCGCGCCCTCTTTGATTGAAAAGCGCAACTTTCTTTGCGCAGAACGGAATTGCGCTCAGCTGCTCCCGGGGTCGCGGCCGTCGGCGTGACCCATGTCACTGAATGGGATACAGGTTGGAATGCGACTCGATGAAGGCGTCGGATATGACATTTGCCGTAAATATCACGCAATGAACGCAATCTCTGCATGTGCCATAAATGATGCGAAGAAGTATTTTTTACGTGCAAACCTGGACATGCTGGAGGAGTGGCTTTTCGGGTCAAACCGGGCATATCTCCGTCAATGTCGGCTCGGTCGTGTCCGGCCCTTCCTCAGTAGGCGGCCCTGCCCGGCGGCACGGAGGTGTTGACGGACGCATCCGCCTGTGGCTCAACCCCGCCGTATCCTTCGCCCCGTGGGACGGCCCCCGCGTCCCGGCAGTCTGAGTGAGCGCGACGCTGTACGCGCCGGGGTGCGGTGTCCTCCCGACCGCTGTGCAGACGTGGCTTCCGCTGCGGGGCGCCGCCGGTAGGTGTGCGGATGGTCCGGGCGAGCCCCGTGGGCGTGTTCTCCGCTGGTGCCGTGTTCGTCGAGGCGCACGAGGTCGGCCTCGACCTGGTCGTGGTCGCCCAGGACGGCGTGATGGAAGGCGGCGACGGACTGATCCGGCCGCTGCCGCTTCTGCTCCGTCGCGGACCGGGGAGTCCGCATCCTCTCTGCGCCGGCCTGGTCGTACGGCGAGACATCCCTGTACATCCGCGTCCGCACGAAGGGGAGGGGCGGCACGTCCTCCGGCAACTCCAGCCGCGCCTGGTCCAGTTGGGTCTGCCCGCCAGAAGGCCGGCACCTGCCCCCAACAGTGCGCCGAAATGAGTGGGTTCGCGGACTCTGAACGTGGTCGATCAGCGAGCCCACTTCTGCTCTGACCGTAACGACCGGACGGAGGGCGAGTGCGAGGCCGTTCCTCTGCGACGGGGAGGCCGACGGGCTCCGGTCCGTGCTGGGTCGTAGGGTTTGGTTCGTGCAACCAGATAGTTCCCTGGACCCTGTGCGCTCCTGATCAATGGCACCGTCGGAGTTGGCAAGACGTCAGTGGCTGGGAGCGTGGCCGGCCTTCTCGCCGATGCCCGGATATCTAATGCTGTCATTGACCTCGACTGGCTGCGCCAGTCTTGGCCGGCGCCGTTGGGAGACCGCTTCAACTTCGGCTTGATGGTGCGGAATCTTCGCAGCATGGCTGGCAAGTACCTCGCCGCTGGGGCGGTTCGGCTGGTTCTTGCTGGTGTGATCGAGGATTTGGACGAGCGAAAGCTGTGCGCCGATGCGATCCGTATCGAGCTTTCGGTCTGCCGACTCAAGGTCGATTTGACTGTCAATCACCAGCGACTTATGCGCCGCCACGAGAACGAGCCCGAAGCATTGCGATGGCACCTTGCCAGGGCTGGTGAAGTGGCTGGAATCCTCGGCCAAGCAGCAGTCGATGACTTTACCGTTGACGCCACCAGGCGCTCGGTCAGGGAGGTCGCCGCTGACGTTATCGCGAAGGCCGGCTGGTTATAACGCAGCTTCTGCGCCTGCGTCGGACCTTGCCATCGTTGGACCTTGCAGGGTCAGCCAGGACGTGCGCGAGATGTGCGTCCTGTGTCATCGGCGGTTGAGGGCGCATAGGCTCCGTTCATGGGCGAATGTGTACCGCTCCTGGCGACCTTTGGTGCTTCGCCGTGATTCTGTCCGGCTTCGTGTGGCTGGCGTTCCCCATTCGAGGTCGTGGCGCTGCGGGGGCAGCGGTCGGTGCAGTCCTGGAAGCGTGGGGGAGGCGTACTGCGTGACCTCTCATGACTCGTACTACGAGATCAAGGCACAGGCGAAGCGTCAGGCGCCCATGTTGTCCCCTGATAGTCACTGGCGACCGAGGGGGCTTCGAAGAGAGGCCGGTGGGCCGGCGACCTCGTCCGTCCTGCCCTCGCCGAGGATGCATGAGCCTACGGCGCCTGCGTCAGGGCCACTGATCTAGTGAACGTTGCCCAAGTGTGACGAGGCTTTGGCCTTCGAACGATGTGCTGGTTGACCTATGAGGACGCCCTGCCCATCACAGGGCGGTCCCACGCTCGACTGGTGGCAATGGCAGACGAGATGGACACTCCAAGGGCCGTCCAACGCTTTGAAGAGCCGGTCGACTCAAACGTACTCCTCGGTGATCTTGTCGGGGGAGGATCTGTACGACGGCCGACTGGGCCCGGGGAGAACTCGGGGATCATTTATGGGGCAGCCCTGAGGAGACGTAAGCCGAAGTCGACGGCGAGTTGCGGGTGGTGCACGCTGCGCCGAGGAGCACGACCGCACCACTGCCGTGACCGTGCGCCCCCGAGCCGCCGGACGGTGCCCTGAAAGGTCTGTGCCGGACCGCCCCGAACCATGTGATCGGAGCCGTGGGAAGGTAAATGCGTCGACAGCACCCCCCGGCACCCGGCAAAGTGGCCGCCCGTGACGAGCAGTGAGCTGTGGACCCGTGCGACCGCCGAGCGCTACGACACCGAGGAGGCCGAGACGTCATCGGCCGCCGCTCTCGGACCGACTCTCGCCTTCCTCGCCGAGCTCGCCGGAGACGGCCGGGCACTGGAGTTCGCCATCGGGACCGGACGAGTGGGCGTCCCGCTCCGGGAACGCGGCGTGCCAGTGGTCGGCATCGAACTGTCCGAGCACATGGCAGCGGTGCTGCGGCGCAAGATCGACGAGGACACCCTTCCGGTGGTCATCGGTGACATGGCCACCACCGTCGTCCCCGGCGAGTTCACTCTGGTCTATCTCGTCTACAACACCATCTCGAACCTGCTCACGCAGGATGAGCAGGTCGAGTGCTTCCGCAACGCCGCACGTCATCTGGAGCCCGGCGGCCGATTCGTCATCGAGCTGGGCGTGCCGCCGCTGCGGTTCCTGCCGCCCGGCCAGGTCGCGGTACCGTTCGACGTCTCTGAGCGGCATCTCGGCTTCGACACCTTCGACCTGGTCGAGCAGATTCTCGTCTCGCACCACTTCACCCGCGACAGCGACGACGGCCGCTACCGCCGCGGCAACTCCCGGCACCGGTACGCCTGGCCGGCAGAGCTCGACCTGATGGCACGGATCGCTGGGCTTGAGGTGGAACGTCGCATCGCGGACTGGGACGGGGCGCCGTTCACCCAGGACTCCGCGAAGCACATCTCCGTGTGGCGCAAGCCAACCTGAGGCCGACCAGGCAGGCATCAGCATCTGGATGGCCGCCCGCAACTTCCCCGAACGACCAACCCAACACACCAGCAACTTCTGGAACACGGCCTCGTCGTCCAGACCGCACTCCTGCTTCGCGGTCTGGGAACACTCCTCAACAGTCCACCGGCTGCCTGCACCGCGCAGGTGGGGTCCAGGTGCCGGTCGTTGCGAGTGCGCCGATGTGCGCGAGCCCGTTGTGGTTCGTGTCCGAGTTGCAGAGCGGGACGGCGCCAGGCGTCGCGGAGCGGGTGGTGAGTGACCTTCGTTCAGGCCGTGTGGCCACTGGTGGTGACCGTCTCCCGCCGTGTGTGGTCTGCTGGGGGGGCGACGGGCAGTGAGGCGCGGTGAGCCCGGAAACGACGACATCCCGCCCGATCGAGGTGATCGGACGGGATGTCATGAACGGCTTACGCTCCTGCGAGCTGGCTGAAGCTGTTACGCCGGGTCGATGCGGGAGATGTTGCCGCCGAGATCGAGCACGTACAGCTCCCCGTCTCCGTCCTCCACGAACGAGATGACCTCGCCGCCGTTGACTCCGTGGTCGCTCTGGCCGGTCACCTCGCCGTTCTCGATCGTCAGACCGCGCAAGGTGCCGTCGCAGTAGTCGCTGTACAGGTACTGCCTCTGAAGGTCCGGGATCGCGTCGCCGCGGTAGACGTATCCACTGGTCACCGAGCAGCCCAGCCCGTTCCGGTCGTACTCGTGGACCGGCGGCACGTGGTTCGCGGGCTCCGTGCCACCGCGGAGTTCACCCAGCTGCTTGGGGCGGAGTTGAGCGGGCGTCGCCCGCGCCACCTACCGGATTTCCCCGGTAGGGGCTTTCTCCTTGCCGTACTCTCAGCCCGAGTTCGGTGTTGAACACAGTCAGGCCGGGTTCGGCGGGGTGCTGCACGAACTCATGCACGAGAGCGCCCAGTTGATGGCTTAAGGGGCGCCCCGCTCCCGGCTGATGGCGGAGCGCCGGGTCCGTCCTGCGTTGTGCGCCTCGGTCCGAGCACCCGGAACACCGCGCTCAGCGCCACCGCCGCGATCGCCCCGGCTGCGACCCCGCTGCCGAACAGCGTGCGCGCCCATGGCGGCAGGTCCACGTACATCTCGGGCGCCACGATCGGCAGCATGCCGATCACCACTGCCAGCGCGATGACGACGCTGTCCGTGCCGTGCGTCAGGTCGGTACGGGAGAGCATCCCGAAGCCCATCACGGCTATCACTCCGTAGATGACCAGGCCCGCCGCGCCGACCACCGGCTCCGGGATCGCCGCAAGCACCCGGGTCAGGGGCGTGAGCAGCCCACACACGATGAGCAGCACCCCGGTCGCCGCCGTCACGAACCGGCTGCGTACGCGCGTGAGCTGGACGATGCCGATGTTCTCGGCACTGGTCACCATCAGCGACGTACCGAAGAGGCCGGAGCCGAGCGAGACGAGCGCGTCTGCGCGCGCGATGCGCGGCACGTCGTGGCCCGGGTCCGGGGCGCGCCCCACGGCCTCGCTGTTGAGGACGGTCTGCCCGGTGGCCTCGGCGAGCGAGGCGAGGGCGAAGACCAGGAGCGGGATGGCGGCGAGCAGATCGAAGTGCGGGGTGCCGTACGGGAAGGGGACTGGCAGCGCGAACGTACCGCCGTGCGCGACGTGCAGGTGGGCGCCTGTCAGGACCGCGATCAGGGTGCCGCAGGCCAGGCCGAGCAGCACAGCCATCTGCCGCCACACTCCTCGCAGTACGAGGAAGAAGACCGCGATGACGCCAAGGGTCGCGAAGCCGAGGCCCGGGCTCGAGGTGACCAGCGGCGCGGTCACCTTGATCATGTTGATGCCGATGAGGACGACCGTCGTACCCATGACCAGAGGTGGGAAGAGGCGGACGAGCCGGCCGTAGAAGGGAAGTACACAGAGCAGGAAGGCCGCTGCCACCAGGACTGAGCCCGAGGCCGTCGCCGGGCCGTACTCCTGGGCGATCTGCAGGAAGATTGCCACGGCGGCGCCGCCCGGCAGCATCAGGAACGGCAGCCGCGCCCCCACCCGCAGGGCGCGCACGCCGAGTGACTGGAGCAGTGCGCCCACCCCGCACAGCACCAGCGTCGCGCTGAGCAGTGACGCGGTCCGGCCGGCCGGCAGGTTCAGGGTGGTGGCGATGAGGATGACGGAGGAGACGGGCGCGGCCACGCCCGCCAGCAGGTGCTGGCAGGCGAGGGGGACGAGACGCTGAAGGGGCAGACGCTCGTCGACCGGTTCCACGGGTGGTGCCGCCGTGCCGGTCACCGGTCCAGCCACGGCAGCTCGGCCGCGGAGTAACGGTAGGAGCGGAACACGGCGTTGGGCTCGGACGGGAAGAGCTTGCGGACCTCTTCCTCTTCATAGCCGCCGAAGAACGGGACGATGTACTCCCAGCACAGATAACCGTCCTCGGTCACCTCGAAGAGGCGGCCCGCGGGGGAGTCGGTGACCAGGGTGTTGCCGTTCGGGAGGCGCTGGGCGCTGCCCATGAACGGCGCGAAGAACGCCTCGCGGGCCGGGTCGTGGTACTCCCACACGACCTTGCCGCTGGAGCGCTCGATCTCGATGACACGGCTGAAGGGCACGTCCCAGTGCGGCCGGAAGACGCCGTTGTCGAAGACGAGGATGTTGCCGTTCGGCAGTTCGGTCGGGCAGTGCTGCTGCGAGACGACGCCCGGCTCGGAGCGCCAGACGATGTCGCCGGTGGCGCGCTCGATGACGACGACGGCCGACACCGAGCGGAAGCTGGCGAGGATGTTCCCGTCGGCGAGCGGCAGCACGCTGTTGATGAGGGGATAGTGCTCGCGGGAGTAGTCGGGATGGAGCGGGAGGTCGCCGCGGTCGAGGCGCTCGGAGACCTTCCACTCCCAGGTCCGGTTCCCGTCGGCGTCGACCTCCACGATCGTGTCCGCCCACACCGTGTCGCCTCCCGCCTCGGAGCCGGGCACGCCGCCGCGCACGGCGGCAGCCGCCTCACCGGTCAGGGCTTCCAGGGCGGTGTAGAGGATCCGGCCGTCGCCGTAGTGGTGGGCGTCGTGGTGCTGGAGCGGGTCGCGGTGTTCGCGTACGACGGTGCCGTCCGGGGTGATCTCCTGCATGAGGCCGCCGCGGTACTTGTGCCACATGGGGAACAGGGCGGGCTCGTCGGGCAGGACGCCGTTGTGGGCGAGGTTGCCGTTGGTGAGGATGCGCGCGTGCCGGCCGGGGCGGTGCGGCAGGTTCCACTGGTGGGCGACGGTGCCGCGGATGTCGACGAGATACACCTCACCGCTGCCGGTCAGAGGCGCGAACAGCGTGTAGCCGCCGTACGAGGCGTCCTCGTCCAGGGCTATCAGGCCGGTGCCGCGCCGGCGTCGCTGGTTCTGGTCCACACGAGCCATTTGAGACCCTCCAAAGGTCCGGGGCGTCGTCGCTTACTTAACTTTTTTAAGTGACAGTGAAGGAGTTAACCACGGCGGTAGGGTGTTCAGGAACAGCGGTCGGACCGAAAGGGCGTTACAAGTTCATGAACGGCGACAAGGGAGACGGCGACGACACCCCGCGCGTGGGCCCCGGCATCCGGCGCAGGCGCCGCTCTCTGGAGCTGACCCTCGCCGAGGTTGCGCGCAGGGCCGGGGTCTCGGTCCCGTTCCTCAGCCAGATCGAGAACGGGCGCTCGCGCCCCAGCATGAGTTCGCTGCAACGCATCGCCGACGCCCTCGACACGACCGCCGTCCAGCTGCTCGCCTCGGCCGAGGCCCCGCGGCCGGTCGACGTCGTGCGCGGCAGCACCCGCTCCGCGGCAGACGGCGGCACCCGCCCGCTGGTCCGCGGCCACCAGCCGCTGCATGCCCTGGAGTTCACCGGCGACCACGACTGGGACCGCCAGTACCGCCACCGCGGCGACGAGATTCTCTACGTCGCCGACGGCTCGGCCGAGGTCGAGGCGGACGGCAAGCGCTACGTTCTCGAGCGCGGCGACACTCTGTACTGTGCAGCCGAAATCCCGCACCGTTGGCGCCCGTTGGAGCCCAGCACCCGGGTCCTGGTCGTGGGCATCGCTGACCATGTGCAGATCCTCGGCGACCGGGACCGCTGACCCAGCGGTACGCCATGTTCGGTCAGCTCGCCGCGGCCGGGCGAGGTGACGGAGATCGATTCAACTCCGCTGCACATGCTGGTCGTTCGCGATGACGGAACGGCGGACACCGTAGAGCTGACCAGCATCGTCGACATCGCCATGCCGCCGGCAGTGGCGGTGCTGCGGCCGTCGACGAAGGCGGTGGACACCGCGCTGCTGCCGGCCAGGCCGATGAAGCCGGTGCGGCCGGGCCGGTGCCCCTTGTCCAGAACGCCCCGTCTCCCGCAAGGCACCTTCCGGGGTCCGTGCGCCAGCAGGATGGGCACGGCGATGTCGGGGATCGTTCGCGGGAAGCCGGCGCAGGAGATCGTTCGTACGGTGCGTGAGGCGAGGACCGTGCGCATGACGTCGTCGCGGCACCACATCCCCGTGGGCGTCGGCGAAGCGAGTTCGGCCGGACCCGGCACCGCGAACGTGCCGGCGACAGCGGTACACGGCTGGCGCAAGCGATGTTGGGCCCAATCGGAGACACTGCTCGGCCGGGCCGCAGCGCTGACCGCTGTGGACCGGCACCCGCACGGCCGGGTCCGGAGGCGGCCCGACTGCCGCCGGACTGTGCCCGGGAACGACCAGCTCAGTATTTGTCGGCGGCGATGAGCGGCCCGTAGTAGCGGCCCGGGATAGGCCGGTGCGGGTCCCCGAAGAAGCCGTACCGGCGGTCGTGGTCGTTGTATTTGCGTGCGTCGTTGACCAGCATGCGAAGGTTGCGGGCGGGGGAGGAGTCGCCGCAGCGTCCGGTGTCGATGCACAGGGCGAGTACGCCGGATACGACGGGGGCGGCGAAGCTGGTGCCGTCGCCGAACGCGTGGTGGTGGGGGAGGGGGGAGTTGCTCTCATTGCAGACGCCGGGCGCGGCAAGAGTGTGCTTGCGATCGGCCGCCGACCGGGCGAAGTTGCTGAACTCCAGCGCGGCCTCGTCGTCGGCTTCTCCGAAGAAGCCGAAGTCGCGGCCGTAGCAGATGGGTGCCACCTTCGCGCCGGGCCTGCCGTCGAAGTCGGCCATCGCGGTGGTGGTGATCACCTCGTTGTAAGCCGCAGGAAGGACGCTGGCCACGTCGACATGCGCATTGCCGGCGGCGGCCACCGGCGTGACGCCGACTGCCACGGTGTTGCAGATCGCGAGGTGGAAGGGGTCCTGGTTCACCACGCCGCACTGACCGTCGTCCCTCTCCGCCGGCGTGAAGTCAGTGCTGGCAAGACTCATGTTGAAGAGGGCGATGTCGTTGTCGGGGTCAGCGTCCGTACGGGTGGAGGACACCCAGTCGATCCCGCACAGCAGGGCCGCGTCAGTGATATCCCCTTGGTCGTCCGCGACCTTCACCGCCCACTGCGGAGTGCCAGGCGCGACTCCCACGAGGCCTTGGTCGTCGTCCCTGGCGCCGATGATCCCGGCGGCCATGGTTCCGTGGCCGCTCGGATCCTGCAGGCTCGTGCCGGGAAGGACAGGACTGCCGCTCAGGCAGTCGACGCCTCCCCGGACGTTGAGGTCGGGCACGTCAGCCGCGATGCCGCTGTCCAGGACGGCGACATTCACGTCGACCGATCCCTTGCCGTTGCCGGACCGGGCAGAAGAGCGGTCGGCCCGGACCCGGTTCGCGAACACGGGCTGACATTGCCGGATCGGGGGGACGTCGTCGAGTACTTCCTGACAGTCGCGCAGCGGGGGGTTCGGCAGGGGAGGCGGGGGAGCCGGCAGGGGAGGTGGGGAGGCCTTGTACGACCGCTGCGCGGCGACGAACCGGACCTGCGGGTCCTTCTCCAACGCGGTGGCCTGGGCCGGAGTCATGGTTGCCGCGTAGCCCTTGAGCGCGTGCCTGTACACCGCCGTCGCACCGGATCCGCCGTAGGCGCGCGTGTGCCGGCTTGCGGCGGCCGTCGGGTCAGCCACCGAGTCCTGGAGCACGACCACGTAGCCGCGCTCGTCCTCAGCGGCCGCCGCCGTGTGCCGGGGCAAGCCAGCCAGGCTGATCAGGGCAAGGCAGGAGATGCTCACCGCTGCCCTGCGGCCGAGACGTTTCACGCGAATTCCTCTCATCGTCGCCTCCCCGGTCCCGCAGGCCGAGCTCGAGGCATCGTGACCGTGCAGGAACGAACGGAGCCGCAACATCCCTCGAACGAGGGCGTGCCCATGGTCGATCCGGACGTGTGCTGGAAAGCCGCTTCCCTCCCAATACCGAACCGAGCTGCGGCACCATGTGCCGTTGGCTTCACGGATTGCGACCGGAGCGTCGCGAAACGACCGTCTGGCGACACTCGCACCCGGTGATCACGAACCCGTGGTGCCGGTAGGAACCGTGTCACCGGTTCATGCTTTGTTAAGTTCCGGCTCTGGCCTTTTTTGTGCTGAGGCGCGCGCACGGTGGGCAGCGGTTGAGGTACTCCTGCGCCGCGAACTCGCGCCCAGCCGCCCACACGGGCTCCGGTGGCTCCAAGGGCGTCGGAGAGCTTCACCCCTGCCCTCGCCTGTTTAGCAGCGAGCTGCGCGGCGAAGCTGTGGCCCCCGTCCTGCCACTGGGCTTCAGCAGCAGTGGGTCTCGACGGCGCCGGCGACGGCTTCGAGACGGCAGAAGCAGGACGCCTCGATCGGTACGTCCGCCACGGCGACCGCAATCTTCAACTGCTGGGCCACAATGTGTGCCTCCCCCACCTTGCCCAGACGGACCAGGCACTCGTGGAATCCATGCAACGCCCAGACGTTGCCGGGGTGTTGCAGGGAGCGAGGCAGCGTGTCGTCGAGCCCCAGGTCGGCGCGGTAGACGGCAGCCGCCTCCGCGACGCGCCCCTGTTCCAGGAGCAGGGCTCCGTATGCGTGTCGGGCGGGCTGCATCCAGCCCCACGGCTCGTCGTAGGGAAGGTTGTCGTCCAGGGCGATCGACCGCTCAAGCGCGGCGAAAGCCGCGTCGTAATGGCCCCGGCGGTACTCCAGTTCGCCGTCGAGCATCGCTGAGGCGATCGCGAGGATGTCGGCGCAGGTGTTGTTGAAGAGCATCCGCGTCTCCGGGACCCGGGAGACCGCCTCATGGAACAGTTCACGCTCGGCCTCTGCCTCAGTGATCCGCGCGGTGG
Source organism: Streptomyces sp. NPDC055140 (assembly GCF_053607285.1). Lineage (NCBI taxonomy): Bacteria > Bacillati > Actinomycetota > Actinomycetes > Kitasatosporales > Streptomycetaceae > Streptomyces > Streptomyces sp. NPDC055140. The sequence goes on along the minus strand of NZ_JBSGTG010000037.1, from coordinate 52,648 downwards.
CCGAGAAGGCGACACCGCGGGCGTAGTGGAGCATCGCGGTCGTCACGCAGTACAGCCGCGGTTCGGCAGGCATCGGCAACTGCAGGATGTCGGACCAGCGGCCGAAACGGATCAGCACATGGACGCGCATGGCGAGGAAGCCCTCCAGCCAGTCCGCCATGGGTGGGCTCTCCACCCGCAGCAGTTCTTCGGGGATGGAGGCTTCGAGTTGCGCGGCGGTCTCCAGCGCGGTCTTGGACTGGCCGAGGAACATCGCACCGTAAATCTTGAAGTGGTAGTTGTGCGACCGGTACAGGGTGTAAAAGTTCATCGCGCCGGCCCGCGCGTGGAACTTCTCGTCGGCGACGATCGCGCTGCTGTTGTCCGACACGACGCGTCGGTAGTCGCCGCAGAGCACATCCAGATGCGTGGGCATGTGCTGAAGATGGCCGGCGTCCGGCACCAGGCCACGCAGCCGATCGGCCACGGGCAGCGCGGTCTCGGGGGTGGACGACATCTCCGTCAGGTGGATGTACATGTGCAGCAGTCCGGGGTGCTCCGTCCCGGCCTCGGTGGCCATGGCCCGCTCCAGGACGGCTCTGGCCTCCAGCGTGCGAGCGCCCTCCGCCGGCTCGCCGGTCCGTAGGTTCCACAGCTGCCAGGGCGTGAGGTTCATCAGGGCGTCGGCATAGAGCGTTGCTACATCAGGATCTTCGGGGGCGAGTTCGTACACGGCGCGCATACTGTCCGCGTACGCCTCGCTCCACACCGAGCAGTCCTCGACGGCCTCCGCGTGCGGGTAGCGGGCCTGCAGCGCCCGGATCAAAGCCTGTTCGACGGGGGTGGCTGCGGCCGCCTTCCTTTGCGCCCGCTCCACGGCGGCGTGGGCGCGGTCGACGCTCCGGGCCAGGTCATCGTCGTCGAAGAACTCCCAGGGCTTGTTGTAGTTCGGGCCGAGGGCGTAGGCGATGCCCCAGTAGGCCATGGCGCAGTCGGGATCCGCCGCGGCGGCCGCCTCGAAACAGCAGACGGCTTCCTCGTGGTGGAAGGCATAAGACCAGACCAATCCGCGATCGAACCACGTCTGGGCAGAGGGAGAGGACGTCGTCACGGGGCGGCTGTGGGTGCCGAGATCGTAGTAATCCATGCGTCTCTCCTCAAGGAGACCCGGTGGAGAGAATGAGCCGGTCCGCCCGGCCGGACATGGACACGCGCCACGCCCGGCACGCGCTGTCCCCCCGCGGTCGAGGCTCCGAGGGACATCTACCGTCGAGGCTAGGCCGTTTCTTGAGGATCATCGGAGCGCTGGTCTGGTGTGTCTTTGACTGACGCCCAGCTGCACGGCCTGCATAAGCTGTTCCACCGCCCCAAGCCTCGTACCCACCACCAGGCGAGATCGGCAGAGCCCCTCAGCCTCGCCGGCCCGCCCGGATCAGGGCAGCGTCGTCGGCAGGCATCCACGCGGGACGAAGTACCAGCTCTGCAGCCCCACGCCGTCGGTGCTGCCGCCGCGCGGATCGCGCACCATCACGTAGTGGCCGTCGCGGCTGACGTAGCGCCACAGCACTGTCTGGCCGATAGCGACCTGGGTGTTCAGCGGAGCACTCGGGGTGGTGGGCACCGCCCACGGGCGCACGTTCCCGTAGCCCGTGATGTGGCTGCCGTCGTACGTGGCGCAGCCTGATCCGGCGACCGTGGTCACGGTGGCACCGTCCGACGTTCCGCCTCCGATCTGGCCGTTGGTGAACTCCGACGTCGGCATGGTCACCGGGTCACCGCACTCGTTGGCGTGCGCCTCGTCGCCGGAGGCCGCGCCGTCGTAGATCCACAGACATGAGTTGAGGTCGCCGTAGATGTGGCCCCAGCGATAGCCGCCCTGGGGGTCGCCCTGGATGTCGACGGTCCAGCCGCGGTAGGCGGTGCCGATGACGTACGAGGCGGGGGAGCGGCGCAACAGTGTGTAATCGCTGTCGACGCTCTTGCGGACGGCGGCCTGAGCGGCGGGGACGCCGCCGGTGTACGGCAGGGCGAGGCCGACGGCGGCGGCAGCTGCGGCGAGCGCCGCGGTCAGGGCCGCGCGGCGGGGTGAGCGGGTGGTGCTCCTGTTTCGCATGACTTCTCCTGCCGTGAGGTGACCACGACGGCCTTGCCGGCCGCCCGGGTGAGCGTGGTGCGGCCGAGCGGGGCGTGGACGGCGGCCGGGCGGAATCCGGGCCAGGCGCGCCGCGTGCCGGCAACTGACCTCGATTAATGGGGACTTGGGGTGATTCGAGTGACGGGCGGTGCGATCCCAGGACCATGGCACCCCCCAAATCCCGGAAGGCGCAAGGGTTTCACGGAATCCGTGCTGCGGACCGTCACCGCCTGCTCATCGTTCCCCCGGATTGGCCGGATTGGCCGGATTGGCCGGATTGGCGCGTCCGGCGGCCCACGCCCACTGCGCATCAGCCGACGGCACAACCCGAGAGCGAAGGTGGGTGACGTTGGTGACACAGGCCGATGCCGGTGAAACCCAGATGCTTCGACAGGTACCGGTCGGGTAGCGTGCGCGCCATGTCGAGTCCTGAGTCAGACAAGGTGGGGGCTTTCGGTCACGCCGTCAGCCCCCTGAAGCCCTGAACGCGTAGCCCTGTCGTTGCGCCGCATTCTGCGGTGGGACGAGTGTGCCCGTGGGGCTGGCCGCGGTGACGAGATGACCTTCTCGTGCTTCTCCTCACCTCGGAGCCTTCGATGCCTTTCCCGCTGTACCTGCTTGCCATGGCGGTCTTCGCCATGGGCACCTCGGAGTTCATGCTCGCCGGGCTGTTGCCGGACATCGCCTCAGATTTCGACGTCACAGTCGGGACAGCAAGCGTGCTCACCTCAGCCTTCGCGATCGGCATGATGGTCGGCGCCCCGCTTGTGGCCGCGCTTGCGCGCAACTGGCCCAGGCGCTCCAACCTTCTCGGATTCGTCCTTACTTTCGCGGCAGCTCACGCTGTGGGCGCCATCACCACGAGCTTTCCGGTCCTGGTTGCCACCCGGGTCGTTGCCGCGCTCGCGAACGCAGGGTTCATCGCCGTCGCCCTGACGGCTGCCGCCACGCTGGTTCCGGCCGACAAGAAGGGGCGTGCGCTGGCCGTCCTGCTGTCGGGCACGACGGTGGCGACCGTCGCCGGTGTCCCTGGCGGGTCGGTACTCGGCACGATGCTCGGCTGGCGGGCCACATTCTGGGCAGTCGCCGCTTTCTGCCTGCCTGCAGCCCTCGGCATTCTGAAGGGCATCCCAGCTGGACAGGGGAAGGAAGACGCGACTGGCGGGCCGACCTTGCGAGCGGAGCTCGCCCCGCTCACACGGCCGCGGTTGATCCTGGTGATGCTGCTCGGCGCGCTGGTGAACGCGGCAACTTTTGGAAGCTTCACCTTCCTCGCCCCCGTCGTGACCGACACCGCCGGGCTGAGCGAGCTGTGGATCTCTGTCGTTCTGGTGCTCTTCGGAGCCGGTTCCTTCGTCGGCGTCACCGTCGCGGGCCGGCTGTCCGACCGGCGTCCAGGTCTGGTCATCGCAGTCGGTGGTCCGCTGCTGCTCGTCGGCTGGCCGGCCCTGGCGGTACTGGCCGACAAGCCGGTCGCCCTGTGCACCCTGGTGTTCGTACAAGGTGCGCTGTCGTTCGCACTCGGCAGCACGCTGATCACGCGGGTCCTCTACGAGGCAGCGGAGGCCCCTACCATGGCCGGCTCGTATGCGACCGCAGCACTCAACTTCGGTGCCGCCGCCGGTCCCCTCGTCGCCGCGACCACCCTCAGTACCGAGGTCGGGGACCTCGGACCGCTGTGGGCGAGCGGGCTCCTGGTCGCTGTCGCGCTGCTCATCGCGTTCCCCCTCCGCACTGTGGTCGCGGCCGGCCGAAGCGCCGACGTGCTCCAGCGACGCATGTGAACGCTCTCCGCCCTTGGGACAACGGGATGAACCCGCCGCCCCAACTCTCGGAAGACCTACCGCCCCCCACATAAGCGGTGCCATCCAATGCAACTCGTTCTGACTGAGAGGAGAGCGGTTCTGTTCTCTGTCGGCTGCTGGTCAGCCGTGGGGTGTCAGTGGTGCCGCATAGCATCCCCATCATGCGTGAGTTCTTCGTGGTCGACGGGCGGAAGCTGTCGTATCTGGACTTCGGTGGTCCGGGTACTCCGCTTTTGGCCCTGCACGGGCACTACAACGAGGCGACGGCGTTCGCGTCCATGGCTGAGGCGCTGGCGCCGCGGTGGAGGGTGATCGCGCTCGATCAACGCGGGCACGGTGAGTCCGATCGTGCTCAGAGCTACGAGCGGGACGATTACGTCGCTGAAGTAGCTGCGTTCCATCGGCATCTGAACATCGGCCCGGTGGCGGTGCTGGGCCACTCGCTGGGCGGAGTGAACGCATACCAGTACGCTGCCCGGCAGCCGGATCGGGTCTGTGCGCTGATAGTCGAGGACATCGGCGCGGTGGTGGACAGTGACTGGTCATTCACCCTGCGCCTGCCTCGCCTAACGCCTTCGCGTCAGGAACTGGTGGCCGCACTGGGCTCGGCGGCTGCCTACCTGGAGTGTTCCTTCCGCCGGTCCGAGGGCGGCTGGGGATTCTCGTTCGACATCGAGCACACGGTGGCGTCCCAGAAGGCACTCAATGGTGACCACTGGCAGGACTGGACGGCGGTGGCCTGCCCCACTCTGCTGATCCGTGGAACACGCAGCGATGAGCTGGCGGCCGCCCATGCCGGGGAAATGATCACCCGTCGTGTCGGCAAGGCCTGCCTCGCCGAGCTGCCTGCCGGTCATGTCGTGCACCACGATGCTCCGGCCCAGTTCGCCGCCGCCGTCGAGGATTTTCTGTCCGTTCAGGGCTGATCCGCAGAAGAGCTGCATGGGGATGGCCGGAAACCGTACGGCGTGAAGAACCGCGCTGATGAATTGAAGCGCTCTGGGGCATTCAAGCAGCTTGCCTTCCACTCCTGTTGTGCCTACGAGAAGCCGGATGGCAGCCACGTGACGGGCGACAGCTGGGACCTGGAGTCGTGGCGCCCCGACGTCTTTTGGGACTACGCGCTGAACCCGGTCACCGTTCCCGTCCACCGGTGCAACTGGACCTGACCGGCCGATGGCCGCACCGTCCCGTCCTGAGAGAACGCGGGCGGGGACGGCGCGCCGTAAGCCAGAGGTGGCTGCCCCACGTGTGGTCGGCGCAGACCATTACGCCATCCGCGAGGGCCGCCACTACGGCACTGTCCTCGTCGGCATCGAGGCCGGCGGCCCCATCGATCTGCTGCCCGACCGGGAGGCATCGAGTCTGGCGGCGTGGCTCGCCGACCGGCCAGGTGTTGGAATCGTGTGCCGGGACAGGTCACCGTTCTTCACCGAAGGTGCCGCCACAGGCGCCCCTCAGGTCATCCAGGTCGTGGACCGGTTGCATCTCTGACACAACCTGGGCGAAGCCGTCGAACGGGCCGTCGCCCAGCTCCGTCGATGCCTCCGAGCCCTCGTCCCTGCGGTCCGCGAATCCGAGCGGAGCCCGACCCGGAAGAGGAACCGTCCAACTCACCGAGAAAGCGATACCAGGAGCCCTAGGGTTGTCCCGCAACTGATATCAGCCTGAGGGTGGTTGGTCAGGACTGGATCCTGGGGATCACTGGAGCGCTCCGCCGCCACGGTCGCGTCGTTCTCGTGGACTGGGTTTGATCACTTGAAGTCCAAGGCGGCCCAGGACGCAACGGGTGACGGGCGGATCCTCCTGGGGAAAAGAGCGGCAGGATCCTCCTGGTACGCGGTACGGTGCGCCGATGTCAGCGATCAAGAAGTTCCAAGTCACCTTTGACTGCGCAGAACCGGAGCGCCTCGCTCGCTTCTGGTGTGAAGTGTTGGGGTACGTCATACCGCCGCCACCGGAGGGGCTCACCACCTGGGACGATTTCAACCGCACTCTGCCTCCTGAGAAGCAGGGATCCTGGTTCGCCTGCAGTGATCCCTCAGGCGTGGGCCCGCGCCTGTACTTCCAGCGCGTCCCCGAAGGAAAGATCGTCAAGAATCGGGTGCATCTCGACGTCCGGGTCGGCACCGGGCTTGTGGGGGACGAGCGCCTCGCCACGCTCGAAGCCGAGTGCGCACGACTGGTCGCGCTCGGTGCGACCCACGTGCAAACGCTGTACGCCGATGAGGAAAACGAGTCGTGCATCCCGATGCTGGACATCGAGGGCAACGAGTTCTGCATCGACTGAACATTCTCCGAGCCGGCGAGGTAGGGAGCCACCTTGCGGTGAGAGGTGTTGTGCTCCTCTTTCCAAGCCGGCAGTTCGGTCTGGCCGTGTCCTCGGTCCGGTGCTCGGAATTGGGTCGCTCGTGAGCGGTGAGCGGACGTAGCGTCCGTCCATGGACTGGAGCGCATGGCACGATCAGTACGACCTGGCCGACTCGTGGATGGCACGACGGTTACAGACGGTTCAAGCCCAGGTCGGCGCTGCGCTGTCCGGTGCCCCGGACGGTGATTTGAGGGTGATCAGCCTCTGCGCCGGGGAGGGCCGCGATCTTCTGGACGTTCTGGCTGGGCACCCCCGTCGCGACGATGTACGGGCGAAGCTCGTCGAGCTGGATCCGCGCAACACGTCGGCCGCGGCGGAACGGGCCGGCCGGGCCGGCCTGCAACACGTCGAGGTGGTGACGGGTGACGCCGGCCTTATCGACCAGTACGAGGACACGGCCCCTGCGGATCTCGTCCTCATCTGCGGCGTCTTCGGCAACATCACCGACGCTGACATCGAGCACACAATCGCCGCCTGCAGTCAGCTGTGCAAGGTCGGCGGAACCGTCATCTGGACCCGGCACCGCGCCGCACCCGACCGAGTACCGCAGATCTGCGAATGGTTCGAAGCGCAGGGCTTCGAACTTCAGTGGCTATCGGCAGCGGACGCCGGTTTCGGGGTCGGTGTGCACCGGTTCGCCGGAACACCCCACCCCGTGCACCGCGGCGACCGCCTGTTCGAGTTCGTCGGCTACGACGTGCTCCGTCAGGCAGCCACCACCGAATCCACCGCCGGAAACAAGCGCACGCCTCACGGCCAACGCCAGCTGTAGCCGACTGGAGCGTGCTCAGCGGTACTCCACCCATCACCAAGTTGCTATCGACGCCGACACCCTTCGCGTCGTCGCGGTCGGCCGGCCTCTGCCGGGCAACCGCAACGACTGCAGAGCCTGGGGGGAATCGGGAGCGAAGGCCGCCGTCGGCAACACCATGACGATCGCCGACGGCGGCTATCCAGGAACCGGACTCCTGATGCCGCACCGCCGCCGGGCCGGCGAGGAACTGCCCGACTGGAAACAGGACCACAACCGCTCCCACAAGCAGGTACGCGCCCGCGTCGAGCACACCTTCGCCCGAATGAAGACCTGGAAGATCCTCCGCGACTGCCGTCTCAAGGACAACGGCGTTCACCACGCCATGCTCGGCGTCGCCCGCCTGCACAACCTCAACCTCTCCAGAGAGGTCGGTCGTCACACAGCGACCGGCTCGCACTCATCCGAAGATCATTGCGGGACAAGCCTTTGCACGGGAATGTGGGAAACCGGCCCGTTCGACAGCGACCTCGCCGCAGATTTGTCGATGGACTCGACCTGATGACGATATGCCGGGGTCGCGAGGTCGCCGTGCCCGCCGCGGCCGTCGTCGGCGCAGTCGTGTCTACGGAGCGGTGCGCGCGGCATTGGCCCGCTCACGCACCTGGTCCGGATAGCGCTCCGTGAAGCGGGCCGCCAGGACAAGCAGGACCACCGGGATGATCCAGTTGAACCAGTCGGCGCCGGACGTCGTGTGCAGCGCGACCAGTCCGAGTGCGGCCGTGGCGACGAAGACGCAGCCCCAGACCAGGGTGAGCACACGGTTCACGTGCCGGAAGAGGGGAGTGCCCCAGACCTCCCGGGGCGTGGACTCCCGCGCGTACTGCTCGGTGAACGGCACGAATGCCAGCGATCCCAGCGCCACCGCCGCGATGACCGAACTGGACAGCACCTGGGCGTACGTCTCCAGCCAGAGCATGTCCTGACGGTCGAGAAAGAGTGCCAGGACAGCCATGACGCCGAAGAAGAGGATGCCGGCGACCTCCAGTGCCTTGAAGGAACCCCGGCGCAGATCCGGCAGGTTCAGCACCACTGCGGCGACGAGAGCCGCCAGCGCGGCGTACTCCCAAGTACTGGGAGACGCAATGACGTCGAAGATGATCCACGGAGCGAATGCGAATAGCAGATTCCCGGTCCGTCGCCCGGAATTCGCTGGCTCCACCGTGCACCTCCGGTGTCTGGCCCGAAGCGGCACAGTGCCGCCTGTCCATGGTGATTCCGTGCGGCACGGCGCCGCCTCTCCATGGTGATACGGAGCCGCGGCGCCCGCACCATCTCACTCACGCGTTGCAGCAGGTCCGCTCCGGCGATTGAATGGAAGGTCGGAACGGCACCCGACCAGGTGCGAACATCCCCCGTCGAGGGAGGCCATCACGGCCACGCACGCCCCGTAGCCGTTCGGCCAGACCCGCGTCCTCCACCTTTCAGGCCGGTTCGCCCCGGTCGCCGAGGAAGTGGACGAGACCGGGCTGCAGGTGACGGGGGACGGGCGGCAACTGGTGGGGCGAGCTGCAGGACGTTGAAGGGACGGTCAACGGGGCCAGCGGCGCCGACGCCGGATCTCCCTGACCGTCTACTGCGGTGTCGACGGTGTTCGGCTGACTTCTTCATTGCTGCCGGCGGTCAAGGCTTCCCGGGAGTTTGGACGCGGGTGCCGTAATCGCGAAGCCAACTGATCGTGCGATGGCGTGGTTCTGACGCGTGGTCCCGGACATGCCCTTTGAGCTGGGGTTGCTGCAATCCAACGCCGTTTCCTGGAACCGAAGTTGCTGAGACAGAACCCGGACATGCACAGGATCATTTCAGGATCGACTCGGCCCTAGTGTCATCGGTGTCAGTCAGGAAACACCGCAACCGACAGCCGCTGGAGATCATGATGCGTTCGCGTCTCGCCGCCCGTTCCGCCCGTCTCGTCCTGGCCGCGGCGGCCGTGACGGCTCTCGCCGCCACCACCACCGCCTGCAACAACGACGACACCGCGGACGCCGGCAGCTCCGCGACTCCCTCCGCCGTCGCCTCCGCCGACAGCGGCGGGAGCGGCAGCTCCTCCAGCGACAGCCCCTCCACCGCCGGCTCCAACTCCGGCGGCTCCACGGACAAGACCGGCTCCGGCGGCTCCACGGACAAGACCGGCTCCGGCGACGACAGCAAGAGCGGCTCCGGAGGCGGCGGGAAGAGTGGCTACGGACAGTCCTGTGGCACCAACGACCTGGACTTCACGGTCACCTCTCAGTCCCAGGCCGGCGGCTACTACCTCGTCGCCGCCAAGGCCAAGTCCGGCATCACCTGCTACTTGGATGTCAACACGCCCAGCGTGTCCTTCGGCTCCGGCGCCGACGGCGTCGCCTCGCCCGTCGGACAGGGTGGCGAAGACCCCATCAAGCTCACCGGCTCCGCCGTCGCGTACACCGGTATCAGCCCCAAGACCACCAAGAGCAACGCCGGCAAGGAATTCGAGAACGTCATCATCGCCACCACCGACAACGATCCCAACCCCGCCGAGCTCAAGCTCCCCGACACCGCCAACGTCGACAAGCCCATCGTCACCAACTGGTCCACCAACCGCGCCGAGACCGTCCCTGTCATCGTCTGACGAAGCCGACCGGGATCGTCGACATCGCGCTACGCACCACGACATCCGTCGACGCGGCCATCCCCGCGCACGAACAGCGGTGGCTGGGACCACATAGCCGTGTCGCTCGGTTGGACGGAGGGCCGGTGTCGTCGTGACCGCGTTCGAGCTGTGGTGGCCCGGCGAGGGCGCGTCTCCACACACGCGTCCTCCTGCTCGACGGGGACGAGGTGTTCACCACCCCCGCCCAGCAGCTCTTCGCGCGCCGCCCGCCGCGGCTGCCGAGTCGACGTCTCACAGTCCGAGTACCCGGTGAACACACCCGTGTACGGGACAAGCCGTAGTCATTTGGGCGGCGGAGCCTAGCTGGTCGTGCCAGGGCTGCCGACGATCTCGAAAGCGTCGTGACGCGAGTCGGCACGGGCCCAAATCCCACACCCACCACGGTGGTTGAAGGCTCCTGACCAGAGAAAATGGGCGGGAGCCGTCGCCGCTTCCGGTCCCCGTGGGGTGTCGCTGTTGCCCGTTGTTCCCCGCCCGATCGGGCACGGGAGGGGCACGGCCCGGCAGCCGGTCACCACCTGAACTCGGTTCTCCGCCCCGGCCGACTGCGGCCTGAGTGGGGTCGGGACTGGCGCGTGGGCGCCACTGTCCGGGAGTGTGTGAGCGTAACCGCACGGCCGTCCGAGGGAGTACCACATGGTGCAGCAGGGGATCATCGCGGTGGAGCGCATGGCCGGCTCGGCCGCAGCACAGGATGTGGACGCGTTCAGGCTGATCTACGCCGAAGCCTTCGCCGAGCCTCCTTATGACGAGACCGAGGACGACGTCGCTGCCGCCTTCCGCCGTTTCCCCGTCCAGGCTCGCAACCGCACCTTCCGCGCCACCCTGGCACGGTGCGAGGACGGCGAGCCGGTCGGCATGGCGTACGGCTACTCGCTCGGTTCCGACACGGGCTGGTGGGACGAACTGACCGAGCCGGTGCCCGAGGACATGCGGCGCGAGGACGGGCACCGCACCTTCGGGCTCATGGAACTCGCCGTGCGCGGACCGTGGCGTGGACAGGGCATCGCGCGTCGTCTGCACGAGATGCTGCTCGACGGCATCGGGCCCAAGCGGGTGCTGTTGAACGTCCACCCGGGCAGCAAGGCGGCGTCGGCCGCTTACCGGGCGTGGGGATACCGCAAGATCGGCGAGGCGCGGCTGTGGGGGGAGAGCGCGGACCTGCATGACGTGATGCTGCTCGATCTGCGCTGAGAGCAGTCAGTGAACGGATGAGTGTATTCCGGGTCGAGTTGCATGCAGGAGACGGCGGCGACGGCAATACCTCGGGTTTTTCACCGTGGGGGATATCCCGCTCGGATCTCCCCAGCCGGGAGCGGCGACGGACTCCGACTCTCTTGCGCCCAGACCGACGTGGACCATGGCCTGCAGGTCGTCGTCGGTGCAGTGGAGGGCTGCCCGGTGGGCGGCAGCGGGTTCGACGATGGAACGGACGTCGGCCAGGTCGCGCATGAGGCGCTGTGCGCCGCCTCGTTCGACCTGCCAGCGGATGAGGTCCGCGTCCAGCAGGGAAGTGCACCTGGCCGAGATCGACGAGGTGCCGACCGCCGGCTCCCTCTTGTGTCCCTGAGCTTGCCCGGTCAGCAGTCTCCGCCGACGTCGCTGCGGGCGGCCGAGCAACTGCCCGAGCACGGATGTTGATCCGCTTCTGGTGACAGCCCGTCACAGCGGAGATAGGTAGGCAGCCGCGCAGGTGGGACAGCCGCTCCTCACCGGACGAAGTACTTCCGATTGCCGTGGGGTGAGGCCTTGTCAGGGCGCTGCTTCCTGGATAGGACTGTCCGCGTAGGTGATCACCGGAACGTGCGTGTGCCGTCCGGGTGGTCACCTCGGTCGTGGTTGCCGGCTGCGCGGTGGAGGTGACGATCAGGGTGATGGCCGAGGGCGTCATTCCGTTGGGGTCTCACGGGCGTAGGGCGATGGGAGCGCCCTACCGGGCGGACAGAGCGCCAAGAGGTCGGCACGCGGACCACCGATGACCACACCGGGTGAGACCGAATGATCCCCTGATCCTCGAAGGAGAGTGGAGCAACTCTTGACGCTCGCCTCCCTGAAGGGAGGGGATTCTTACGGCTCGCGCCGTGAGGTTTCCTGTTTCATTGCCGACTGCCCGCCCGGAGAACACCGTTGAGGTCTTACATCAGCTCCGCAGGCTGCAACCGCCCGTCCGGCGGCCAGAAGGTTCTTCGCTGCGTTCACGTCCCGGTCATGGGTTGTGCCGCAGTCACACGTCCATGTGCGGACGCTGAGCGGCATCTTGTCAGCCAGGGTGCCGCAGGAGGAGCACAGTTTCGAGGAGGGGAACCATCGGTCGATGGCGATCACCTCGCGCCCGTACCAGGCGGCTTTGTACTCCAGCATGCTGCGGAACTGGGACCATGCGGCATCGCTGATGGCGCGGGCCAGTTTCCGGTTCTTGACCATGTTGTGCACGGTCAGGTTCTCGATCACGAGCGTTTGGTTTTCACGCACGAGCCGAGTGGTGATCTTGTGCAGGGTGTCGCGGCGGCGGTCTGCGATCCGGGCGTGGATCTTGGCGACTTTGCGCCGCGCCTTGGCCCGGTTCGCCGAGCCTTTGGTCTTCTTCGCCAGCCTGCGCTGAGCTTTCGCCAGTGCGGCGCGGTCGCGGCGCTCGTGCCGCGGGTTGGCGATCTTCTCGCCCGTCGAGAGGGTCAGGAGGTGGTCGAGACCGGCATCGATGCCGACCTCGGCATCAGTGGTGGGCAGGTGCTTGATGCTGGGGTCGTCGCACAACAGGGACACGAACCAGCGTCCGGCCGCGTCCTGCGACACGGTCACCGTGGTGGGGCTCATCCCTTCCGGCAACGGTCTCGACCACGCGATGTGCAGGGACTCGCTCATCTTCGCGAGTCTCAGCTCGCCGTCCCTGAAACGGAACGCCGAGGTGGTGTACTCGGCGGACTTCCGCGACTTCTTCCGGCTCTTGAAGCGCGGGTATTTGGCCCGCTTGCCGAAGAAGTGGATAAACGCCGCCTGCAGGTGCCGCAGGGCCTGCTGGAGCGGGACCGACGACACCTCGTTCAGATACGCCAGTTCCTCGGTCTTCTTCCACGCCGTCAGCATCGCGGAGCTCTGGCTGTAGTTGATCCGCTCCTGCCGCGCCCACGCTTCGGTCCGGGCGGCAAGCGCCAAGTTGTAGACCTTCCGCACACATCCGAACGTGCGCGACAGCTCCGCTGCCTGCGCGTCCGTCGGATAGAAGCGGTACTTGAATGCCCGCTTCACACGGCTCGTGGTCACACTCACAAACTAGCGTCGCCTCACGTGACGCCCAAACTCGCGGGTCAGAGCACTGCGATCCGCCCTTGCGGCGCATCCCAGCCCGCTGCCCTGCTCTGCAGGAGTCCGATTCTTCTTCGCCCTGAAGGGCGGAGTATCTACGGAGGTATCCGATGAGTCATGCGCAGAACTCCGGGGTGAGCCGGCGTCGCGTTCTGGGAGCGGCCGGGCTGGCCGTTGCCGCGGCGGGGCTGCAGGCCGGCGCCGCGTTCGCGCTGCCGGCGTCGGCACTGCCCGACGAGGCCCGCCGGCGCCGACACGCCGCACGGGTCACGATCACGCGCGACGACTGGGGTGTTCCCCACATCGTGGGCGAGACCGATGCCGACGCGGTGTTCGGGATGATGTACGCCCAGGCAGAGGACGACTTCAACCGGATCGAGCGGAACTACCTCGTCGCCATGGGCCGTCTCGCCGAGGCCGAGGGCGAGAGCGCGATATGGCAGGACCTGCGCCAGCGGCTGTTCCTCGACCCGGAGGAGTTGAAGAAGGACTACGCGAAGTGCCCGGCGTGGCTGCGCGCGTTGATGCGGGCCTGGGCGGACGGACTCAACCACTACCTCGCGACACATCCCGAGGTGCGCCCGCGGGTGCTCGACCGGTTCGAGCCGTGGATGCCGCTCAGCTTCTCCGAAGGCAGCATCGGCGGCGACATCGAATCAGTGCTGCTCACGCAGCTCGAGGCGTTCTACGACAAGACCGACGTACCGATGACCGACGAGGAGCGCGGCCTCGTGCAGCGCGAACCCACGGGGTCCAACGGCTTCGCGATCGCACCCAGCCACACGCGGGACGGCCACGCACTGCTGCTGATCAACCCGCACACCAGCTTCTTCTTCCGCGCGGAACAACATGTGACGAGCCGCGAGGGACTCAACGCCTACGGTGCCGCCACCTGGGGGCAGTTCTTCATCTACCAGGGCTTCAACGCGGACACGGGCTGGATGCACACGACGAGCGGTGTCGACAACATCGACGAGTTCGCCGAGACGATCGTGACAGGGGCCGACGGTGCTCGCTCCTACCGTTACGGCGAGGAACTACGCCCCGTCACGGCGAAGAAGGTCACGCTCTCCTTCCGTACCGATGAGGGCGGGCAGAAGGAGCGAACCTTCACGACGTACGCAACGCACCACGGCCCGATCGTGCGTGAGACGGACGGCAAGTGGATCGCGTGTGCGCTGATGAACAAGCCCGTCGAGGCGCTCCTGCAGAGCTTCCTGCGCACCACGACGCGGGACTATGCTGGCTATATCAAGGTCGCGGGCCTCAAGGCGAACAGCTCGAACAACACCCTCTTCGCGGACTCGAAGGGTGAGATCGCCTTCCTGATGCCGCAGTTCATGCCGGTGAGGGACGACCGGTTCGATTATCTCAAGGCGGTCGACGGCAGTGATCCGGCGACCGACTGGCATGGCCTGCACAGCCTGGACAGCATGCCGCGGGCCGTGAACCCGAAGAACGGCTGGGCGTTCAACACCAACAACTGGCCCTGGACGGCCGCCGGCGCGGACAGCCCCCACAAGGCCGACTTTCCGCGCTACTTCGACCGGTTCGGTGAGAACCCGCGCGGGCCGCATGCCATCCGGGTACTGAGTGCGCGCGACGACTTCACCCCGCAGACGCTGATCGAGGCCGCATTCGACCCGTATCTCACCGCCTTCGCGCGGCTGTTGCCGGGGCTCGTGGCGGCGTGGGACCAACTGCCCAAGGGGAACGGGCGGAAGGAGAAGCTGGCCGGTCCGATCGGCCTGCTGCGCGACTGGGACCTCCGGTGGTCAGCAGACTCGACCGCGACATCAGTAGCCGTGTTCTGGGGCGAGGACATGTGGGCACTCACAGTCCAGGCGGCGGCGGACGCCGGAATGTCGGTATGGGACTACATCGCTGACCGTGCCACGGATGCGCAGAGGCTCGGCGCACTCGAGACGGCGATACAGCGGCTGCAGTGGGACTTCGGCGGCTGGCAGGTGCCGTGGGGTGACATCAATCGCTACCAGCGCAACGACGGTGCGATCGTTCAGGAGTTCAGGGACGACAAGCCCAGCATCCCGGTGCCCTTCACCTCCTCGCGATGGGGCTCGCTCGCCTCGTTCGGCGCGATGGCCTACCCGGGAACCAAGCGTTACTACGGCACCAGTGGCAACAGTTTCGTGGCGGTCGTGGAGTTCGGGCCACGACTGCGCGCCTGGGCGGTGACGGCGGGCGGAGTGAGCGGACACCCCGACTCGCCACACTTCGGCGACCAGGCCGAACGCTATGCGCGGGGCGCCCTGCGGCCCGTCTACTTCTATCCCGAGGACCTCAAGGGGCACGTCGAGCGGAGGTACCGCCCCGGCATGTGACCGGCCGTCCGGGAACGGGGGCGGGGTACGGAGTGGCTGAACGGGTTCGCGGAGCCGCGTACGGGCCCCCGAGCCGTGGTCCCGGTTCCTGGCCGGCCCAGCTCGGCGCTGTTTCTCGGATCATGTGCGGAGCCAGATCAGGAGTGCTGCGAGTGTGATGGTGCCGAGGTAGATGCAGGCGCGTTTTTCGTAGAGGGTGGCGACGGCTCGGAGATCACGGCCGTGACGTGCAAGGTGGACTCGCTCCTGCAGAGCAACGGAGAGCGCACGGCCAGGTGGGACCTAGCCGCCTGAGGTGATCGGGTACCGGGGCACCGTCCGCTTCCGTTGGAGTGAAGAACTCGATGATCCGCTGCCCTCCGCGCCTCGACGCGTAATGGTTCCTTTGAGGCAATCAGGATCGAAGGGAGCAAGGTTTTGCATATGAGGCGTATCGGAACAATTCTGGGCGCTGCGGCGCTCACCATGCTGACCATTCCGGCGAACGCTCACGCCGCGGCAGTCGCCTGCGGCGGTGGTGTGTCGACCGGCCGGTTGGCCGTCAATGGCTGCATCAGCGCCCAGCGCGGGAAAGAAGGCAGGGTCTACACGCGGGAGATCACGGCGTACGTCAAGGCACGCAACACAGGGCCGAGGGCGGTGAACGTCTCCTACGAGGCGTTCTTTCGTGTCGTCGACGGTGGTTACTGGGTGAAGTTGGGCAGCGGTCGCACCTATGTCCCGGCCGGTGGGACTGTCGAGCCCACGGAGGTGGGAAGCTCGACTCGGGTGTGCGCGCCTGGTGTGAAGGTCGAGATTCGCGTACACGCCCGTGCTGACGGGGGCGCCTGGAGCGGCTGGTCCACGGCTGGCACGGCGCAGTGCCAGACCTGAGCGGCTGAACACGCGATGCCCGAAGGCCGGGGGTGGCACTGGTGAAGCTTCACCCGACGTGCACGCTGGTCCCGGCGGGCCGCAGTTCGTCGTGCCGGACCGGGTGAGGAGCGTGCGGCCTTCGGCCATGCGCAGCACCGTAGTGGTGGGGCCGGTTGATCCCGTACTCAACGGCATGACGCTCGCGGTGGTAGGTCTTGTCGAACTTCGGTGGCCGGCCCGCGTGCACCGTTCGATGGGTGAAGTATTGCGCGGCCCCGGGTGAGGTCCGGGGCCGTTGTCTGGCGTTCGGCAGGTTGGGGCGGTACGCCAGCTCCGCCGCGACCTGCCTGACACGCTCCCGCGTCCGGGGATCGACCTTGCCGAGTCCGTTCAGGGCGTGTGACACGGTCGTGCGCGAAACGCCGGCGACGCGTGCCACATCGGCGATCGTCGGTGGCCTCGGGCCGGGGGCGGAAGTAGCCGTCTGCGCAAGGACTCCTCGCCGGCGGGGACGGTGGACAGGTCCAGTTTCGCCGACGCAGCAGATGCCCGGGTTGGATCACCGGTGCGTCCATCCGGGTCACGTCCGGACGTCCCCCGAGCCAGAGGCGCTCAGTGGGGGTAGGTCGTTTCGCGCAAGGTGACCTCGGGATCCATGAGGAGATCAGCTATGTACGCAGTAATTCGGCGTTACGAAGGAGTGACTGACTCCGCCGAGGCAGGACGCCAGGTGGACGAGGGATTCGTGCCTCTCCTCCGCGGAGTCCCCGGTTTCGTGGCTTACTACTGGGTGGACGCCGGGGACGGAGTCATGGTCTCCACCAGCGTCTTTGAAGACCGATCCGGGGCCGAAGATTCGATCAACCGGGCGGCGGACTTCGTACGGGACAGGCTCTCGTCGCTGCTCCCCAACCCTCCTCAGGTCACGGCCGGCCCGGTTGTGGCTGCTGGGTAGCGACCGCCTCGAACCTGTGGCACTCAGGGCTCGAGTGAATGTCCAGTGGGCATCGTCGGGTCACTGTCCGCAGGTGCATGCCGCCGCGGTCGTTGCTTCGGCCGCGGGCCGGCTGGTGCAGCATCCGTCGCCGTTTGCGTCGGGCTGGGCGCTCTTGCCGATGGTGTCGGCGTCGGCCTTGACGACGTAGACCTCCCAGGGCTCCTGGCCGGGTCCGTGGACCCACACCTTGTCCTGGAGCGCGTAGCAGCAGGAGGTGTCGTTCTCCTCGAACGTTGCCAGGCCGGCGTCCTTCAGCCGCCCAGTTGCGGCGGTGACCTGGTCGGTGGTCTCGACCTCGACGCCGAGGTGGTCGAGGCGGGTTTCCTGGTCGGGCTCGCCCTCGATGAGGACTAGCTTCAACGGGGGTTCGGTGATGGCGAAGTTGGCGTAGCCTTCGCGCCGCTTGGCCGGTTCGGTGCCGAACAGCTTCGAGTAGAAGGTGATAGATGCTTCCAGATCACTGACACGCAGGGCGAGCTGAGCGCGAGACATGGCGGTGCTCCCATCGAGGTGCATTGATGTTCTTCGATGCAAGATTGCGCCTTGCATCGAAGCCTGTCAACATAGACGTATGTCGAAGCAAGAACTTGTGGTGTTGGGCCGGACCGGCGAGACCGACGCCTGCTGCCCGGGGCTGCTGACCGCCCCGCTGGACGAGGATCAGGCCGTTGAGCTGGCGAAAGTGTTCAAGGCGCTGGGTGATCCGGTGCGCCTGCGTCTGCTGTCGATGATCGCCTCACAGGCAGGCGGGGAAGTCTGCGTCTGCGACCTGACGCCGGCCTTCGACCTGTCGCAGCCGACGATCTCGCATCACCTCAAGCTGCTGCGGCAGGCCGGTCTGATCGACTGCGAGCGGCGCGGGACGTGGGTCTACTACTGGCTGCTTCCTGAGATGACCGACCGACTCGCGGGAATCCTGAGCCGCCCGGCCGGCGAGCTGCTGCCCGCACGCCCGGGGACTGCCGGGGCTGTTTCGTGAGCACGAGCGCACCTGATCACGGCGTGGCAGGGCGCCTGTCGTTCCTGGATCGCTACCTTGCCGTGTGGATCCTTGCCGCGATGGCGGTCGGGCTCGGTCTGGGCCGTCTCGTACCGGGACTCGGTGATGCGTTGGCCACGGTGACCGTGAGCGGGGTGTCCCTGCCGATCGCGCTGGGCCTGCTCGTGATGATGTACCCGGTATTGGCCAAGGTCCGCTATGACCGTCTCGACACCGTCACCCGCGACCGGCGCCTGCTGCTGCCCTCGCTGCTGCTGAACTGGATCGTCGGCCCGGCGCTCATGTTCGCCCTGGCCTGGATCTTCCTGCCGGACCTGCCCGAGTACCGCACCGGGCTGATCATCGTCGGCCTCGCCCGCTGCATCGCGATGGTCATCATATGGAACGACCTGGCCTGCGGACACCGCGAAGCAGCGGCCGTACTGGTGGCGCTCAACTCCGTGTTCCAGGTGATCGCGTTCTCGGCGCTCGGCTGGTTCTACCTGACGGTTCTGCCCGGCTGGCTGGGCCTGGAACAGACCGGCCTCGACGTGTCGGTGTGGGAGATCGCCCGCAGCGTGCTCATCTTCCTGGGCATCCCACTCGCGGCCGGATACCTCACCCGCCGTATCGGCGAGAAGGCCAAAGGCCGCACCTGGTACGAGGCGAAGCTGATCCCGCGCATCGGCCCGTTCGCCCTGTACGGGCTGCTGTTCACCATCGTCATCCTCTTCGCCCTCCAGGGCGACGCCATCACCTCCAAGCCCCTTGACGTGGTCCGCATCGCCCTGCCGCTGTTGGTCTACTTCGCGCTCATGTGGGCCGGATCGATGCTGCTGGGCAAGGCCGTTGGCCTGGACTACCCGCGCGCCACCACGCTGGCTTTCACCGCCGCGGGCAACAACTTCGAGCTGGCCATCGCCGTGGCCATTGCGACGTTCGGCGCCTCTTCCGGGCAGGCCCTGGCCGGTGTCGTCGGCCCGCTCATCGAGGTACCGGTGCTCATCGGGCTCGTGTACGTGGCGCTGTACGCCCGGCGCTACTTCACCGCCCCCAACTCGCCCGCGCTCCAGGAAGATCCCGCCCATGTCTGACGCCGTCCTGCCCTCGGTCCTGTTCGTCTGCGTCCACAACGCCGGACGCTCCCAGATGGCCGCTGCCTTTCTGACCCACCTCGCCGGAGATCGCGTACAGGTGCGCTCGGCGGGCTCCGCGCCGGCCGACTCCGTCAACTCGGCCGTGGTCCAAGCGCTTACCGAGGTCGGCATCGACATCTCCGCCGAAGTCCCCAAGGTGCTCACCGCGGAAGCCGTCCAGGCATCCGACGTCGTCATCACCATGGGCTGCGGAGACGCCTGCCCCGTGTTCCCGGGCAAGCGCTACCTCGACTGGCAACTCACCGACCCCGCAGGTCAAGGAGTCGACGCGGTCCGCCCGATCCGCGACGAGATCGAACACCGTGTCCGGGGCCTGATCGACGAGATCGCACCCGAGCCCCGCTCATGACCGCACGCCCGGACATCCGCATCACATCGATGCGCCCCGAGCACGCCGGTGCCGTCCTGAAGATCTACCAACTCGGCATCGACGATGGAAACGCCACCTTCGAAACCACCGCACCCACGTGGCAGCACTTCCACGCCACCAAACTCCCTGAACACCGCCACGTGGCCCTCGACCCGGTCGGCTCCGTCCTCGGCTGGATTGCCGCCTCCGCAGTCTCCGACCGCTGCGTCTACGCCGGCGTGGTCGAGGACTCCGTGTACGTCCACCCCGACGTCCGCGGTCGAGGCATCGCCAGTGCTCTGCTCGGCGCCCTGATCACCTCGACCGAGGCGGCAGGGATCTGGACCATCCAGTCCGGCATCTTCCCCGAGAACGCAGCCAGTCTCGCCGTCCACCGCAGTCGCGGCTTCCGTGAGATCGGCACCCGCGAGCGCATCGGCCAGCACCACGGAGTGTGGCGTGACGTCCTCATGATCGAACGACGCAGCCAAGCCATCACGTAGGTCGCGGGCACGCCCTTGCGCTTCCTCGTCCCGACGAAGCTGACGATCCAGCCCACACGGCCGTTGCTATACCACTGTTCCGCGAGTGAACCATCACGCTGCCTACGGTTGAGCGGGACACCCGCCGCCCATCTGCCTCAGTCACCTGTAGGCACCGCAGGTCACACCCTCGCCATGCCCAAAATCATATGGGACTGGACAACTGGCCGGCTGTGACGGTGGTTCCGCCATTTGGCCGTGGTCGGCTAGCGCGCGTTGCCGGGCCGCGGTGCCGTTGACGCAGATGCGTGACGACGTCCAGCACGGCAGGGCGTCCGGCCCTCAGCTGTGGAAGGACGAGGCATGCACATATCTGGACCGACAGCGGGCCGTCGGGTTTGTGCCGCGGTCATCGCCGCGTTGGTGACCTACTCGACCGTTCTGACCGGGCAGAACCTCGCTGCGGCCGAACGTATACCCACAGCTTCGGTGCCAGCCCCGAAGCTGGACTGGAAACCCTGCGTTCAAGGCAGCCCGTTCGACTGCGCGACCGCGAAGGTGCCGCTGGACTACAACAACCCAGGTCGTCGCACCATCGAACTGGCAGTCATCAAACGGAAGGCGACCGACCCTGGTCGACGTATCGGCACCCTGCTCTTCAACCCCGGCGGACCCGGCGGGCCGGGAACGGTCCAGATGCCGCAGAACTACGAGTTCTTCCCGCGCGAGGTGCGGGAGCGGTTCGACATCGTCAGCTGGGACCCCCGCGGGATCGGCAGCAGCACCGCGGTGAACTGCTTCGCGACTCCCGGGGAGGCCGCCGCGTGGAACGCGGGCAAACCGGCCGGCGTCCCGGTGGGCGCACAGCAGAGAGCGGCCGTGTTCGCCGCGTACCAGGACCTGGCCCGGCGCTGTGAGCGGCGTGACCCCGAGCTGCTGCGCCATGTGGGCACCGTTGACACCGCTCGCGACCTCGACGGGCTGCGCCAGGCGGTGGGCGACGCGCAACTCACCTACCTCGGAATCTCCTACGGCTCGATCCTGGGCGCCACCTACGCCAACATGTTCCCCGACAGGGTCCGCGCCATGGTCCTCGACAGCAATATCGATCCGCAGGCCTGGACGAACCACGCCTCCGACGCGGACCCCCGGCTGAACACGTTCCTGCGTATGGGCTTGGACCGCGCCGCGGCAGTGGTCCTGGACCGGTTCCTCAGCCTGTGCGGAGCCACGGACACCGCGGGCTGCGCCTTCTCCGCCGGCGGCCCGAAAGCGACCCGGGACAGATTCGACGAGCTGATGCGGCGGCTGCGGGCGCATCCCGTGGGTGAGTGGACCTACGGCCGCACGATCGCCGACGTGATGAGCAGCCTCTACATCGTCCACCCGGGCTGGACGGAGCTCGCCGGCAGGCTGCGGGATCTCTGGGAGGGCCGCGTGCCCAAGGCGGCCTCGCTCCCGCCCCTGCCGCCGGTTCCGCATCCGAATCCGTATGTCGGCGAAGAACAGGCGAGTGCGGTGGTCTGCGGCGACAGCCCCAATCCGCGTGACCCCGCCGCCTACCCCGCCATGGAAGAGGCCGCCGCCCGACGCGCGGGCGACGCCGGACGCTACTGGACCTGGGCCACGGTGCCGTGTCTCTCCTGGCCGGCCGTCGCGGCCGACCGCTACCGGGGCCCGTGGAACAGGCCGACGGCACACCCGATCTTGGTGGTCGGCACCAAGTACGACCCCGCCACTCCCTACGCGGACGCGCAGGCGATGGCCGGCGAATTGGCCGACGCCCGCCTGCTCACCAACGAGGGATACGGTCACACCGCGCTGATCAACCCCAGCAGCTGCGTCAAGACGTACGAGAGCCGGTACCTCGTCGACGGCACGCTACCGCCGGCCGGAACGACCTGCCGGCAGGACAAGCCCCCCTTCCCCGCGCGCAAGCCGGTCGGCGGCGTCGCCACCGGCGGCGGCGGGACGGCCGGCACCGTCCACTGAGCCGGTCCCAGCCCCGGCCTGGGCACGGGCCGACTCGATCGAGCTCCAGAATGCTCACGGATCCACGAACTGAACAGCGCCGTGGAGCCGGGCAGCTGGGGTGCTCAGAACGGCCAACAGAAGCGCTCAGTCACAACAGACGTGTGACTGGACGCTGTAGGCGGCCCCACCTGCCAAGTGCGCGCTCATCGACCACCCGACAGACGAAGCCCTCGGCATGCCGAGGGCTTCGCCCCGGCGAGCGGAACCTGGGCCGGGTTCCGCTGCGGATCTGCGCCTGGCCTTCCGACCCACCCACGGGTACCGGCTGGTGTCCCGGTAGCGTCCGTTCCATGATCGCCCTCGATGCCCTCGATGCCCTCGATGCGCTCGTCCGCCTCTGCCCTCCGCCCGCCGATCCGCCACCCGCGGTGGACTGGGCGCAAGCGGAGCGCGCCTTCGGCGCGACTCTGCCCGCCGACTACAAGCAGCTCGTCGAGACATACGGCGACGGCATCTTCGACGAGACGATCTGGCTGCTCGTCCCCGACTCCGCCTACGACGACTGCGACCTGCACGCGCAGATGACGGAACGGGACGAGGTCCTGGCCGAACTGTGGGAGTTCGAGGACAAGCCCGTAGGCCTGCAGGAGGTGGGGGCGAGGGTCCTGCCGTGGGCATTCGAGGAGGGCACGGGGGCGTTCCTGTACTGGTTGGCGCGGCCAGGTCAGCACCCCGACGAGTGGACCGTGCTTTACAACGAGGGGCGCGGCCCCCTGTGGGAGCACCACGACATGGGGTGCCTCGCCTTCCTGCTGGCGGTGCTGACCGGAACGGCGGAAACGGAGTACTTCGTCTACGTCCACGAAGTGCTGAAGCCGACGGTGCACCGCTTCGCGACGGCCGACCAGATCCTTGGAACGGCCGGGCAGTGATGCCACCGCCGCTCTCGATGACCTGACTCGCCGCTGACACATCTAACTGAGCGCGGTACTTGGCCAGACCGGCCAAGTACCGCGCTCAGTCACACCAGCACAGTTTGCGAATGGCCACCGTTCTTCGCGGACGGCCGCTTCGCCCAGGGCTACGCGGCTATCGTCCGTCCAGATGAGGGGTGGGGATCGTGAGTAGGGTCCGATGCACCTTGGGTCTCAAGTGAACTGGTCCGCCTCTGTCACTCTGGCTTTCATCCTCTGGCGTCGGTGACGCTCGAGCTGTCCATGTAGTCGCGGGCCCGCGTGATCAGTCCCCTGTGGATGTGGAGTATCAAAAGACCGGGGACGGTGAAGCCGGTGTGTCTGGTCGGCAGCGTTCCCACCACGACGTGCTCGGCGATGATCACTTCCGGATCGGCGGTCTCGTAGGCCGCGATCTTCCTGATCTCCTGTACTTGGACGGGGCTTGTGCCCCAGGCCGCCCGGTATCCCGCGCGCACCGCCTCGCGTCCCTCGTAGCGCGGAGGGAAGCCGGGAGAGGTGAACGGGAACTCGTGCACCGCGTCCATGGCATAAAGATCGGCGAGATCGTCTGGGGACTTGTCGAGCATGGCCTGGTAGTAGCGGTTCAGCACCTCGCGAGGGGTGCGAACAGCAGGTGTATCCACACGCGACACAGAGGCCTCCATTCGCTCAACACTTGTTGACCCACTTACCGTAGGGTCGGCTGACAGTTCGGTCAACGGCTGTAGAGTGAATCGGTGTCCACTCCTCGCCAGTCCCGCACCGAGCGTCGCCGAGCGACCGAGGCGCGCATCCTCGACAGCGCCCGGGAGCTGTTCGCCGAGAAGGGATTCGATCGCACCACCATCCGAGCCGTGGCGACTGCGGCGAGCGTCGACCCGGCTCTGGTCATGCAGTACTTCGGCTCGAAGCGCGAGCTTTTCGCCCAAGCCGTGCAGGCGCTCCCCGTACTGCCAGCAACCACTGACACCGACGCGCTCGTCGATCAGCTCCTGGCCACGCTCGGCCTCAAGCTCGGCGGCCTTCCCGAGGGCACTCTGGCGATGATGCGCTCCATGCTCACCGACCCGGCAGCAGCCGATCAGGTCCGCGTCACCCTCGATCGGCAGATCGACAGCGTGAGCGCCAACCTGCCCGCAGCCGAGGACGCCGAGCTGCGCGCCGCACTGTTCGTCACCGCCTTGCTGGGCGTCACCATCGGCCACCAGTTCCTCCGCCTGGCAGCTCTTCGTGACGCCCCAGCCGACCGCATCGCCGCCCTGCTGCGCCCGGCGTTCAAGGCTCTGGCAGGACCTCCGGGCTGAAAACGGCGGCGCTGCCGATGCGTTGTGCCGCTGGGGCGTGTGAGTGGCACGGTGCGGTGCTACGCATCACTCCCACCCTGCCACCTGTCGGCCTGATCGAATTTCCCGCCTGACGCTCGTTAAGAGTCGGTCTAGGCGAGGACCTGGTTCCCGGCCCGTCGCACATCACGGGGGCTGGGAACCAGGTCCGTCGCGCGCATCATGAGAACGTGCCGCCTCAAGATCGCCATCCACACGTAATACAAATGCCGGTGATGCCGCGCGGACGGCACTGCCGGCGGTGGAAGAACCTCCCGATCTCGGTGCCGAGTTCGGTCTGCGTCCTGGCGCAGGGCTCTTCGCCAGCAGGTTCCGGAACGCCCGCCGGACTCGGGCCGGGGCGAACTTGTGCGGCTCGCTCTTCTTCTTCCACGGCCGACGGAGACCGACCGCGAGTGGCCGGGCGAGCTGCATCTGGATGTGAGCCCGGCGATCAGCGGCCATAGGACCATGTGCGGCACGGGTGCGTCGCGGGCTGTGCAGCGCTGCATGGTCACGGGGGAGGCCATGACGCGAAGGCCACGGTTTTCATTCGATCTCCGGCATGCTGATGGGCTCAACTTCGGTGTGTGCCATCAGTTGTACGGTTGCGTGGTCGCCGTCTTGGCACTCGGCCCACTCCCAGTAGTGGCAATCGGATCCGGGGCCCGTCTGGACGTAGCCCAGGTCTGTGAGGGCCCGTCCGCGTGCGCGCAGGGTGGGGGCTTCGGTGCTGGGCAGGTTCATCGAGGGCCACTCATCGGCCGGGACCCCGTACAAGACCACGGCGATCTCCCAACTCGCGTCGCCTGGCAAGCGGGTCAGTTGGGCGCGGGTGAAGTGGCCCTGGGCGGTCGGGTCCGTTTGAGGCCCTGGCAGTTTGGGCCGCGGGTCGAGGACGTCCGCCAGGGCGTCGTGGGGATCGGGGAGCGGAGCGGGGGATTCGGAAGTCACGAGTTCTCCTCACTGCAGGTTCATGGTCGTGTGCCAGGAGTCCCCCGCCGATGGGGCACGCTGGCGCGACTTTGTGGATCGTCGACCAGCGGAGTCCGGCCCGCTCTCGGGCGATGTCTTGAACACGCGTGCCGGGCCAGTTCTCAGGCGAACAGTTCGCCGCCCAGTGCCTCACTTCCAAGTACCGGACGGGGAAGGGACTCGGCAGGCAGGATCTGCGGGCGTGGGATCGCTGCTCAGCGGGGGAGTGTGGCATGGATCGATTTGCCGCCGGGATGGGGATGGATGGTGAGCGTTCGGGCCAGGCGGCGGACCATGGGCCAGCCGATGCCCCCAGTGCCACCGGACAGGTCGGGACTGCGGTCCTGGGGATGCGCGGGGCTGGGATCGTCGACGGTGACGTGGATCTGCCGCCGGTCGGCGCTCAGATGAAGTGCCGTTACGGTGCCTGCGTGGCGCCTGGCGTTCGTGACGAGTTCTGAGACCAGCAGGAGCAGGTCCTGGGCGGTCGGCGTCGGTGGGGCGGGGTGGAGGCAGGCGAGGAACCCGCTCGCCGCGTCACGGGCGTCGGTCGCTTTCTGCGGGTGGCTGAGGGCCTCGGCCGGGTGGGCCTGGTGGTCTTCGACCGTTGGCGGGTGCTGCATGGGCTTCACCCCTCGGGAGGACTTCGATGCGGCTGCCGTTACACAGCGCATCTACCCCGCGGGAGCGCGATGAAAATGATGCGTCTTCCGTTGGGTGCTTCGGAGCCGTCGCCAGCGGTCGTACGGGGAGGTGAATTCGCAGGTAGGAGTTTGGTGAAGGCTTAGGCGGTGTCCTCAGCCCGGGCCGAGGCGCAACTCGCTTGGCATACCGGAGAGTGATCTGTTGTATGACGGTCTGTTACCTGGGTACGGGGAGTGGTGAGCGTTGCCGCTCCGCGACGGGCAGTCGACGTCAATGTCGCAGTCGGCCCCATGGCCCCGCCAATGGCGAGTAATGCCGAGAGAAAGGAACCACCCCATGCAGAGCGTCTGGGCCTACGCGGCAGGCATCGGCTATCAGGGACAGGAGCAGGCGGCGTTGGCAGGATTCACCCTCACGGCGCCCGACGGGATCGTCGGCCGGGTGGAACGCCAGTTGGATCAGTCCGGCATGCAACACCTGGTCGTCGACACCGGCGTGTGGGTGTTCGGCAGAAGCGTCCTGATCCCGGCCGGCATCGTTGCCGCCATCGACACGGGTGCCCAGACCGTGACGGTCACTCACACCAGGGACGAGATCAAGGCCGCGCCCCGCTTCACCCTCGACAGCCAGACCACCGAGCCCGCCTACCTCACCGAAGTGGGCAACTACTACGCCACGTTGGAGCGGTCAGCGCTTCTGTGAACGTAGGCGGCGACGCGAGCATGTGCTTGCGCCGCAACACGACTGCAGCCCCCTCCGGGTACCTGGGTCACGGACTTCCCCGGAATTGAGGGCTGGTCGCCTCAGCAGGACGCTCCCCTCCTGCTGGCGCGTCTCGCAACCTTCTGCGGAATCGAGCGGCGTCCGGTGCGGTGCATCGCATGGCGACCGAATGCCCTGGTGGTCCTGGTACTGGGCCGTATTCGGCTGTTTGGCCAACGAAGCGAGGTGCTGTGCCGGGCGTCGCGAGCATTGGAACTCTTCGACCTGTGATGATGGAGCGTTCGTTGCAGGTGATCGACGAGGAGCTCCAGGCCGCGGGGCCGATGTTTCGCCGCCGTCTGACGCTCGTGGAAACGCGCTGTAGGTGATGTGGTGAACTGGTTGACCTCGCTGCCGGCGGTGGTGCTGGTTGTGGGCTGGCTCTTCCTTGCCCTACTGGTCGCGGCCGTGGCACGGGTCGGCGTCCGGGCGCTCGTACCGGTCGGGGAACAGGACCGGGTGCCGCAGATCGCTACGCCCCTGATGCCTACACTCGGCGCTGCCTTCGCGATCTTCGCGGCACTCACACTGGCCAGCGAGGCCAGTTACCTGCGCGCAGCAGAGGGGTTGGTGAGCGACGAGGCTGCCGCAGCCTCCCGCCTGGGGTGGGCGGCGACAAGTCCGCGAGTCCAGTCGGATCCCATCCACGCGGCACTGCTGGACTACCTGCAGACCGCGCGTGTCAGGGAATGGGAGGGTGCGGCAGCGGCGTCCGGTGACGACCCGGCCACCGCTCGCGCGATCGCACGACTGGAGCGGAGCGTGCGCGCCGAGGCGGCCCGGCCCGAGCTGGGGACCCCGGCGAGCACGGAGCTGCTGGTTTCCCTGGACAGCGTCACCAGTAGTCGTCGCGCCCGCATTGCGGCCGCCTCGCGTGACGTTCCCGCGCTCTACGTCGTCACGCTTGTGGTCAGCGGACTGGCCTTGATCGTGAACGCCGGAGCACTGATCTTCCGCAGCAGCCTGCGAACGTCACTGCTCGTCGTGGGCGTTGCGAGCGTGGTCGGGCTGAGCCTGGCATTGCTCTTCGCGCTCAGCGCGCCCTGGAATGGACCGTTCATCGTGAGTGGGCATCCACTCGACGGCGTCATCGGGGACCTGAAGTCCGGCTTCTTCGGCCGCGGGCCGTAGGCGGCGGGCGCGATCAATACGCCGACGGCGAAGCTCGCTCGCGGTCGGCCAGTGGCTTGTCATGCAGCCTTGGCCGGGTAATCGGGCCATTGGCGGATCGGTGACTGCGGCGCGAAGTTGGTCTTGGGCTCGGCACGGGAGTTGCGCCAACGGATGTAGGCGCCGGTGGCGGCGAACTCGGCTCCGATCCAGTTCAGCCAGGAGCCGTAGGTCGGCCGGAAGACCAGCAGCAGCAGCAGTAGCTCCCTCGAGTTGAAGTGACTTGTCGAGCGGGTTGCCGAATGGGCAGGAGAGCAGAGCTCTTCGCTCGGAGCGCTGACGTTAACGATTGCCAATTGGGGGCAGAAGGCCCCTTGCCGCCAGATCAGCCTTTTCTCGACGGGGGTTCGGGCATGAGTCAGGAGCCATGGCAGGTGGGCGAGTGTCGGTCCGACGAAGGCCATGGGGCGGTGCCACGTCAGATCACAGCGACTCAAGCGCGTCATGCTACGCGCGAATTCTTCTGTGGCCTTGTGCCCACGCCCTCTCAGGAGAGGGTCGAGAGCGCCATTGTCGTGGTCTCGGAACTCGTTACGAATGCGTTCCGGCATGCAGGAGGCGTCACAGGACTTCATCTGGCCGCTGACCGTGACGTCGTGGAGATCGCCGTGCGCGACCCCAGCCCCGCGTTCCCGCGTGAACGTCCCTCTGACCTCGACGGCCACGAGGGCGGGTTCGGCTGGCCCCTGATTCGGATGCTCGCGCGCACCGTCACCGTCCGTCCCTCCCACAACGGCGGCAAGGTCATCAGCGCTGTTCTCGATCGCTGACGGCCGGCCCCGGACCGCGGTCAGGCTCGCTCCTCAGCGCAACCCCTATGGCCGCACATGATCCGGATGAGGCCGGGCAGCCGTCGGCGATGGGAAAGATGGGCAACGTCGAAAGAGTGATGGAGAAGTGGGCCGCAGATCTGGTGGACCGGGTCTTCCGGCCGAAGCGGGAGAGCGTGGAGGTCGTGTCGACGCTCCGGCGCGAATGCGACGATAACATCATGATTCTGGGACGGGGACGCACACTCGTTCCCAACGCCTTCACAGTCGCGCTCCCTCAGGAGAGCCATCGTGAACTCGGCTCGCATGCACATCAGTTGGGGCCAGTGTTGGCCGCGAAGGTGCGAGATCACGCCGCCTCGCACAGCTACGTCTTCGCTGGACCGGTGACCGTCACACTGGAGCCCGACCCTACGGTGGACACGGGGGGATACCGCATCCAGAGCTCGATCGTTCCGGCCCGGCGCCCGCCTCCCGAGTGACTGCTGGTTGATCACAGCCAGGCACCTGCCGACTTGTGCATGAGTCAAAACTCTTGCTGCACGAACGCATGGTGACGTCATGTCTGGGAAAGTGGTGGGCTTGAACCGATCCGGGAGTGTGGTCATGACTGTTCAGTCGCAGGCGAGGGACGCGGAGGGTACGAAGCACGTCGAGGCGTTGGCGTCGGCACAGCTGGACACGCAGGCCGGCGTTGGCGAGCTGCCCTGGATCGAGGATGCAGGGAAGGTCGCTCCTAAGGACGCGCGGAATCTGTCGAAGCTGTTCTTCGACCGGCTCCAACTCCTCGAAGAGGGCACCCGCGAGCATCAGTACGCCCGGAACACACTCATCGAGATGAACCTGTCGCTCGTACGGTTCGCCGGGCGCCGGTTCATGAACCGTGGCGACGGTGACATGGAGGACATCGTCCAGGTCGGAACCATCGGTCTGATCAAGGCGATCGACCGGTTCGATCTGTCCCGCGAGGTCGAGTTCTCCACGTTCGCCATTCCCTACGTCGTCGGTGAGATCAAGCGGTACTTCCGCGACACGACCTGGGCGGTCCATGTGCCCCGGCGGCTCCAGGAGCTGCGGGTCGACATCGCCAAGGCCAAGGAGGAGCTCGCAGTCGTCCTGGACCGCGACCCCACGGTCAAGGAGCTTGCCGAGCACATGGAACTGAGCGAGGACGAGGTCATCGAGGGCGTCGTCGCCGCGAACGGCTATACCGCCGGCTCCCTGGACATGCCCGCCGACGCGGGCGAGGCGGGACCGGCTCAGGTTCAGGGCCGTACGGTGGCCGACTTCATCGGTGAGCCTGACCCCGGCATGGAGACCGTCGAGGACCTGCTCTGTCTGAATCCTCTTCTGAGCCGTCTTACCGACCGGGAGCGCCGCATCATCGAGATGCGTTTCGGGCAGGAGATGACCCAGAGCCAGATCGGCGAGGGCCTCGGCGTCTCCCAGATGCAGGTCTCCCGCCTCCTGAGCCGCACACTGGCCAAACTACGGACCGGCATGCTCGCCGACGACTGATCTCCGTAATCCAGTGATCCCCATAATCCAGCCTGGTCCGCACGCGCGCATCGCGCACTGTTCGAGGTTGCAATGTCAGCGCTGGGCCGGCCGCACTCGGCCAGGCCCGACACCGGATGAGTCCCAGAACTGGCAGGCCCCAGAAGGGCGTCAGTCGCGCGAGCCGGCGTCGAAAGACCTCCCCCTCGCGCAGCTTGCGGAAGCGCAGCGCGGACCAGGTTTCGTCCACCGCGATCTGGGCGATCGGACGCATCCCGTACTCGGCCAGGATCCGCCAGAGCGAGTCCCGGTTGATGTCCGCCTTGTTTCCCTTCGGGTGGACGACCCAGAAGTTGACCGGGCCCGTCAGCCCGTCTCGGTGCTCGTCGAGCAGCCTGCTTAGCGCGCTCTCGTCCGCTGCGAACATCAGCCCGGTCGTCGCCGTGCTCAAGATGTCCGCCACATCGACATCTACCGGCAGCTCCCCGATCAGGCACCTGCGTCGGCGATGCTCTGAAACGGAAGGGCGTGCTGGGTACCGGCGTGACCAGATATCAGAGCACCAGCGAGGAGGGCGACATCGTGCCGCCTGCCCGTTCGAAGTCGTAATACGCGGGCAAGCCGTGCCGGCGACGTCCGGCACCAGGTTCAGGTTCAGGTTCAGGTTCAGGTCGAGGTCGAGGTTGAGGTCGACGGTGAGGCGGCGCTCTGAAGTGGGCAGCGGGCGCTGCAGTGGACTGGGACAGCCCCCTCCTGTGCACGTCACCCAGACGTCACCAGCAGCGCGGCCAACACGCAAACAGCCGCCACAGCCACTATTGCCATCCGTGACTGTTCCATTCGGGCCAATAGATCCCTGGCTCGCCCCAGGTGATCAGCTCGGTCTCTGTGGCCGGTCTTCGTGACGTCGCAGCCACCACCGAGAAGCTCACCGTCGACATCGTCGCCGGCCAGCCAGTAGGCGCCGTTCAGTCGGGCGAAGGCCACGGCGTCCGTGCTTTCATCCCACGTCTCCATGCCGGGCTCAACGATCCACGCCGCCGTGGGCAACGCGCCGCTCCAGCATCGTGAACGGTCCTGTCGGCCCGAGGTCGTTGGGTCACGTGGAGCGAGGGTGCCGTTGGGGGACATCCGATGTGGCTTGTGCGATGAGGAGGGCGACGTCGTCGTGGTCGTCCGTGTCCCGCAGGGCGTCAACGAGCCACCGGCAGGTTTCGTCGAGCGGTCTGCGCGGTTCTTCCAGGGTGCGCAGGAGGGCATTGAGGCGCTCGTCGATGGGTTGGTGGCGGGTTTCGACGAGGCCGTCGGTGTAGAGGACGAGCCGGTCGCCGGGATTCAGGTCGAACGCGGTGGTGTGGAAGGGGACGCCGCCGACGCCGAGGGGTGCGCCAGGGGCCAGCTCGAGGAGTTGAGGGAGCCGACCGGATGATGCGAGGACGGGCGGGAGGTGTCCGGCGTTCGCGATGTGACACCGGTGGGTGTGAGGGTCGTAGGTGGCGTAGATGCAGGTGGCGATGTAGTGCTCGAGCCCGCACGTGATCTTGTCGAGGTGGCGAAGGACCTCGGCGGGAGCCAGGTCGAGGTCGGCGAAGGCAGACGTTGCGGTGCGTAGGCGGCCCATGGTGGCGGCGGCGTCAATGCCGTTGCCCATGACGTCACCGATCACCAGCGCGGTCTTGTCGCGGGCAAGGGGGATGACGTCGTACCAGTCGCCTCCGACCTCGATGGACGCTTGGGCGGGCTGGTAGAAGGAGGTGACGTTCAGGCCGGTGGGCTGTGGGAGCTCGCCGGGCAGGAGGCTTCGCTGGAGGGTTTCGGCGGTGCTGCGGACGCTCTGGTACAAGCGGGCGTTGTCGATGGAGACGCCCGCGCGGGCAGCCAGCTCTACGGCGAGCAGCACATCGTCCTCATCGAACGGGAGCTGGTTGCGCGCCCGCAGCAGACCAAAAGCGCCGAGGACCT
Source organism: Streptomyces sp. NPDC055140 (assembly GCF_053607285.1). Lineage (NCBI taxonomy): Bacteria > Bacillati > Actinomycetota > Actinomycetes > Kitasatosporales > Streptomycetaceae > Streptomyces > Streptomyces sp. NPDC055140. The sequence continues at coordinate 20,416 of NZ_JBSGTG010000037.1, read as the reverse complement.
CGTTGCGGGCGATCAGTGGGACCGCGAGGTAGGAGTGCACGCCTGCCTGGGCGAAGACTGCCGCGCTGTCAGCGCTGAGGGCGATGCGTTCCAGATCCTCCGGTCCGACATGGGTGACGACGACGGGCCGACCGGTGTGAACGCATTGGGTGATCAGTCGGTCCGCTCCGTACGGGGCGCGGTCGACGGCCTGCAGGGCAGCTGCGGCTGGAGTGGGATAGGCGGCGGCCACGGCGAGCGGGCGAAACAGCTCCGGTTCTTCGGAGGGAGAGGAGCGGCGCAGGGCCGGCGCGGCGTCAAGGACATCGACCGACGCAATGTCGGCCAGATCCGGCACCGCTACCTTCACCAGTTCCTGGGCGGTGTGCTCAACCTCCAGGGTCGTGCCGACACGGGCGGATGCGTCGGCGATCAGGGTCAGGCGGCGCCGGGCCCGGTCCGCCTCGGTAGCGGCCCGGTGGCGTTCGCTGACGTCGATGACCGAGTACGCCACACCGATCACCCGCCCGCCGGAGCCTTCGAGCCGGTAGTGCGACACCGACCAAGCGTGATCGTGGTCCGGATCGGCACGGGTGCGGCCGACGGTGTGCTGGTCGATCAGGGGGGTGCCGGCAAGCAGCACCCGGCGCATCGCGGACTCGATCGAGCCGACGTCGAGGGACGTGAGGATGTCGTGCGGGTACCGGCCGAGGTGATCGGCCGCCGGGATGCCGTCGATGCGCTCCAGCTCCGGGTTGACCAGCACATAGCGCAGGTCCGTGTCCAGCAGAGCGATGCCGATGGGAGCCTGCGCGACCAGTCGCTGCGACAGGGCCAGGTCGGTCTCCACCCGCTGCAGTGTGCTCTGGTCGGCAGCGATGCCCAGGGCGTAGATGTCGCCGAGGTCGTCCACCAGGCGCATGTTGCGGAACTCGACCAGGCGCGTGCTGCCGTCCTTGTGCCGGATCGGGAACGCGCCCGCCCAGCTCTCACCGGTCCCCATCACCTCGGCGAACAGTCTGACCACCAGGTCCCGCTGCTCCTCGTGGACCAGCAGACGTGCCGCGTACCGGCCCAGAGCCTCTTCGGCCGCGTAGCCGAACACCTCATCGGCCTGCGGGCTCCAGAACACGATCCGCCCAGCGGCGTCCAGCACGACCGCAGCCACGCTGAGCAGATCGAGCAACCCTCCCGGCGGCGCCGGCCCCGCCCCGCCGTCCCCCTCCGGGCGTGGCTCGTGTACATCCATCCTGGAGAGCTCCCTCCTCAGCGCAAGCCCGCTCAGGACGCGTGCCGGTCGAGGCTTTCTCTTCCATGCTGCTCCCGGAACCCTGTGTGTGCACGATCCGGCAGCACCCCGACGCTCGTGCGCACCGCCTGCGCCAGCTGGGCCGCCTCGACCACAATGGCTGACAAAATGCCGCTCAGCGTCCGCACGTGGACGTGTGACTGCGGCGCGACCCCTGCTTCTTCTTGTTCTCTGTTCTGTTTCTGCGGTTGTGGGATCAATGGCGTGCGGCGACTGCAGCGCTCCGAGCGCGTGCATCCGTGAGGCATCGTCTGCGCCGCTGCCTGGACTGCTCACGAGGGCGAACCCGTAATCAGGACGAATACCCCTATCCATACGCAACAGGGGCGGAGCACAATGAACGACGAGCACACCAGGAGGTGGGCCGGATCGCGAGTCCCGTAATCGCGATCTTCTTCGTGGCCCACTCCGAGGGCGCGGACTCCGGGAGTCCGCAGCACAGCGGAGTGCGGCCGAATTGTGAGCCGCGCACGGCACTCAGTCGAGGAGGCTGTCATGGCGTGGGCATCATGGACCACCCCCGGGATTTTCACCGGCCGGGGTGGCGTCCCTACAGACGAGGCGGGCGTTGTCACGGGCAACGTGACCGTCCACACCACCTGGGACGGCCAAGAGGCTGATGTGTCGGTCCAGTACACCGGCACCTTGGAATGGTTCACCGTCACCGGCAGTCCGGTGCCCTGCCGGACCGAGCGGCACAGCCGGGATCTGCACCAAGCGGTGATCGAACAAATCAAGGCAGGCAGCGGCGCCACGATTCCCCAGCTCCACCACGCCGCCGTGCCGTAGTCGGCCGGTGCGGCGCCGTTCGACCAGGATCCGCCTGCTGCACGGTGAGGTCGATGCGGGCGCACGCTCCCAGCCACAGCAATTGCTCCCGCTGAGGCTCCGACGGACCCGGGGCGCTGTGCGAGCCGGCCGCTGTGCGAGCCGCGCGGCGCCACGTTCGTGGGCGCTTTCCCGCGATCGGCGAGGACCGGACGTTCCGGCTGGACCGCATCGCCGACGCGTGGACCCTGCCCCGCTCGTTCGAACCGCCCGCCGACCTCGCCCCGGCGCGTCCTGTCGGGGCTCGCGACGGCTCCGTACCGCCATGAGGTGGCCGTGCGCGTCCAGGGGATGGCCGAGCGTATCCGCTCGCGACTCCCCGCCGGCGTCGCGAGCGTGGCGCAGCTGCCCTCCTCGCACGGCATGGAGGAGGACCCCGAGCCCTGGTTGCGCGTTTCGCTGCGGGGGGAGCGGCTCGACTGGCTGCCCGCCGTGCTCGCGTCGCCCGAACGGCCGCTCGTCATCGAAGGGCCGGACGAACTGCGGGGCCTCGTCGAGGCGCTCGCCGCCCGGCTGGCCGCTTCGGCCCCGCGGAGACCGCCTCGCGTGTGATCGGCCCCCGCGCCCGAGGCAGGCTGTCAGAGGCCGGGTCCGTCCCCGCCGCGCGCGTTCTGCGATGCGGCGCCCTGGGGGGTGCGGCCTGTGGCCGCTCGGGATCGCCAGTGCTAGAAAGGTCACATGGCGAATCGTTTCGCCGACTTGAGAAGCCTGTTCAGGTCCCTGGTCAGCAGAAGCCCGCGAAGCGTAGCCGGGCAGGTGTTCGTCCTCCAGGTGGCGCTGGTTGTGCTGCTCGTGGCCGGGGGCGTCTTCGCCCTGGTCCTCCAGTCGGACCGGGACAGCTTCGCCGAGGCCAAGCGCCGTTCCGTCGCCGTGGCACAGACGTTCGCGCACTCTCCCGGCGTGGTGGCGGCACTGGAGAGCCCCGACCCGAGCAAGATCCTCCAGCCGCTGACGGAGGCGGCGCGCAAGGCCGCGGGCGTCGACTTCATCGTGGTCCTGGACACCAAGGGCATCCGTTACACCCACCCCCGGCCGAACTTGATCGGAAAACAGTTCGTGGGCACCATCGGGCCGTCGCTCGCGGGGAAGGTGTACACGGAGAGCGTGAATGGCCCACTCGGCCGGGAGGTCCAGTCCACCGTCCCCATCAACAACGCCGACGGCAAGGTCGTGGGGCTCGTTTCCGCGGGGCTGAAGGTCAAGAACGTGGCCAGTCAGGTGGACCGGCAACTGCCGATCATCCTGGGCGCCGGTGCCGGGGCGCTCGTGGTGGCCACCGCGGGCACGGCACTGGTGGGCCGACGGCTGCGCCGGCAGACCCACAGCCTGGCCCCGGACGAGATGACCCGCATGTACGACCACCACGACACGGTGCTGCACTCCGTGCGCGAAGGGGTGCTGATAGTCGGCGCCGACGGGCGGCTGCTGCTGGCGAACGACGAGGCCAGACGGCTGCTGGAGCTGCCCCCTGATGTCGAGGGGCAGTTCGTGTCGGAACTGTCGAGCCTCGACCCCGAGACGGCGGCGCTGCTCGTCTCCGGGCGCGAGGTCACCGACGAGGTGCACTTCGCCGGAGAGCGGCTGCTGGCGGTCAACCAGCGGCACACGGACAGCGGCAGCGGCCCCATGGGGACGGTGGTGACGCTGCGCGACTCCACCGAGCTGCGGGCGGTGACCGGCAGGGCGGAGATCGCGCGGGAGCGGCTCAAGCTGCTGTACGACGCCGGACTGGGCATCGGCACCACCCTGGACGTCCTGAGCACCGCCGACGAGCTGGCGCAGGTCGCCGTCCCCCGTTTCGCCGACTTCGTCACCGTGGACCTGGCCGACGCCGTACTGCGCGGTGAGGAGCCGGCCCCCACCGCGACGGACATGCGGCGTACGGCCGTGTACGGCATCCGGGACGACCACCCGCTCTACGAGGCGGGCATGCTGATCGACTTCCTGCCGTCCACCCCCCAGGCCCGCGGCTACGGGAGCGGCCACGCCGAGCTGGTGGCCGAGTTGTCGACTGCCACGGGCTGGCACGCGCAGGACCCGGAGCGCACCAAGAGGATCATGGACTACGGTATTCACACGCTCATCGCCGCCCCGATCAAGGCCCGTGGCGTCGTGCTGGGCATGGCCAACTTCTGGCGCTCCCAGCAGCACGGGCCCTTCGACGAGGAGGATTTGTCGCTCGCCGAGGAGCTGGTGGCCCGAGCAGCGGTCAGCATCGACAACGCCCGCCGCTACACCCGCGAGCACGCCCTCGCGGTGACCCTCCAGCGCAGCCTGCTGCCGCGAGCCCTGCCCGAACAGAGCGCCCTCGACGTCGGCTTCCGCTACCTCCCCGCCCAGTCGGGCGTGAGCGGCGACTGGTTCGACGTGATTCCGCTGTCGGGCAGCCGGGTCGCGCTGACCGTCGGCGACGTGGTCGGCCACGGCCTGCACGCCGCCGCCACCATGGGCCGGCTGCGGACCGCGGTGCACAACTTCTCCTCGCTCGATCTGCCGCCCGACGAGCTGCTGAGCCACGTGGACGACCTCGTCGGCCGTATCGACCAGGACGAGCCGGATGCGGAGAGCGCCACGGGCATTGTGGGTGCCACCTGTCTGTACGCGATCTACGATCCGGTGACGCGCCGCTGTGTCGTGGCGCGTGCCGGGCACCTGGCGCCGGCGCTGGTTCTCCCCGACGGCACCGTCACCTTCCTGGAGTTGCCGACCGGGCCGCCCCTCGGTCTGGGCGGGCTGCCGTTCCAGACCGCCGAGCTGGACCTTCCGGACGGCGCCCAGCTCGTCCTGTACACCGATGGCCTCATCGAGGACCGCAGGCGCGATCTGGACGTGGGCATGGAGCTGCTGCGCCAAGCGCTGTCGGGCCACCCCGACAGGTCGCCCGAGGAGAGCTGCCAGGCAGTGCTCGACGAGCTGCTGCCCGAGCGTCCCAAGGACGACGTCGCCCTGCTGATCGCCCGCACGCGGGGGCTGCCGCGCGACCGGATTGCCGACTGGGACGTGCCGCTCGACCCGGCAGCCGTCGCGGGGATGCGCGACGAGGTGGCCCGCAAGCTCGACGAGTGGGGCCTGTCCGAGCTGGCCTTCAGTGTGGAACTGGTGCTGAGCGAGCTGATCACCAACGCCATCCGTTACGGCTCCGAGCCGATCCACGTACGGCTGATCCGCGACCGTACGCTGATCTGCGAGGTCGCCGACGGCAGCAACACCTCCCCGCACCTGCGGTATGCCGCGACGATGGACGAGGGCGGCCGCGGCCTGTTCCTGGTGTCGCAGATCGCCGAGCGCTGGGGTACCCGGTACACGCCCCAGGGCAAGGTGATCTGGGCCGAACAGGCTCTTCCCGAGGTCTCTGAGGAGTCCGGCCCGGCGGCGGCTCCGACGGGGGAAGAGGCGCCCGACCGGGACGGCGTTTAGGGCGAGGGCGCTCAGGGCGGCGGGGTGGACTGGGTGCCGTCCGGGCGGGAAGGGGCACGGACTCGGTCGACCCGACACCGGGAGCGGACCTCGCGCCGACGCGGGCGGGCCGGCGATTCGTGCGGGTCGGGCCGTGTGATGCGGCGCGCGTCCCATCGTGTCGGACAGGCCGGGGGGTTACGGTTCGTGACCGCTCCGCGTGCACCCGAATGCGCCACCCGGTAACGTCGAAACGCGCGTTCCGCCCAAACCGTTGCGGCCTGGTCCCGTCAGTGGCCACCGCCGATGTTGTCGGCAGAGGAACGAGATCACATGCCAAAGCGCAGCATCCACGCGGTGTGCATCCACGCGGTGACTGCCGCGGCCGCTCTGGCCTGCCTGGCAGCATTCGGCACCACACCGATCAGTGCCCCATCGGCAGCTGCCCAGGCCGCCGGGCCCAGCCCGACAGCCCCCCGGTTCGTGCCCGGCGCCTGTCCGAAGCCGCCCGAGCCCATCGAAGCGCTGAGCAAGGCACGGTGCGGTTTCCTGGAGGTCCCCGAGAACCGCTCCCGCCCCGGCGGCCGGACCGTCAAGCTGGCCGTGGCGGTCATTCCGGCCGCTGCGAAGAAGCCCTCCGAGGACCCGGTGGTGTTCATGGCGGGCGGCCCCGGTGCCGACACGTTCGACGACATTCCCTTCCTCATGGACTCCGGCCTGAACAAGGACCGCGAGCTGATCATCATGGCCCAGCGCGGCAACCTCTACGACCAGCCGAACCTCGCCTGCCCTGAGGTCGACCGATTCAACGAGAGGGCCGTGGGCCTGGGCTATGACTCACACCAGGCGGAACAACTCATGCTGAAGGCGGTGAAGGACTGCCGGGGCCGCCTGACGGCCGCCGGCGTCGACCTGAGCGCCTACAACACCACCGAGAACGCCGCGGACTTCGCCGACCTGCGCAAGGCGCTGGACATCCCCAAGTGGAACGTCTACGGGTACTCCTACGGCAGCAACCTGGCCCTCACCTACCTGCGCCTGCACCCCGAGGGAATCCGGGCGGTGGCGATCGACTCGATCACACCTCCCCAAGCCGTGACCCTGCCGTGGGGATGGGGCAGCGCCGCCGAGGGGATCCACAACATCTTCAAGGCGTGCGCGGCGCAGCCCGCCTGCAAGGACCGGTACCCGGACCTCCCCCGCATGCTGACGGAGCAGGTGCGCAAGCTGGAGGCTCACCCCCTGACTCTGAACGTCACGCCGCCGAGCGGAGGAAAGCCGGTCAAGGTCGTCCTCGACGGAGGCGCGCTGCTGAACCTGATCGTCGCCTTCACCCCCCGGCCCAAGGACATCCCGGCGGCGCTCGACGAGCTCAGCCGCGGAAATCCGAGGCGCTTCGCGCAGGCCCGCGCGGCCGGCTCGGTCCAGAACGTCGGTGCCTTCGCGCACGGACTGACGAACTCGATAGCGTGCAGCGAGTGGGCTCCGGGCTACTCGGAATCCGACGTGCTGAAAGCGGGGCGCAAGGCATTCCCCGGGTGGCCGGACACGGTCCTGGCCCAGGTGCCGCAGCTGCCCTTCCAGTACCCGGTGTGCGGGATCTGGAAGGTTCCGGACCGCGCGAAGGTACAGCGAGTGGCCACGGTCAGCTCGGTGTCGGCGCTCGTCGTCTCCGGCACGTTCGACGTGAAGACCGGGGCAAGTTGGGCGAAGGGCGTGGCCCGCAACCTGTCCCGCTCGACCGCCATACAGGTCCCCGGAATCGGCCACTGGGTGGTCCCTCAGTCGCCTTGCGCGCAGCGCGTGCTGGCGTCGTTCTTCGCTCGCCCGACCGCCCCCGACACCTCGTGCGTGGACGATCTCGAACCCGAACCGTTCACGAGCACCCCGAAACCGAAATGACTGGGAGGGCGGATGACTCTCCACCACGCGCCCCGTCGTCGACGCACCGTACGACGACTTCAGGCCACATCGGTCGGCACAGCAACCGGTCTCCTCGTCACCGGCCTGCTCGCAGCGCCTGCTCAGGCACAGTCCCGCACCGACACCAGCGCCAGCCCCGAGGCGCCGATCGGCACGGCCGCCCGCACGGTGGGCGACGCCGGATACGAACCGGGCCCCTGCCCCAGGACGCCGGAACCGATCGAGGCGCTCAAGGGGGCCCGCTGTGGATCCCTCACCGTGCCTGAGAACCGCGCCAAATCGACCGGTAAAACGATCAAACTCGGTGTCGCGATCGTGCCGGCCGCGTCCGCCACACCGAAACCCGACCCCATCGTGTGGCTCGCGGGCGGACCCGGGGACGACGCGGTCGGGGAGGCGCAGATGGCGATCGACGGCGGCCTGAACCGCGACCGTGACGTGATCCTCATGTCCCAGCGCGGTACGTACTCGGCCCAGCCAAACCTCCTGTGCCCCAACATCGACAGGTTCAACGCGCAAGCGGTCGGTCTCGTCTACGACGCGCCGTCAACCGAGCGCCTGCACGTCGAGGCCACGAAGGCCTGCCACGACCAACTGGCGGCCCGCGGCATCGACCTCAGTGCCTACAACGACACCGAGAGCGCCGCCGACTACGACGACCTGCGCACCGCGCTCGGCATCAAGCAGTGGAACCTGTACGCCATCTCGTACGGCACCCACCTGGCACTGGTCTACATGCGCCTGCACCCCGACGGGCTCCGCTCGGTGGGCCTCGACGGCATACTGCCGCCGTCCAAGGGCGGGTCGGCCCTGACCTGGAGCAGCGCCCGGCAGGGCTTCGACGGTCTGTTCAAGGCCTGCGCGGACCAGCCCGCGTGCAACAAGCGCTACCCGAACCTGTCGGCCACCTTCGACAAGCTCGTCCGCGACCTCGAAGCCAAGCCGGTCACCACCACGGTCAAGCTCCCAGGGAGCGACAAGCCGGTAAAGGTCGTACTGGACGGCGGGGCCCTGGTGAACTGGATGACCTCCGCCACCCACGTGGCGCCCCAAGTACCCATCGCCCTCGACGAGCTGGCGCACGGCAAGCCCCAGCGGATCGCCCAGCAGTGGGCCGGCGGCAAGCTCAGCCCCCAGGCCCTGGGCAGGGTTGCACACGGTCTCGTCTACGGCGTCTTCTGCAGCGCGTGGACGCCGTACGAGAGCGAGGAAGAGGCGCTGCGAGCCGGACAGGAGGCGTTTCCGTCCTTCCCCCGCTCGGTCCAGGCCCAAGCCCCTCAGCTCACGTTCCTCCGCCCGGACTGCGACGTATGGAACGTTCCCGCGGCACCTCGCTCGATCCGGGACGTGACCCGCGGCGACATCCCCACTCTCGCCCTGTCGGGCAGCTTCGACTCCCAGACCGGGGCGGACAACGGGCCGTACGTCGCCAGTACGTTGAGCAAGGCCAAGGTCGTCACGGTCCCGTACGAGCCGCACGTGGTGTTCGCCACCTCGAAGTGCGCCCAGGAGATCACCGTCTCCTTCTTCGACACCCCGGCCGCACCGAAGACCGCATGCCTGAAGAGCCTCGAACCGCCCAAGTTCGAGATCGGTCGCTGAGTCCCTGGCTACTCCACCGAACACCCACCCCGACCAGCCCTACGAGCCGGGCGCGGAGACCTGGCCGGTCCTCACCTCCGTCAACGACACCGCACGCCTCGACCCACGCGCCGCTCTGGGCGGCACGACCAAGCCACCGGCGCGCGACCGGAGAAGGCGGCCAAGGTCGCCCTGATCGGCGGCTTCTCGGGAGACCAGTGTGTTCCAGCACGGTGCCGGCCTGGGCATCGACATCGAGGTCGTCAAACGGCCGACAGTGAAAGGCTTTCAGCCGCTGCCGAAAAGGTGGGTGATCGAGCGCACCTTCGGCCGGCTGATGCAGCGCCGGCGGCTGGCACGAGACTACGAACCCTGCCTCAAAGGTTCCGGGCAATGATCCACTGGGCAATGGCCAACAAAATGAGCCGCGAACTCACGGGAGAATCCGCACCACCCTGGCGAATCGAATCCGGTGAGTCGGTCAACACGCCCTGAACGTTGGTCAGATGCCCTCCTAGGCTCTCGCGGGGTGACGCTCGAAGAACCTTTGACCCGTGGCGCTCGCGCACCCTCCGGAGGCCGGGCGGACCCGCTTCTGTGACTGAGCGCTCCGGTTGGCCCGACTGGTCAACCAGAGCGCCCGAAGGAAGTGCTGGCCGGCGCGGTCGCCGGAGGCGAGGCACCGCCCCGGTGTCCGGTCAGCGGGTGGCGAGGAACTCGAGCGTGTCGATCACGCGGTTCGAGAAGCCCCACTCGTTGTCGTACCACGCTGCCACCTTGACGTGGCGGCCGTCGACGCGGGTGAGGGCCGAGTCAAAGATCGACGAGGCGGGATTGCCCGTGATGTCGGACGACACGAGCGGGTCCTCCGAGTACTCGAGGATGCCGGCCAGCGGCCCCTCCGCTGCGGCGCGGTAGGCCGCCAACACGTCGTCACGCGTCACGTCGCGGGCGACGGTCGTGTTGAGTTCGACGATCGAGCCCACCGGCACCGGTACGCGGATCGAGTCACCCGACAACTTGCCGTCGAGGTTCGGCAGCACCAGGCCGATCGCCTTGGCGGCGCCGGTCGTGGTCGGCACGATGTTGACGCCGGCGGCCCGGGCACGACGAGCGTCGCGGTGCGGACCGTCCTGCAGGTTCTGCTCCTGCGTGTAGGCGTGCACGGTCGTCATGAACCCGTGCTCGATGCCGGCGAGTTCGTCGAGGACCGCGGCCAGCGGCGCGAGCGCGTTGGTGGTGCATGAGGCGTTCGAGACGATCGTGTGCACGGCCGGGTCGTAGGCGTCGGTGTTGACCCCGAACGCGAGCGTGACGTCGGCGCCGTCCGACGGCGCGCTGACGAGTACCTTCTTCGTGCCCGCGTCGAGGTGGGCGCGGGCAGCCTTGGCCGAGGTGAAGCGGCCGGTGGCTTCCAGGACGATGTCGACGCCGAGTTCGGCCCACGGCAGCTGCGCCGGTTCGCGCTCGGCCAGCACCGTGATCCGACGGCCGTCGACGACGAGGACGTCCCCGTCGACGGTCACCGGGCGGCCGAGCCGGCCGGCCGTGCTGTCGTAGGCGAGCAGCCGGGCGAGAGTGGCGGGCTCCGTCAGGTCGTTGACGGCGACGATCTCGAGGGCGCTGTCGCGCTCCAGCAGTGCGCGCAGCACATTGCGTCCGATGCGGCCGAATCCGTTGATGGCGATGCGAGTCATGAGTGATGTCCCTTCCTTTCGCCACCAGGCTCGCCCGCGGCCAGGGCCGCTGACAGTGGCGGGATCGCCACGGTTCGAAAGGATCCCGCCATTCCGTCACGCGGTGCCGGGCTGCCTACTCGCCCCGGGTGAAGGTGCGCCGGTACTCGCTCGGTGTGGTGCCGAGGATGCGCTGGAAGTGCAGGCGCAGGTTCGCGCCGGTGCCGAGCCCGACGTCGGCGGCGATCTGTTCGACGCTGCGCTGCGAGCGCTCGAGCAGTTCGCGGGCCAGGTCGATGCGGGCGCGCATCACCCACTGCATCGGCGTGTAGCCGGTCTCCTCGACGAAGCGCCGGGAGAACGTGCGCGGCGAGACCCCCGCCTGCCGCGCCAGTGTGTCGAGGGTGAGGGGCTCGCCGAGTCGGTGCAGCGCCCACTCGCGGGTGGCGGCGAACCGCTCGCCGAGCGGCTCGGGGACGCTGCGCGGCACGTACTGGGCCTGGCCGCCGCTGCGGTAGGGGGCCGCAACCAGACGCCGGGCCGCGTGGTTGGACGCGGCCACTCCGAGGTCGCCGCGCAGGATGTGCAGGCACAGGTCGATGCCGGAGGCGGCGCCGGCCGAGGTGAGCACGCTGCCCTCGTCGACGAACAGCACGTTCTCGTCGACCTGGACGAGCGGATGCCTGGCCACGAGTGCCCGTGTGTAGTGCCAGTGCGTCGTGGCGCGTTTGCCGTCGAGCAGGCCCGTGGCGGCGAGCGCGAAGGCGCCCGTCGAGATGGCGGCGAGCCGCGCGCCCCGGTCGTGGGCGGCGATCAGTGCGTCGACGACGGCCTGCGGCGGGTCGTCGCGGTCCGGGAACCGGTAGCCGGGGACGAAGACGATGTCGGCCCACGCAAGCGCGTCGAGGCCGTGGGCGACGCAGTACGCGAGGCCATCGCCGCCGGCCACGAGACCGGGTGCCGCCCCGCACACCCGCACCTCGTACGGCATGCTCGCGCGGGTCGTGAAAACCTGCGCGGGAATTCCGACGTCGAGCGGCTTCGCACCCTCGAGCACAAGGACGGCGACGCGATGCAGGCGGGAGGCTGACACAGTGAGAGGTTACGTGGGGAGTGACTTCGATACGTCCACCGCGCGGACCGGGCAGACGACACACCGGCCGGGCTGTCTTCCACGTTGCAGTCCACCGCCCGTCCCACCGTCCGCCCGCCTCCGGCCGACCTGACACCAAACCCGCGCTCAAGAGGAACCTCTACCCTCCACGCTCTCCAGGACCCCATCAGCCCTGTCGGCCCAAGTCGGCTGCGCACGGCCGACTGAAGCGCTCAGTTACAGCTTCACAACCATCGGCCACCTCGCTGGGCGGGGCACAAGAGCAGGTCGGGGGAACGAGAGGACGAACGGCACGGCGCGCAGCGCAGTGGCGCTGTTAGGGGCGTGGGCATCCGAGCGCAGCCAGGCGTCGGCGAACTCGGCGACATAGCCGGATGGATCGGCCGACTATGTCGCGGCAGAGCTGGTGCGGGCTGGTGCGGGGGCGCCTCGGGCGACCACGGTGGTGGGCGGCTGGGCGAGAGCCAGGGCGAAGGCGGCCGGGCCGGCGATAAGGCGTCCAACTCCGGGGTTGCACAGAGTCCGACGGCCGACTGCGCACCCTCGTTCTCAGAGGCTGCGCAGTGTGGTGCGCAGCCTCCTCACGACCCGATGCGCAGTGACCGGTGCCGGTGCCGGAGACGTGTCATTCATGCCGTGCGCGAGCACCGCCGCTCGATCGGCCTGGTCTGTTACCGGCTCTTCGCCGACGAGCACATCGGGCTTGAGGCGGTCGCCTCCGTCACAGGCCAGGCCCCGGCTTCCAGGGCAGTCCGCCGTCGCCACAGGGTGGAGGTGCCGCGCGGTCGTCGGGTGGGCGCGTCGATGGTGGAGCTGGCTGCCGCGGTTGAGGAGGTGCTGCTAGGACTCGGTGACGGCATCGCCAAGGTCGAGAACACTCCTGTGCCAGCAAAGGTTGATCAGCGACAGCAAGGGTTGAGTGGCGCGGGCCATAGCGCTCATCGGCTGTGGAGGGGGAGGGGCAGGCAGCCGACTCTATTCGTCAGAGCGCTATGCCCTTATTGTGCAGATATTCTGGGAAGTGTGATCGAGTCTGGGCAGCCGCGGCTCCGTCGGCGCTACGGCCGGGGGAGGCTCGTGCGGCTGTCGCCGGTCATTCTGACCGTCGTGATCGCCAGCCTGGCTTACACCACTCCGCCGGAAATGGCCTTCAGCCGCCTCCTGCCCGCGGCGCCAGCCCTGGCCGCCGCTATGTGGCCGGTCCTTCCCACCGTCCTGCTCGGGACGGTCTGCCTCTTTCTGATGATCGGCCTCAGCCTTGTCTTCCCTGATCTGGGAACGTGGTGGACGGCCGCAGGGATCATCGCGGTCACCGTGGCCGCCGCGTACGGAAGCCATGTCCGGCTCCAGCGGGAGCGCACCCTCTTCCAGGTCCGGCTCGTCGCCGACGTGGCGCAACAGGTGGTGCTGAGCCCTATGCCACGCCGCTTCGGGAACGTCGAGATTGAGTCGCTGTACCTCGCGGCCGCGGCGGAGGCCCGCATCGGCGGGGACTTCTACGAGGTGGTCGACACGCCATACGGGGTCAGGCTGCTCATCGGAGACGTGCGGGGCAAGGGCCTGCCGGCAGTGGGAGCGGCCGCGGCGATCGTCAACGCTTTCCGGGAGGCGGCCTACGCAGAGACCGACATGGTCAACGTCGCACGCAGGCTGGACGCCAGCAGTACCCGTCACAACGCCGCCTTTCCCCCCGACGGGCCGATGGAGCGCTTCGCCACCGCCCTTCTCGCCGAGATCCCGCACGAGGGCAGACGTATCGACATCCTCAACTGCGGGCACCCTCCGCCGCTGCTCCTGAACCGCAGGAATCTCCGTGTCCTCGAATCTGCCATCCCCTCGCCACTGCTCAGCCTCGCGGAGCTGATCGGCGATCACTACACCATCGACACCTTCGACTTCGACCCCGGCGACCTGCTGCTCCTCTATACGGACGGGATTGCCGAGGCCCGCGCCCGCGACGGCGAGTTCTTCCCGCTGGCAGCTTGGATGCGTCGACAGCCCCCGACACCGCCACGCGAACTGCTCACGGCGCTTCACCACGACCTCCTCCGCCACAGCAGAGGGCGCCTTGACGACGACATCGCCGCCCTCGCCGTACGCCTGGGTAAGCCCTGAGGCACGGATTCCCAGCCAGCGGCCCGCACCACTCAACCTCGATGGGATGCACTCAAGGTGAGTGGCACAGGACATTTTCCGCGGAAAATCCGAGCAGCTCGAACCTGCCCGACCACAGTTACTGACATCACCTCGCGCCACCGCTTTGTGGTGTCTAGTCTGGTGTCATGTCGATTACCCCGATGACGCTGCGCGTCCCCGATGAACTGGCTCCCGCGATCAGGCAGGCGGCGAAGGCGGCCGGGCTGAGCACCAACGCCTACATCGTCCGTGCCGCCCGCCGCGCCGCGACCCTGGACGCCGGTCACCAGCTCGCTGCGCTCGGTCTCGGCCAGGATCTGGCGGGCGAGGGTGACAGTCTGTGACCCGAGAGATCAAGCGCGGGGACGTCTGGTCCCTGCCCGACGACCGACACGTCCTGGTGGTCTCCCTGACCGGCCTCGATGAGGCGTACGGGGCCGTCCTCGCGATCGTGCTGCACTCCGCCGGTCGCTACCCCGACACCGCGATGTCCGTCGGTATCACCGACCCGATCTCCTGCACGGCAGTCGCCGTGAATCTCCAGCAACTGCGCGCCGTCCGTTTCGCCGAGGCGACCCACCGCGGCACCGTCGACCCCGCCACCATGGCCCGCGTCGACCAGGCCCTATGCGCCGTCCTCGACCTCTGACCGCCAGTCATGCTTCTGCACGCCCTGGAAGACGGCGTAGTTCGAGTCGCAGGAGAGGACGTGCGAGCAGGGGCCGGATTCGTCCGGGCGTTGCCCCACCGGTAACGGCGTCCGCGGTGGAGGGCACGACCGGCTGAACGGAAATCAAAAGGGTCCGGCACGCAATCCGCGTGCTGGACCCTTTTTCTGTTTCTGTATGCGGGGGTTTTGAGGGTTTGGTATCGGCTCCACTCGGCCCCACCATTCACAGCATCTGGATGTGTCGATGGCCCACTACCGCCGCGTCCACCCCCCATCGGGTGGTTGGTCGGCACTCCTCGGGCTGTGCCGTCGTTCCGCGAGGGCGTCTCCAGCTGCGTAGATAGCAGTGGGTGACCGCTCGAGATGCACGGGGTGACGGGGCCTGTTTCTCTGGTGTGGCCCGCTCTTCCTCATCACCCAAGGAGTGATCATGAGCGCTGCAGGCGAGTCCGGTCGTATCCAGCAGATGCGTGCTAAGGCTCAGGACCTCGAACAGGCCGCGGAACGCGCCACTGACCCGCAGGAGCGTCAGCGTCTGAAGGACAAGGCCCGCCAGCTCAAGGAGCAGAGCGAGCATGCAGGCGGTACGGGCAAGCCGGGCATCGACCCGAAGCTGTAGGCCCGGCAGTTCCGAGCACAGACGCCGGCCGGTGGCCAGCCTCCGTGGCCTTTTTGGCACGCGAGAGGCCCCCGGCCGGTCACTGCTGTCTCCGCTCAACCGCCCGCAGCCCCGGCAGGCACGTCGGCACTACTGCCCAGGCGCAGCAGCAGGTGAGCCGCGAGTTCGATGACGGGCGGCTCAAGCTCGGCGTTCTCCACGCGGAGCGCCCCCAGGAACCGCAACCTGTGTGCCGTGTCGTCAGGCCCGGCTTCGCTGATGGGCCGCGTCGGCGAGGCGGGCGAGATCGCCAAGGCGGCCGTGTTCCTGCTCTCGGACGACTCCTCGTACATCACCTGCGCCGAGCTCGCCGTGGACGGCGGCTGGACCACGGGCCCGACGGTCAAGTACGTCATGGGCCAGTAAGGGCCGCAGGTGCCGAAGGCGCCCCGGGTGCGGTAGGCGCGGTAGGTGCCATACGCACGGCAGGTACCCCGAAGGGCCCGGTTCTCCGTGAGGAGGCCGGGCCCTTCGCCGTACCTCCTCGCGGAGAACCGCCTGTCGGGCCGCGGAGAACTGCCTGTCGCACCCCTGATCAAAGTCCGATTGCGTCTGCGGCATGCCCGAACCTGTTTACTTTCTGGAAATCCAGTCGTAGTCTCAGATCGAAACCACAGACTCGGGCACATCCGGGCGAGACGTCGGAGGCAGACGGACATGTACGCACCGGAGCGGCAGCAGGAAATCCTCCGCCTCGCGCGTGACGGCGGACGCGTGGACGTGCTGTCACTCGCCGAGGAGTTCCAGGTCACCGCGGAGACCATCCGCCGTGACCTGAAGACCCTGGACAGGGCCGGTCTCGTACGGCGTGTGCACGGCGGTGCCATACCGGCCGGGCGGCTCGACTTCGAGCCCGACGTCGCCGAGCGCGAGGGCACCGCGGCCGACGAGAAGGACCGCATCGCCCGGCTCGCGCTCGCCGAACTCCCCGAGGACGGCACCGTGATCCTCGACGCGGGCACCACCGTCGCCCGCCTTGCCGCGGCCCTGCCCCTGGAGTCGACGCTCACCGTCGTCACCCACGGCCTGCCCGTGGCGGCCCGCCTCGCCGACCACCCCGGCATCCAGCTGCACCTCGTCGGAGGCCGCGTCCGCCACCGCACCCGCGCCGCCGTCGACGCCTGGGCCCTGCGGGCATACGGGGAGATCCGCGCCGACGTCCTCTTCCTCGCGGCCAACGGGTTCTCCACCGAACACGGCCTGACCACCCCCGACCTCGCCGAGGCCGCCGTGAAGCGCGCGGCCGTCTCCGCCGCCCGCCGGGTCGTGCTGCTCGCCGACTCCGCCAAGTACGGGCAGGAGCACTTCGCCCGCTTCGGCGGCCTGGGCGACGTGGACGTGCTGATCACCGACAGCGGCCTCAGTGACGCGGACGCGGCCGCCATCGAGAAGGGCGGCACGGAGGTGGTCCGCGCATGAGCCCTCCGACTCCGGAACCGGCTCCAGACACCGGGGCATCGGCCCCGACACCGGCATCGGCTCCGGCACCCCCACGCAAGCCACCACGCAAGCCACCACGGAAGACACACGCGGCATGATCCTCACCGTCACCCCCAACCCGTCCCTGGACCGCACCTACGAAGTCCCCGCACTCGACCGGGGCGAGGTCCTGCGCGCCACCGGCGAGCGCATGGACCCGGGCGGCAAAGGCGTCAACGTCTCGCGGGCCGTTGCCGCCGCCGGCGCCCCCACACTCGCCGTGCTCCCGCTGGGCGGCGCGCCCGGCGCCCTGGTCGCCGAACTCCTCGACGCCCAGGGGATCAGCGTCGACCCCGTACCCGTAGCCGGACAGACCCGGTCCAACATCGCGCTCGCCGAGCCGGACGGAACCCTGACGAAGATCAACGCGCCGGGTCCCGAACTCACCCCGGAAGAAGCCGAATCACTGCTCACCGTCGTCGGCGAGCGCTCCGCGGGCGCCGACTGGATCGCCTGCTGCGGCAGCCTCCCGCGCGGCCTCACCCCGCCCTGGTACGCCGAGCTGGTCGCCCGCGCCCACGCGGCCGGCGCCCGTATCGCCCTCGACACCTCGGGCCCGGCCCTCCTCGCGGCCCTGCGCGAACGGCCCGACGTCGTCAAGCCGAACGCGGAGGAGCTCGCCGAGGCGGTCGGCCGTCCGCTCGCCACCGTCGGCGACGCCCTCAAGGCGGCCGAGGAGCTGCGGGACCTCGGAGCGCGCGCCGTACTCGCCTCCCTCGGCTCGGACGGGCAGCTGCTCGTGGACGGCTCGGGCGCCTGGTTCGCCACCGCCCCGGTCGACACCGTCCGCAGCAACGTCGGCGCGGGCGACTCCTCCCTGGCCGGCTTCCTCATCGCGGGCGGCACCGGCCCGCGGGCGCTGGCCTCGGCCGTTGCCCACGGCGCCGCGGCGGTCCAGCTCCCGGGCAGCGCGATGCCGACCCCGGCCGACCTGGACCCGGACGCGGTGACCCTCACGTCGGACGTCCCGCTGGACCGCGCACTGAAGGAGCCCGCGCCATGACGGCCTGCGCCCCGTCCCTGAATACGCCCCACCCGGTCGCCTCCGGCCTGATCACTCCCCACGCTCCCTTCTGGAGCCGCCGTTCCCGCGGCGAAACCCCCGTCCCCACCCCCGCCGTCAAGGCGATACGCGTGCGAAGGAGCCCGCGATGAGCGAGATGATCACCGCGGACCTGGTCGATCTCGACCTGTCCGCCACCACCAAAGAGGCGGCGGCCCGCGCCCTCGCCGAACGGATGGTCGCCCGGGGCCGGGTGACCGATCTGGACGGTTTTCTGGCCGACGTCGCGGCACGCGAGGCGCAGATGCCGACCGGCCTCGACGGCGGCATCGGCATCCCGCACTGCCGTAGCGAGCACGTGAGCGAGCCGACCCTCGCCTTCGGCCGCAGCGCCGACGGGATCGACTTCGGGGCGCCGGACGGCCCGGCCGACCTGATCTTCCTCATCGCCGCGCCCGCCGGAGCGGACGACGCTCACCTCACCATCCTGTCGTCGCTGGCACGGCAGTTGATGGACGAGGACTTCAAGGCGGCGCTGCGCACGGCGACCGACGCGGGGGCCACGGCGGCGCTGATCCGCGGAGACGAACCCGAGCCCACTACAGAGCCGGAGCAGACTACAGAGCCGGAGTCCGCTACAGAGCCGGAGTCCGCTACAGGGCCGGAGCCCACGCCCGAGCCCGAGACCGCTCCCGCGGCCCCCGCCGCGAAGTTCAAGATCGTGGCAGTCACCTCCTGCCCCACCGGCATCGCCCACACCTACATGGCGGCCGAGTCCCTGGAGAAGGCAGGCCGGGACGCGGGGGACGTGGAGGTGGTGGTCGAGACGCAGGGCTCGGCCGGGTTCACCCGTCTCGCCCCCGGCGTGATCGCCGCCGCGGATGGCGTGATCTTCGCGCACGACGTGCCCGTACGGGAGAAGGACCGCTTCGCCGGGAAGCCCACCGTCGACGTCGGCGTGAAGGCCGGCATCAACCGGCCCGCCGCACTCATCGGCGAGGTGCGCGAGAAGGCCGCGCGCGGCGAGACGACCTCGGGCGCCGCGTCCGCGAGCCCCGTGGACCGGGCCGGTGAGGCCGGCGACGGCTACGGCACCAAGCTGCGCAAGTGGCTGATGAGCGGCGTCAGTTACATGGTCCCCTTCGTCGCGGCCGGCGGTCTCCTCATCGCCCTCGGCTTCGCGATCGGCGGCTACACCATCAACAAGGCGCCGTCCGTCGCCGAGCACTTCGTGTGGACCCAGACCGACAGCTGGGCCGCGCTGCTCTTCCAGGTCGGCTCCGTCGCCTTCGCGTTCCTCGTCCCGGTCCTCGCGGGCTTCATCGCGTACGGGATGGCCGACCGGCCGGGGCTCGTGCCCGGGTTCGTCGGCGGTTCGATCGCGCTCACCATCAACGCCGGCTTCCTCGGCGGCCTCGCCGCCGGTCTCATCGCGGGCGGCGTCGTGATGGCGATCCAGAAGGTGAACGTGCCTCCCGTGCTGCGGGGGATCATGCCGGTGGTCGTCATCCCGCTGATCTCCTCCGCGGTGGTCGGCTTCCTGATGTTCCTCGTCATCGGTAAGCCCATCGCCTCCCTCCAGCGCGCCCTGACGGACTGGCTGAACTCCCTGTCCGGCGCCAACGCGATCATCCTCGGTGTCATTCTCGGCCTGATGATGTGCTTCGACCTGGGCGGCCCGCTGAACAAGGTCGCGTACGCCTTCGCGGTCGGCGGCCTCGCGAACCCCACCGAGGGCTCGCTCAAGGTCATGGCCGCGGTGATGGCCGCCGGCATGGTCCCGCCGCTGGCCATGGCCCTCGCGACGACCGTGCGCGGCCGGCTCTTCACCAAGACCGAGCGCGAGAACGGCAAGGCGGCCTGGGTGCTCGGCGCCTCGTTCATCACGGAGGGCGCGATCCCGTTCGCGGCGGCGGACCCGCTGCGCGTCATCCCCGCCTCGATGGCGGGTGGCGCGGTCACCGGCGCCCTGTCGATGGCCTTCAGCTGCACCCTGCGCGCCCCGCACGGCGGCATCTTCGTGGTCCCGCTGATCGGCAACCCGTTCCTCTACCTCATCGCGATCGCCGCCGGAGTCTGTGTGTCGACGGCCTTGGTCGTGATCCTGAAGGGCATGCGGAAGTCCGCGCCCGAGGGCGGGGCGGACGGGGCGGGCGACGCGACGGCGCAGAAGGGGGAGGAGCCGAAGATACCGGTGGCCGCCTGACAGGAGATTCAGGTGGCCACCTGACAGCAGATACCGGTAGACACCTGACAGTTCGGAACTGTCCACTCATGCGAGATACACCACGGTCCGGGACCAAAGTCCCGGACCGTGGTGTTGGCTGGGGCCATGCCTGAGCACGTGTCGATCTTTCTGCAGATGGGCGTGGCGTTCCTCGCGGTCGCCACCGTGGTGTGGGTGGTCGGTCTCGTCCGGCTGGTCCGCCATGTGGGCTGGGGCACCGAGCGGCCCCTCGCCTCGCTGCCGGGTCAGGGCGGGCCCGCCCTGGAGTCCGTGCCCCTGACACCGGACGAGCGGGACGCGTTCGCCGGCCTGGTAAGGCAGTTCAGCGTGCTCTTGCGAGGAACCCCGGGGGTTCACCCCCGGGAGGAATCGCATCCTGTGGTGGCGATGCGCAGCATCGCCGCGGCAACGGGCGCGGAGCGCACGCAAGAAACCGG
>NZ_JBSGTG010000036.1:59078-65271 GCF_053607285.1 Streptomyces sp. NPDC055140 | reverse complement strand
GTGGTTGCTCACACGGCAACCACTTGAGCAGCCGTCAACTGAGTTGGCCACTGTGCCGCGCTGGTTGCGACGACCAACTGGCACCGGCTTGGTCGTCGCTCGGCCCTGGTTGGTTGTGCAACTGGCGGTGGGAAACCCTGCGGAGATGTTGATCGTAGGAGTAGATTGAGGACTCCAGAGTACACGATTTTCATTGATGCATCAGTGGGTAGACTCTGGGAAAATCGGCCGGTGGGTGTCACCGCTGATCAACTCGACAAGATCACAAACTGCACAAGGCGGTGACTGATGATGCTCTCGTTCGTGTCCTGTCCGCGGGGTGCCCGGTGAGCGGGAGCGGGGCGCCGGAGTGGCGTCACGTCGGGGAGCATATCGCTGCGGCTGTACGGGAGTTGCCGGCCGGTGTTCCGATTCCGGCGGCGGGGCTTCGGGCCTTGGGGGTCTCGGCGCCGGGTACGGGCAAGACAGCCGTGGGGTTCGGCGCGGCGCGGGCGCTGGCGCCTGGCGGCCGGGTGCTGTGGCTGGCTCCGTGGCGGAGTCTGCTGGTGCAGACGGTGGAGGCGTGGCGTGCCGCGGGGTTCTCCGGGCGGGGGGTGGCGGTGGTCTCGCGGTCGGGGGCGGCGTTCGCGGAGTTCGGGGTGCGGTCGACGACGAGTGCTGTGCAGTTGGGGCTGTGGGCCGGGCGTGGGCCGGTGTCGGTGTTCGCCACCTACGAGTCGCTCAGCCGGCGTCAGGAGGACGGTAAAGACGTGCCGGGGCCTCTGGAGCAGGCGCTGCTGGGGGCGTACGGGCAGGAGTTGGCGCCGTTCGATCTTCTGGTCGCGGACGAGGCGCACCACACGTCGGGGGATGCGGCGAAGCCGTGGGCGGCGGCGGTGCATGACAACACGCGGATCGTGGCGGATCGGCGGCTGTATCTGACGGCGACGCCGAAGATCTGGGCTGTGTCCGAGGGATGGGCGCGTGGGACTGGCCGGCTGGCGGTGTCGATGGACGATGAGGCGGTGTACGGGAAGCGGGCTTTCACTTTCGGGCTGGTGGAGGCGGTGGAGCGCGGGACGCTGGCGCGGTTCGAGGTCGACGTGCTGGAGATCGCCGATCCTGAACCGCCGGGGGCTGACGCGGACGATGAGGCGGTGCGCGGGCGGCGGCTGGCGGTGTTGCAGGCTGCGCTGCTGAAGCTGGCGGCTGAGGTGCGCGTGCGGTCGTTGATGACGTTCCACAACCGCACCGTGGACGCGATGGCGTTCGCGCGGGCGTTCCCGGAGACCGCGGCGGAGCTGCATGCCGGTGATCCTGGGCGGTATCCGGAGCGGGTGTCGGCGGAGTGGCTGTGTGGGGAGCACACGCTGGAGGTGCGGCGGCTGGTCATGGACCGGTTCGGGAACGGGGTGGACGAAGAGGGGCGTGAGACGGACTTTTCGATCTTGTCTTCCTGCAAGGCCGTCGGGGAGGGGCAGGACATTCGAGGGCGCCGAGGGGTCGGTGGGGTGGTGTTCGCCGACTCCCGGGGCAGTGCGGTGGAGATCGTGCAGAACGTGGGGCGGGCCCTTCGTCAGCGGCCGGGCGAGGGCAAGGTCGCACGGATCGTGGTGCCGGTGTATCTGCAGCCCGGGGAGAAGCCGGACGACATGCTGACCTCGCCCTCCTACCGGCCCCTGGTGGCCGTGCTGCAAGGGCTGCGCTCACACGGCGACGGCCTCATCGAGCGGCTCACGCTGCGCACCGAGCACACCGGCCGCGGCGAGAGCGAGGACGTCACCGGCCTGGACCCCCACCCCGTGACCCCGCCCGGAGCCAAGGATGTCGGCGCCCCGGGCGACGGCAGCGATGGGGGCGACCAGGACGAGGCCGAGGAGAGCCAGCGGCGCGCGGCGGAGATGTGGGAGCAGCTGCTGAAGTTCTCCACTCCCCGCGACCCGGACCTCATCGCGCGGTTCGTGGAGCGCCGGATCCTGCAGCCCGACTCGGAGCTCTGGCTGAGCGGCTACGACCTGCTGCGCTGGTGGGTCGGCGAGCACGGGCACGCGCAGGTGCCGCTGGACGAGACGGTGCCGGTGCCGGACAGCGAGGACGACGGCAAGGTCTACGCGCTGGGCGGGTGGGTCAGTGAGCAGCGTCGGGCGCAGCGGGAGGGGGTGTTGGCGCCGTGGCGGTTCGACATGCTCAACGCGTTGGGGATGGTGTGGTCGGTCCATGACGCGGCTTTTGAGGTGTGGGTGTCCTGTGCGCGCCGGTACTTCGAGGTGTACGGGACGCTGGCCGCTCCTCGGGAGGCGGTCATCGACGGTCGGGCGATCGGCCAGGCGTTGGCGAACTTCCGTAAGCCCGGCGGGCTGGGGAGGAAGGCCGAGCGGGCCCGGACGCGCGATGGGCTGCTGCGCGCGATCGATCCCGACTGGAACCCGGATTGGCCGATCAGCTGGCAGCGCCACTACGCCGGTCTGAAGACCTGTCTGGACGACGGGGCGACCCTGGCGGACCTCCGCCCAGGGATGCTCGTGTTCGGCGACGACATCGGCCTGTGGCTGCTCCAGCAGGAGAAGGACTGGAGCCGGCTCAGTGAGGAGCAGCAGCGGCGGCTGCTCGAGGTGGGGGTGCAGCCGGCGGTCCTGATGGCTCTGCCTGCCAGGGCGGGCGGGGAGGAGGTGCTGCTGGTGGCGGAGGCGAGCAGCTGGGATCGCAACCTCGCCGCGGCCCGTCAGTACCGGCAGCGGGAAGGCCATGTGCGTGTCCCTCGGGGCCATCGCGAGACGGTCGTGGACGCGGCAGGGGTGCATCACGTGCTGCAGCTTGGAGTCTGGCGCAGTAACACGCGGAGTCGCCGTGCGAAGCTGCCAACGGATCAGTACGCGGAGGCCGCTGCGATCGGGCTGTTCGCCTGAACCGTCTGGGCGGATCCTGGGCGGCCCGACGAGTTCGAGCAGATGGGGAGTCCGCGTGTTGCCCTGAGTGCAACTCTGTTGGGTTGTCGTCGAGTTGCGCTCAAGGCAACTCGGTTACCGGTTGCACTCAGGGCAACATAGGTGCAGCTGGTGCGGCGTCCTGGTTCGGCTGGGTGCGGTGGTCACCGGCGCAGGGTGCCCGTGAGGTAGTAGCCAGTGATGCGGGGGCCGGATCTGTCTGGCCTCCCCTTCGCGCCGTCTGGCAGTCCTCGGTCCGTCGGCGGACCCCGCGTCGGCCATATCGCCTCAGCTGCCCGGTGTCGGCCTGCTCGCCCTGCCGGGCGCGGGTTCAGGTGCTCAGGTGGTAGGCGGTCTCTTTGATCCTGAGCGGCGCGTCGGCCGGGCCCTGGATGTACGGGCCACGCCAGCGGATCTTGTGCCGGCCGAGGCTGGGGTACCACTGGTTGACCTTGTGCATGCGCACGGGCCATCGGTGGGTGTAGTGGCGCGGGCCGAGTGCGGTGTCTGTCCCTGGGGAACGCTCCGCGGTCCGGCGCAGGTCGATGAGGTGGATGTCGGCGGTGTCCGGGCGGGCAGAGGTGCTGCCGTGGGGTAGCTGGTGTGCTGGGCCCGGGGTCGGGGGTGTTGCGGTAGTGGTGGTGACGCCTTGCGCGGCGAGCCGCCAGAACGCGAAGAGGTACCGTTCGGCGAAGTCGTTGTAGGGGTCTGCGATCGGTTCGCCGTTCCACTGTGCTGTGTCCGGTACAGGGATGTCGTCGTCGCCACGGATGAGGTCTGCGACGTCGCTGTGCAGCATGTGTCGGGTCCTGATGCGGGCGATCGCTTCAGCGTGTGAGGCGGCGCTCCTCGTGGAAGCGTCCGCGCGCATGCCGTTGGTTCCGGCGGGGAACCACGGGGGCGTCGGGTAGCCGCCGGCCTGCGCTTCGGCCAGGAACTCTCGCCACGCCGGCGTCTGGATGGGGCCGTCGGGGCGGAGCATCGCGCTGACCCCGACCGCGGCGTACTCCTCGCCGGCTGAGCCGTAGCTCGTGATGTGCCTCCAGCCGAGCACGCTGAGGTCGCCGAGAGCGACGTTGCGGCAGTTGAGAACGATCGGTTCGGGCATGACGACGAGAGCGGCGTGCAGGGGGATGTCGGCGTCCCGGTCGAGGGTGAGCAGGTCGGTGGCGTCCACTGTGAGGGCGGCTGCGATGACTGCCGCGTGAGCGGCCGGTGAGATGACGCAGATTTCACCGTCGCGAAGCAGGGAGAGCTGCTGCTCTCGTTCCCAGACGGCATAGTCGGCGATGAGCTGGGTGGTGTGTGGCCACGGGCGCTGGTATCCGGATTCGCCCATCATCCAGGCAGCCGTTTCGTGCCAGGCCTGCGCGGGGCCCAGGCCCAGGCGGATGTGCTGCCACATAGCCTCCTGGAACACCCGGTCGGTGCCCCCGGCGAAGTACGCGGCTGTGTAGGGGTTGTCTTCGAGGAGCGCGGCGCTGGCCGCCCGGTCGCGGAACGCGTCGCGCGCTGCGGCGGCAGGGTCCCAGATCCGGGCCTCCTTCCTCCTGCGCTCCTTCTTGCTCCTGCTCGCCTTGCCCATCGCCCACCCTGCCCTGAGTGGCTGCCGGTGCTGATCGTCCAGCCCCACGAATGCTGGGAAGCGTGCCACGGCGTCAAACGGCCGGACCGGTGTGCCGGTCAGTGTCCCGCCTGGCGGGACACAAGCCGGAGATGTGGCTCTGCCGGTCCCGGCCTGCGGGACCCTGCTCCCGGGGCAGAAGCCCGTTGTCGACACCGCCGCCCCCGCAGCACCAGTGCCGCGTGCGTCACCTCGCCCTCGCCCTGCCCGCCCGCCATGCCGCCCGCCTCCTTGAAGCCCGGAAGGCCGGCGTGGACGAGGACGACCTCCGCGAGCCGGCGGCCGAGGTCCTGGGCGGGGTCTTTTCGCGTTGTGGGCGGTCGGGGTACCAGGGGCGAGGCGCAGGAGGAGGTAGAGGGTGCGGCGGGCGGCAGTACACCGGCGACGAGAAGACGGACGGCCCTCTCCAGCCGCCGACGGTCCATCAGAGCGGGCCCCGCCGCCTGTGGGACGCGCTGGAGGAGATCCGCGACCGCCTCAACACCCGCGGAGAGCTGCTCGTGGTAGGGCGCCGAGGTCACCATCACTCCCGACGGCGCCCCCTCTCCCGCGGCCGCTGGTCAGTCAGCCACCCTGTATGAGCCAGCCAGGTCGCAGATAGGTCGGGGCTCGGGCTCCGCGTGCTACCGGCCGTGATCAGCGGGCTCAGGGAACGCGGCCGACCTTCAGTACGAGCACGGTGATCGTCTCGTCCTCGGGCTCGTACAGGATGCGCCAGTCGCCCACCGGCATCCGCCAGTAGGCGGAGCCGCCCAGCTGCCGGGCCTCGGGCGGTCGGGGGTCGTCGGCCAGGGCGCGCACGGCGGCGGCGCACTCCTTGGCCCCTTGGGGGTCGAGCTGGCGCAGGCGGCGGAACTCGTTGGTGGCCTGGTGCTGCCACACCACGGTGTAGGTCACGACGCGGCGGCCTTCCGGTCCTCGGCCTCCAGGTCGGCCATGAACGCCTCGTGCGTTACGACCGGTCCGCCGGCGGCTTTGCGGGCCTCGGCGTCGGCGATGTCGGCCTCGTCCCGCAGGCGGCGCAGCTCGGCGAGCTCGTCGACGGGGATCATCGCCACGGCGGGGGTGCCGTAGTCGCTGATCACGATGGTCTCGTGGCCGTGGCGGACCCGGTTGACGAGCTGGCCGAGGTCGCTGCGGGCCTGCACCAGCGGAACTGTCTCATCCATACCGCCAAACTGTACACATTGTTGGGTGTGTACGGGATGGTTTGGTGAGGCCGGGTTCTTTTCGCCTGTCTTTTGCGGTGGCAGATTTCGCGGCTGCGGTTCGGTTTGCTTGTCGCCGCCAATTTCGCCACGGACTTTTCCGGCAGCTTCTCTCTTTCATTTTTCCGGCGGAAATTTTCGTTTCATGGCGCCGTTGAATTTCCCGGGGACGGATCCGGAAAGTTCTTCCGAATGTTCCGCTCCCGAATTTTTCGCTCCGGTCTTTTCGAGTCTGTGATTTCGATACACTGGCAGCCCCGGCGGGATTTCCCGCCGGGGCTGCCACGGTCCGCTCCGCAGGGTCCGAAGCCGGGAGCGGTTCCGAGGATCAGGAGAGTGGGGGGGCCGCAGAAGCGGGCCGCCCAAAACGGAAAGGCAGGACAACAAAAAAGCAGAGAGCCCCCCGGAGCGCCCACTGGCCAGCGACCGGGGCAGCGGCGGCCCCCGCGGGGGGTAAA
>NZ_JBSGTG010000036.1:0-59068 GCF_053607285.1 Streptomyces sp. NPDC055140 | reverse complement strand
CGGCTCGGGGGGCCCCCCGCCGGGCCCCCCGCACTACCGGATCAGGACGAACACGATCCGCGCGATCTCCACCAGGAGCCGCACAAGGTCCGGCCACGGCGCGCGGCGCGCCGCCCGGGTGCGTACTTTTGTTCGGGGCATGAGTAATTCACCTCCTTTGATGCCGGGAACGAATAGCAGCGTAGCGCGCAGGGAAGCTATGTTGTTAATGCCGCAGGATATTCGCCGATTTCCGGCGGAGCCCGGGGCTTTTGACGGTAAGCCGTAGGCCCGACGTCGGTCATGCGCGTACCCGAAGGGGTTGCGGGCGGGTGCGCGCCGGGCGGGGAGGGATGGGCAGGCATGTGGTCGGAGCGCTGGGACAAGCAGTGGAGCGGGCTTTCCTGCGTGGTGCGGACGGCATCGTCGCGCTCCGGGCGCAGGACGGCTGCGAGGCAGACCAGGGCCCGGCTGGCGTGATCGCCTCTCAGCGTCCGGTTCCGGTTCGCGCAGTCTGCCTGCCGGGCCTTCACTCGATCGGGTGCATTCGCCGTAGGGACGCTGGGGTGGTGGTGGGCGCTGCCAGGCTGGGCAAGAACCCTGGTGGCGCAGCATGGGAGAGGGGCCGAGCGGTTGGGTCAGTACCAACTCACGGACTACCCGGCGTTTTTCGTACCTGGGGATCCTCCGCGGACCGGCCGTTTCATGTTCTGGCGTCCGGCCGCGACGATGGGCCCGGCTGACAAGCTCACCGTGCCGTCCGAGGCGCGCCTGGGAGCGAGCACCACCATGATCGTGCGGTGGTCCGGCGGCAAGGCCAAGACCGGGCACGTCCCGTACTACACCCTTGCGCTGGAAGACGCTTGGCCGCTGCTGGTGCACTGCCGCACCCATGACCGCGGTGATGAGGCCTGCCAGTTCTGGGGTGCCGCCGCCCTGCTGGCGCTGCAGTTAGTGGCCGACGGCCGGCTGGAGCCGACACTGACCGCGCGCGGGTACGACGCGTGGAAGACCACCGACCCGGGGCCGTGGCAGGAGCACCTCGACGCGCTGCTCGCGGCCATGCCGCCCGAGGCTCACGCACACGCGGCCTCGCACTCCTCCCTGGGTTCCGGGCCGTCCATGAGCGACCCCGGTCATCTGCTGTCCGAGTTCTGCGACGCGATGGCGGACTACCTGCCCCGCTCCCCCGGCGCCGCGGTGGCCACCGGCCAGGCCGCGTTCGCCAACCGCGCCGCCCAGCACGTGCCGCACCTGCGCTTGGCCAGCCCCCGCATGGCCGGCCAACCCGCTCTGGGCGTGCGGCTGTCGCTGCGTCTGGAGCTGGACACCGGCGGCGCCGGGACCGGGGTCCGCGCGGTCGTCCAGGTCCACGACACCCCCGGCGGGCACCGGATCGCGGACGCCGAGTCCCTGTGGCGCGCCGTGCCCGCGCCCGGAACACCGGACGCCGCCCGGCAGATGGAATCCCTGCTCGCCCTGCGCCGCGCCGCCGGGGTCTGGCCACCGCTCGCCCGCCTGCTCAAGGACCCGAGCCGTCCCGGAGCGCTGGACCTGGACGAGACCGAGCTCGACGAGCTGCTCGGCGATGCGGTCGCACGCCTGGCCCGGGTCGACTGCGCCGTCCACTGGCCCCGCGACCTGGTCCGCGCCCTGACCGGGCGCACCGTCATCGCGCCACGGCCCGCAACCGTCGCCCCCACCCGCCTGTTGGACGCGGAGCA
The DNA here is from genome assembly GCF_053607285.1 of Streptomyces sp. NPDC055140. Taxonomy (NCBI): domain Bacteria; kingdom Bacillati; phylum Actinomycetota; class Actinomycetes; order Kitasatosporales; family Streptomycetaceae; genus Streptomyces; species Streptomyces sp. NPDC055140. Next base: position 57,365 of record NZ_JBSGTG010000036.1, on the reverse strand, counting down.
ACTGCTCGACTTCCAGTGGCGTGCCGCCGTCGACGACGAGGACCTGACGGACGCCGAGATGAACGTCCTTGCCGAGGCCCACCGGCCGTTCGTGCGGCTGCGGGACCGCTGGATGCGGGTCGATGCGGCCCTGCTACGCCGTGTCCGCGCCCGCCACCTTGGACAGGTCACCGTCGGCGAGGCCCTGGTCTGCGCGCTGACCGGCAGCGCGCAGATCGGCGGGGAACGTGTCGAGGTCCATCCCACCGGCTGGCTGGCCGACCTGCGCACCGGCTTGACCCGCGCCGCGCACACCGACGTGGCGGTGCCGACCGCTCTGAAGGCGGAGCTGCGCCACTACCAGCGCCACGGGCTCGCCTGGCTCCAGCATCTGACCACCGGTCCGGTCGGCGGGGGGATCCTGGCCGACGACATGGGCCTGGGCAAGACGATCACGCTGATCGCCCTGCACCTGCTGAACCAGGAGAATGCGGCCACTGCCGGGCCGACACTGGTGGTCTGCCCGGCCACCATGCTCGGCGCGTGGGAGCGGGAGATCGCGCGCTTCGCTCCCACCGTTCCCGTCCGCCGCTTCCACGGCCCCGCCCGTACCCTCGATCTCTTGCCCGCGGACGCGGTCGTCCTGACCACGTACGCCACCCTGCGTCGCTCCACCGACCGCCTCACCGCACCCGGCTGGTCGCTCCTGGCCGCAGACGAGGCCCAGGCGGTCAAGAACGCCCTGTCGGGCACCGCCGCGGCGCTGCGCAAGATCCCCAGCCGCAGCCGGGTCGCGCTGACCGGCACCCCCATGGAGAACTCGCTCGCGGACCTGTGGGCGCTGCTGGACTGGGCTACCAGCGGCCTGCTCGGCTCCTGGCCCGCGTTCCGGAAGCGGTTCGCCCGGCCGATCGAGGCCGGCCGCGACACGGCGGCCGCCGCCCGCCTCGCCGCGCTGATCTCCCCGCTGGTGCTGCGCCGCAAGAAGACCGACCCGGGCATCGCCCCTGAGCTTCCGCCCAAGACGGACACGGACGCGTTCGTACCGCTCAGCCGGGAGCAGGCCTCCCTGTATGAGGCCGTCACCCGCGAGGCCCTTCAGCAGATCCGGGCGGCCGACGGCATCAACCGCCGCGGCCTGGTCCTGAAGCTGCTCACCTCGCTGCGGCAGATCTGCAACCACCCGGCGCACTACCTCAAGGAATCCGATCCGACCGTCGCCGGCCGCTCCGGGAAGATCGACCTCCTGGACACCCTCCTCGATCAGATTCTCGCCGAGGGACAATCCGGGCTGGTGTTCAGCCAGTACACCCAGATGCTCGACTTGCTGGCCACCCACCTGAACCGGCGCGGCATCTCCCACCAGGTCCTGACCGGAAAGACCCCAACCGCCCAGCGCGATCAGCTCGTTCAGCGATTCCAGGACGGCGAGTTCCCCGTCTTCCTGCTCTCGCTGCGTGCCGCCGGCAGCGGCCTGACACTGACCCGCGCGGAGCACGTCCTCCAGATCGACCAGTGGTGGAACCCAGCCGTGATGGACCAGGCCGCTGACCGCGCCTACCGGATCGGACAGACGCGCCCGGTCCAGATCCACCGCTTCGTTGCTGAGGGCACCGTGGAGGAGAAGGTCCTCCAACTCCTGGCCACCAAACGCGAGACCGCCGACATGGTCCTGGGAGCAGAACAGCTGGGCCTGACCGAGCTGGGCGACGACCAGCTCGCCGATCTCGTCGCGCTGCGGAGGCGCTGATGGTCTTCTTCTGCTCCTACGGCGACCTCTACGGCACCGTCTACGTGCACCGTGCGACCACCGCCGGTGACGATCGCCGTATCGGTCGTGTCCGCGAGGCCTGGTACGGAGAACTGATGCAGCAGCGCCGCGACGAGCAGCGCATGAATGCCGGGGCACCGTACGTCGAGAAGATCACCGGCCTGACGGTGTGGCCCGGCCGTCTCGGCGGCCGCATTCCCGTCGAGGACGCGAAACCTGCGTACCCCGGCGCCGAGCACAACTACCCGCGCACCATCGACGTGTTCTGGCCCCGCCTGTCCGACGAGCAGTGGCTCTTGGTCGCCGCCGCCGCCCGCCCCCGCGCCCACCACCTCGCCACCGCCACCAGCCACGACGCGATGCTCTGCATCCTCGACCTCGCCTACGCCCTCGACGTGAACCTGCTCCCCACGCTCAGGGAGATCAGCAACTCCGACTGCCCCTGCCGCAGCCGCAAGAGCGTCTGTGACCACATCACCGCCCTCATCGAGTGCTACGCGCGGACTCTGGAACACGAGCCCCTGACCCTGCTCTTGCTGGGCGGGTGCGCCCCCACCGACTTCTTCGCCCTCGTGGACGATCCCGACCACTCCAGTGCACATCCCTACTACCGGCCCGAGAGCCTCCTGTCCCCCACCAGGGACGCCCGCAACCTCTACGACCGGCGCCAGTGGGACGCCGACCCGCCCCTGCCGCGCCTGCCCGCACCGTCGACCGAGCCGACGGGGGCCGGGCCATTGCCCGAACTCAGTGATCCCGCCCATCAGCTCCTGGCCTGCGCTGCCGCCGAGCGCGCGGCCGACCTGCTGGGCCAGGCCCTGCGGCGCCGCCGGTACCCGCTCGTCGACCCCGTCAGGCGGCTGACACCAGAGCGGGACGCAGCCAGACTGGCGGCCTACCGGAGCTCCCCCGAAGAAGCGTCGCCCACCGCCTGATCCCCCGTTGCCCGTGGTGGCACGGCTTCGTTCGTACGGCGTCCACCGCGACCGCGGCGCTGGTCAGCAGGGCGTTGAGCGGGACAGTGACGACGGTGTCGGGTACCCCCGCCGCTCTCGTCGATCATCATGCACAGGGCGGTGTTCGGAAAGGTGAACGAAGTCAGCGGACACAGCCCTCTGCAGGGAGGCGTTCCGGATATCATCGGGGCGAACGCACTTCACCGTGAAGCGTGCCGTGCCCGGACCCACCTCCAGGCTCTGGTGAATCCAGCTGCCGCTGGGAGGTGACGCAGCGGTGACGCCCGGCACTTTTGTCGTCCTTTGACCGCCCTTGCGCACTCTGGCGTTTGTCGTGGTGGGACGGCATGGCGCGGAGCGTGCAGGAGCTGTCTTGTCATCGAAGAACACCACCAACCGCCAGCAGATCGCCAGGGCACTCAACAAGGCGACGGACTGCGGTTATCAGCGGGCTCTGGAGCGCGTCGTCGACGCCGCCGAGCGCAACCTGCTGCCCCCGGTCCTGGACGCGGTCGGTCGTGCGGAAGCCGTCCGCATCCTCACTGCCCCGACTGCGGCCGCCCCCGCCCCGGGCCCCATGCTCGCGAAGGACTATCTCAAGGCCCTGGTGGCGGAGTTCCGTCTCCTGGGATGGGGCGCCGGTCACCATGAGCCAGAAGTCGACTGCTTCGGTCTCACGGCTTATGCAGGGCCCGTCGCAGGACTGAGCTTGTCCGTGGGACGTGCAGACCACGACGCCAACGGCGATGAACTCGATCCGGACGACCCGGAGCAATCTGACCTGACCAAGCCGCTGTACCTGATGGCGATGTGCCCGTCGGGCAACGCCACCGTCGAGGACTTCGAGGATGGCCTCGCGGACTGCTCCACCGAAGCCGTCCGCGTCACCGCGCGCCGCATGAACTCCACACTCGGAAAGACCCGGCTCCGCCGAGTCCGGGGCATGGAAGAGCGATCCACCACGCCGTGTCCGATCTGCGGAGACCGGTACCCCGAGCACCATCTGCTGAAGAACGCGCACAGCGCCGAACCCGTGTGCCCCGCCTGCATCTTCGACGGCGACCAGGCCTACCGCACCGACCTCCCGTACCTCGCAGTGAGACTCGACCGGCTTCTCCACGACGACCTGTCCGCTCCGGCGGGGTGGGATGCTGTTGCGGCCGTCCTCGCCCTGACCTGCGGACCCAACCTGGGCACCCGGCTCGACCGCGAGCTGAAGGAGCGCGGCGGCTGGCCGTTCGTCATGGAACGCTGGGGTGAGCCGCTGGAGCGCTCCTGGATCTGGCTCCCGGGCCCCGGTCACCGGCACGAGGCGTTCAAGCACCTGGGTGCCGGCGCATCTCTGGCCGCGCTCGTCGACGCCGTCGACCGCCACGACCCCACGGCCCGCGCCGCGGCGAAGGCCCTGTCCCGGGCATCTGAGGTGCGCTGGAGGGACGCCCTGTGGCCCGCCGCCATCGCCTACGCAGTGGCCTTCACGGCCCAGGGCTATGAGCGTGACCGCCACCGCACCCCCTTCCACGTCGTCCACTCCTTCAGCGACGGGCTCGAGCAGACCATGCGGCCGTTCGCCGTCACCGGGGACGCCTCCAACGTCGAGTACGGGCTCGAAGCGCTCCTCACGCACCAGTTGTTCCCGATGCTCCTTGAGTACAGCCCTGACGAAGAACCCGCCGATCCCCGCCGCCGGTACGGGGCGCAGCCCGAAGACGACCGCCCCGCCCGGAGCCGAGCCGACGCTCACCTCACCCACAGCATCGACCGCGCGAACCAGGTCGCTGTCGTCCTGGGCAAGATCCCGTTCACTCCGCCCGGTGTCCCGGTCTGGGACGGACCAGCAGTAACCGGAGCCGATGCCCAGGGCCTGGGCAGCACCGCGCCGGCGAACGACCTGTGCCGGGCGGTGCGGGACGAGGCCCGCCAACAGGCGGCCGAAGCCCTCTACGACCTCGATGGGTGCGACGCGGTCGACGCCGAACAGGCATGGACCCGCAACGGCTGGTGGATCCCCTCGGACGACGCCGCCCACGCAGTACGTCAGGCACAGCAGTTTTTCGGTGAGAAGAAGACCCGGGTCAACGCCCTGTGGTTCGGGCCCGGCGCCCAGCTCCCTGAACCCGTGCAGATCTGCGTCGACACCACCAGCGTGAACCCGCACAGCACCGGCCCCCAGGATGTGCCGTGGCTGCAGGTATCGGACGGCCACTCCGTGTTCGGGCTGACGCTGTCCGACATCGCACTGATCCGCCGGGCCGACCCCCGAAGCGAACTCACCCAGGTCTGGCCCTCCGAGCGCTCCTCCGACCGTGAGGCCGAGGCAACGGTGAACGAGACGCATCCCGGTACGACAGGCGGGCCGCTACCCACACTCGATGAACTGTCCCTGCTGACCAACCAGTTCCTGCATCTGGCAGGACACCGGCTCGGCGAGGGCTGGAAGAGCGTCGACGAGAAGGCATACGCCGCTCACCAGCGCCTTGAGAAGGCTCTGGAAGCCGAATACACAGGGTTCCTGGCCACGACGGTCAAGGTGTGGATCAACCTGTTCGACACCGCCCACTCCTGCCCGAGCGGACGGAACGAGGCCTTGCCCGCGTACGCCCTGACCGGCAAGCCCTACGAGGTGGAGTTCACCGTCCACGCCCATGACCCGTCCTGCGGCTGCGGCCAGGAGTACGGCTTCGGCGAGTTCTCCGACCGCGTCTGCCAGCTCCTCATCGTCCTGTGCCTGTACGGCGGACTGATCGAGGTCCACCCCATGATCGAGACCGCCACCGCGACGGACGATCCGCACGATCACCAGGTCGCGCTGCGCGACATCACCTGGGAGGTCGACGGACCCGACGGCTACGACTTCCGGGAGGTCCAGCGTCGAATGATCCGGGACGTCACCGACGCCGAATCGAACCTGAACACCGACACCAACCCGACCTACATTCCGCCGTACATGATCGCGGACGGATGGCACCTGCCCAAAGGTGGAACCTCGATGTTGTTCCACGGACGCCAACGCGAAGACGGGACGGACTGACCGCAACTACGGGCAGGCACGGAGCAGGAGTGCCCGGGATGCCTCAGCTTCCCGGGCAGCGTGCATGAGTGGCCTCCTGCGTGGAGGGACGCGAAACGAACTGAAGGCAGATCCTCACGAGGCCGAGTCCTCGGTGCCGCCGTGTACCTTCGCGGGCGCATACGGATCGGGAGCGGCCGTTCGAGCCGCCGCGCGAGCGCATGGCGGTGCCAGCCTCGGTGAACACGCGGTGCACGAACCCGTACGAGCGCCCGCAGCCGTTCGCGAGGTCCGGGTCGAGGCCCCCTGCTGTATGCATTCTTCAGCTCGGCCCCGAGCTTCTGTCTGGCCAGTCCTTTGATGTGGACGCGGCTTCCCAGCACGGCGGGAGCGCGTCGCTGCAGCACAAGCGCAGGTCCGGGCCTGTCCACGGGGTGTTGTGTCCGGTGCAGTGGTCAAGACAGAGGCGAAGCACCGCGGGTGTGGACGTGGCCTCACGCCGTGGGGCTCCGGTCGGCTGGTTGTCATCCGGCGGTATGCGTGCCGCGGTCAGAGGTTGTCAGGGCTGCCGGCGGGGACGGGTCGTTCGTCGGCTTCATGACTACCGGTCGGGGTGAGCTGCGCGAGAGTCTGTTCTGGATCCATTGCCACAAGCCCCAGTTCGGCGTAGTCCAGCAGAACCAGCGTGACCATCTCGGCGAATTGGGCTCGTGTATCGGCAGGCGTGCTGCTGATCGGGGCCGGCTCGATGATGCCGGTGTCGGGTGCGGCCGCGTTCCAGAGCGTGCTGGCCAGTTCGGAAACGACGAGGGAGGTCTCTCGGTTCCGGGACAACTCGGTCCAAAGGGCGGCGAGGACAACGTCGCCGAGGCCGGGGCGTGCGGAATCAGGGGTCAGCAGCGCTGGAGCGGTGCGGTGCGCGTTCTGCACGAGGAGCTGGCGGACTCCTTCCGCTGTTGCTGCTTGCTGGGCGTGCTTTTGGACCTGAATCAGGCGGCCTCGCTGGGTGCGCAGCAGTCCGGCTTCCACGGCCAGGCGCAGCAGGCTCTGGAGGACAGGGAGGTTTCGGGTGGAGGACAGGCGACGCAGGCCGGCACCCCCGCGTGGGTGGTCGTCGGTGCCGAGGAGGTGGACGAGTTCGAGGCCGTCGGCGACGCGGAGTTCGCCAATGGTGGTCAGGGTGCGTCCGGTGCCGACCCATTGGACGAGCTGGTGGATCGCCGTGGCCAACGGGGAGATGTCGCCTTCGGGCATCGGGCTCATGTGCCTCTCGCTGGTGGAGCGTATTCAGGGAAAGATCAACAGTGCGCGTGGCGTGGATGTCGGTCAGCGGGGCACGGTGAAGGGCTGGGTCGGGAAGAGCGGGCGCTGGTAGGCGGCAGGAAGGGCGGTGGCCTTTTCGGCGAGGTCCCGGCGGCTGAAGGTGCGTTCGCCTTGCCCGAACAGGGAGGGGCCGAGGTCGACGACGAGCTGGTCGCTCTCGCAGCTCACAACGGTGCCGCGCTCGTGCCCGAGGATCAGGCGGGTCCCGACATCCCATTGGTCCGGGGCGGGCCTGCGGGCGGCCGCGTCGGTGCGTACTCGGGTGCCGGTGGTGATCGGGCGGTACAGGTCGGTGGTCAGGTCGCCCCACCACAGCAGGTGCTGGATCACTGCCCGCACCCAAGTTTTGGGCATCTGCTCGCCCGTGAGGTTCTCCTCCACTGCGGCGATGGGCAGCGGGGTGTCGGCGCACAGGGCGAGGATGGGTTCGATCAGCGCTTGCTTGACCGGGTGCATGGGGCGGCAGAAGCCGCGCAGGGCCTCGATGTTGGTGTAGTGCTGTGCGTCCTTGGGGCCTGTCCACCATTCGTAGGTCCAGCCCCGGGCGCGGATGACTTCCTCGGCCCAGTCCAGCACTCGCTCGGAAGGGCGCAGATCGCCTGCTGTCGGGGAGCTGTCGACGATGGTGATCTTGCCGTCGTTGCTGATCAGCATCAGGTCGGGGATGTAGCCGGCTTTCCCGGGGCCTTCTTCGGCGCGGAGTTTGAACGGCTGGCCGATCAGGGACCGCACGGTGGGGTCAATGTCCGCCAGGTCCATGCGTTGCCAGATGCCGTCCGTGGCCGCCGGCGCCTGGCGGGTGCTGATCGCGGCGTACTGCCCGAGGTGGAGCTGCTCGCCGCGGTGGGTGAGCTGCCGTCGCCATGCTTGTGCGCGGGCCAGCTCATGGACGTCTACGTCTGTCACGGGCATCCACTGTGCTGTTCGCCCTTCCTCGAACCGTAGTCCGATCTGTACGCCGTCGAGCAGCTGGCGGGGCCTCGTTCGTGTCACCCTTTCATGCTGGCAGAGCCGGTCTCCCGCCACGCAGGGCTTCACCGAACCCGCAGTGCAGGGGTCTGCCCTATTTCGACGTACGTCGCACAGAGGCCCCCTCGGCGGGATCTAGACTCCGGGCATGACCGCCGAGACCGCCCACATCATCACGCCGTCGGCCGAGGATGCATGGCGCCTGGTCGGCCACTACCTGCACCGGCTGTCGCATGAGCTCCCCGAACAGTGGCAGTTGCGCGATCATGAGGCCTCGCAGTGCCGTGAGCGGGTGTGGTCGTTGCCCACCCAGAACGGGAACGACGTACAGGTGGCGTTGTGGCTGCGGTTGTCCGACACCGAGGTGTCCTGTGACGATCCCGGGTGCGCGGCGCGCGAGATGTACTTGACGAGTGACGGCAGCGGCAGCGTGCCGGCGTCCGGCCCGCTGCCCGCGTTCGCCCGGCGCGACGGCTTCGGGTACTTCGAGTACCGGACGCATCCGCACCACGGCGGGTGGGCCTGCGACGTCGACCCGGTGTCGGTGCAGTGGGTGTCGACGGCGCTGGCCCTGTACGGCGGCTGGATGCGGATCAACTGGTTCGACATGGGCGGCGCGGACTCGATGGCGGTGGGTCACTCGCTGTGGGAGGTCTCCGCGCACCAAGTCCGTGAGGTCAGCCGCTGGTCGGCCGTCGCCGGGCCCAACGGCGTCCGTGACGAGGGGCCGACCAACCCGGGCGCCGCGCCGGTCCTCCCGCTCCCGCCCGAGGTCGAAGCAAAGCGCAAGGCGGCCGCGGAAGCCCGCCGCTGACGAACGAGCGCGGCGGGCCGCTACGCGTGCGCGGGGCGCCGTTCCAGCTCCTCGTCAGCGCCGCGACCGCGGCGCCGGTCACTGCCCAGGCCGGGCCGGTTCACGCCGCCGCCGTGCGCCTACTACCGTCAGCGCCGGGCCGCCCTGGAGGTCTGAGGTGAACACTGATCACAGCGTTACCGGATCGGGCCGGGGAAATCTTCGAGGGGCGCTCCGAGTCCCCAGGGGCGAGGATCTAGCGGCCGGGGTGGTGCCGGGGCGGCTGTTGGGCCGTGGCCTGGTCCTGGCCGTACGCGTGTCGCTGTGCGGTGCCGTGTTGAGGCGGCTGAGATCCGGGGGCGTGTTCCGCTCCGGCTGCTGACGGTCTGCTGGCTTGCCAGCGGTGTTCAACGGCGGCGGCTGCCTGTTCCAGACGTTCCTGAGCTTGCGCCTGCATGCGCTCTGCCTGCTGCTGCACTCTCTGGAGAAGGTCGGGGTCTTCGAGCGCTGCGCACAGTTCCTCGTAGGGGATGAGGTCGGCTTCCGTACTGCCGGTGTCCGGCGTTGCCTGTGAGGTGATCTCGCGGATCAATTTCCGCTTCTGGTCCTTCATCCGATGCCGGAACTGCCGGTAGCTGTCGGCGTGCGTCTGCTGGTGTATCTCGATCGGGCCGTGTTCCCGGGCCGGTGGCGTCGAAGGGCTGCTGCTGGCTGGCAGGCGCTGCTGGGGGCTCTCGTGGCTCTCGGCCGAGGGTGGGCTTTCTGCCGACGGGCGAGAGGTGTCCGCGAGGGGCTCGGACGGGGCGCTGGTGACATCCGGTTGTTCGTGGAGGGACGTTGTGCTCTCTGCGGCTAGGAGCGCCGGCAGGTCCGCGTAGAACCGTCGGAAGCGCTGGATGGTTTCCTCGCCCATCGGGTTCGTTCGTGTGGCTGCGGCCGGGAAATGCTGGGCCCATTCGTCCCAGTCGGCGGCCCGCTCGGGGAAAGGATTGGGCGGGATCCAGCGGAGAGGCACCGTCCAACGCTCGGTCGCGGCCGCTACAGGAGCGGTGTCCCCGGCAGGTTCTCGGAGCAGCGGGGAGTCAACGCTGTGGTCGTCCCGGGCTGGCGTGCCGTTCGGGGGGCGTGGTTCGTACCGGGCTGGGGTGGCTGTGGCGGCTTGTGTCGGGGTGGTGGTCATCGGGTCGGCGATGAGTTGGTGGGTCTGTGCCGTGTGCGCGTCGAGGAGGGTGGGACTGTCGGGGCGCCGTGCGACGAGCAGGTGCCCTGCGCGGTTCGCCTCGCGGGCTGCGGCGATCAGCGGTTCCTTCACGGCTGGGTCGAGGAGGACGTCGGCGTGGATGGCCAGCACCCCGTTCGGGGTGAAGCCGGTCGGCCAGTGGGCGGCTTCTGTTGGGGAAAGGAAGACGTGGTGTTGCACGTCGAGCTGGTCCAGGAGGGCGGCGGTGTCGTCCCGCAGTGCCTCGGCGTCCACGAGGGTCAGCGGCAGGCCGGCCGTGGCGGCGAGCTGGGCGCCTGCCGCGATGAGCGCCTCGCGGCCCGCGAGGCCGTGGCCGTACAGGAGCAGACCTCCCCGGCTGTCGACGAGCGCGTCGGCGCATGCCTTCACGGTGCTCTGTTCAAGCTCGGCTGGGTTGAGCACAACGGGGCCTCCTGTCACCGGCCTTGGACGCCTGACCGACGCGAACCGGAGCTACGCAGATCGTAGGCGGCTGTACGGGGGCGGGCTGCAGGTCGTGCGCCGCGGTCTCCGCGTGCGGGAAGCGTGCAGTGCCAGGGGGCCGTCTCACGGGACGGCGAGCGTACGGTGTTACGCCCACCGCATGTCGGCCTCCCCCGCGGCAGGCTCGGGACTCTCTGCGTCGCCCCACCGTGTGCCGCGGTGGGGCGACGCCCATTCACGGCACTCAGGAGGTGCAGGGGTCAGACGTCGTCCGGGGCGCTGCCCAACCACGCGATTGGCCAGCCCTCGGCGGTGATCCCCCAGTGCAGCTCCGTCGCCTCATGTCCGGACGGCAACAGGCAAACTCGCCCCCACCGTCCGTGTTTGCCGGGACAGATCCGGCTGAGGACGTCGACGTCACCGGTTTGCACGGCCGTGTCGTACTGGTCCCGCAAGCCCTGGAACGAGGGCGCCAGTTCGTGGCCGGCTTGTCGTTCCTCGTGCTCGATCTCCGACCGCAGTCGGCGTATCTCGGGGTTTGACAGCAGCGCGTCGATGGCTGTCTCGACCTCCCACTGTCGCCGCGCCCGGACACTTCGCTGTACGGCCGCCGCTACGCGAGCCGCCTCGGTGTCGCCCTCCGTCATACCTGGCCTCCCTTGTGAGCCCGCCCAACGTACCGACACCGTGACGGCCACCGAGGGGGGTTGGGCGGAGGGCTACTGAACCTCAGTTGGCTGCCGGGCAGCGTGCGTGAGTGAGAGCGGTCGGGCTACTGGGAGACCACGCCGTCACGCACGGGGTGGTCGGCACCGAGCGCAGTCAGCTTGGTTGGCTGGCGGAGACAGGGCGCAGGTCGCTGTCGGGGTTGTGTGACGGTTCGGGGGCGTGGGCGGCGAGGGCGGTCAGGATCTTGCTGCAGGCCAGCGCGTAGCCGCGGTCTCCCGGGTGGAAGCCGTCGGCAGCCAGCAAGGTGGGGTCTGCGGCGACGGCGGGACTGACCTCGCGGTGCAGGACGACCACGCTGGCGCCGGAGCGCAGGGCGTGCTCGTGCTGGAGACGGGCCAGGCGCAGGCTGGCTGCGTGCAGGAGGGTCCGTGCCGGGCGGGGTAGCGCGGTGACCGTTCCGAGTGCGGGGCAGGTGGCGACGACGACGTGTGCGCCGCAGCGTGTCAGGGCGGCCACGGTCTCGCTCAGGGTCCGGGCTGAGGTCGCGAGGCCGATAGGCGCCGGTATGTCGTTGGCGCCGGTGACCACCACAACCAGTTCCGGGGCGTGGCCGGTTGGCTCCATGGCCTTCATCAGCCGCTGGCTCTGGCTCGCCAGGTCGCGCGCTCCGCTGCCGACGCGGGAGACGTTGATGACACGGACCGGGCGCGAGGAGGAGTCGGCGAGGGCCTGGCCCAGCAGGCTGGAAGGGGTGGCGGCGGCGCTGGTGGCCCCCAGGCCGGCGGCGAGGGAGTCGCCCATGATGCCCAGGACGAGCGACTCCGGCCCGCTCCCGATCCCGGTCCCGGTCTGGGGTTGTGGGGTGGGCTGGAAACGGCCGCTGCGGGCGATGATGCCGCGGCCGCGGCCGCGGTTGGTGCGCAGGATGCGGCGCTCGGCCGCCCATATCTGCAGGGCCACGACGGCAGTGAGGAGCACGGCGGCGGTGGCCGCCATGGTCAGCACGAGGCCGCCATCTGACGGGCGTTGGCGCGTTCGATGACCTCCTGCTCGCGAGCGGCGGCCCGCTCGAGCATGGTCAGGTACTCGGCGAGCAGATCGCGCTCGGCCTCGGCGGTCGCGTCCAGGCCGGTGTGTTCGAAGACCCGCCAGTGGCTCACCAGCGGTTTGATCACCCGTAGGTGGTGGACGTCGAGGTTGTAGATCTGGGCTTTGGCGATGAGTGCGGCGCGGCGCTTGTAGGCGGGCACGGTGTGCTCGCCCGGCATCGAGAAGGTGCGGATCTCGCGGCTGATCGCGGTGATGGCGGTGGAGGGGTCGATCTCCAGGGCCGCGTCGACCAAGGCGCGGTAGAACAGCATGTGCCGGTTCTCGTCGAGGGCGATCCGCTTGAGCAGCCGCAGCGCCATCTGGTCGGAGTCCCCGGCGGCGCGGCCGGTGCGGGCGTGGGACTCGCGCGTGGCCAGCTCCTGGATCGTGACGTACACGCACATGTCCAGGACGCTCTTGTGCTCGTCGCGGTAGCCGGCCTGGATAGTGGCCATGGTGTCGGACTGCATCACTGCCGGGTCGGCGCCCCGGGTCGCGCACAAAAACGCCCACAGGCTGCGGCTGTGCCGGTCCTCTTCCGCGGTCCAGCGGCGCACCCACTCCCCCCACGGGCCGTCCTGCCCGAAGTGCCGGTCGATGCTGGAGCGGTAGGCGGGCAGGTCGTCCTCGGTGGCCAGGGCCATGTGAAGCGCGGCGCGCACCTCGGGGCTGAACGACGACTGGTGCGCCTCCCACGGCTTCTCGACGAAGTCGACGCCTTCGTCCCAGGGCACGTACTCGGCCGGGGACCAGTCGATGTCAGCGAGTCGGTAGTGGCGGTCGAGGGCGGCGGCGACGGCGGGCTCGAGTTCTCGGGCGACATCCAGATGCATGGGTCAACTCCCAGCGGGACATGGGGGGCAGGGTCAGGGGCGGGTCATCACGATCAGGGCGTTGTGGCCGCCGAAGCCAAACGAGGTGGAGAGCCCGACGCCCGGCGTCTGCTGTCGCGGCCTGCCGTGGACGAGGTCGAGGTCGATGCCGTCGCCGGGTTCGGTGAGGGTGCGGATGGCCGGGACGGTGCCGGTGTACAGGGTCAGGGCGGTGAACGCGGCCTCGAGTGCGCCGACCGCGCCCAGCAGATGGCCGGTGGATGCCTTCGTCGCGGTGACGCTCGGCCGGTGCGGCAGTACCTCGGCCAGGACGGTGGCCTCGACGGCGTCCCCGGCAGGGGTGCCGGTGGCGTGCGCGTTGACGTGCTCGATGTCGGAGGGGACCAGGTGGGCGTCGGCGAGCACTTGGCGCAGGGCGCGCACCTGGCCCTGCGGTGCGGGGGTGGTGATGTGATGGGCGTCCGAGGTGACCGCGGTCCCGGCCAGGACGGCGTAGCAGCGGGCGCGGCGGGCCAGGGCGTCCTCTTCGCGCTCCAGGACCAGCACGGCGGCCCCTTCGCTCATCACGAACCCATCGCGGTGCCGGTCGAAGGGGCGGCATGCCTCTTCGGGGACCTCGCTGCGGGACAGGGCGCCGATCCGGGCGAAACCGGCGAGTGCGACAGGAGCGATGCAGGCATCCGTCCCGCCGGCGATGACGACGTCGGCCCGGCCCGTTTGCAGCAACAGTGCGGCCAGCCACAGCGCTTCGGCGCCCGAGGCGCAGGCGCTTGTCGGGGCGTGCGCGCCTGCCCGCGCTTTCAGGTCGAGGCTGACCGCGGCGGCCGCCCCGTTGGGCATCAGCCGCGGCACGGTGTAGGGCGAGATCTTGCTCGCCCCTGTGTGGCCCAGAAGATCGTGCTGGTCCAGGAGGGTCTGGGCGCCGCCTATGCCGGAGCCGACGGCGACCGCGACCCGCTCGGGGTCGACACCCGCGTCACCGAGTCCGGCATCTGCCCATGCCTCGCGTGCGGCCAGCACTGCGAGCTGCTGGGAGCGGTCGAGGCGGCGCGCGCGGACGTGGCCGATGGCCGCCTCGACATCGTGATGGACTACTCCGGCGATCCCGACAGGAACCTGTGGTGCCCACGGTGTGTCGAGCTTGGTGATCCCCGAGGCCCCCGCCAGCAGGGCATCCCAGGTGGAGGGCATGTCCGCGCCGAGCGGCGTGAGGGATCCCAGTCCCGTGACGACGATCCGCGGCCGCCTCACAGCGCCCTGCCCGTCAGGGGTGGGGTGGCGCTCGCGACGCTCATAGGTCTGCCTCCTGGAGTGCGTGCGGATGCCCGCCTCGACTTCATCCAGGTGCGTCTGCGTCGGCGGGTGACCCGGTTCCTGCCGTGCGGGCCGTTGTGAGGCAATCAGGTCCGCCTGGCACCGAGCGCCTGGTGGCGGTCCGTGTCCCGTCTGCTGCGTTGGCGTCCTGCATGGAGCTCCCGCGCGGCGGGATCATCCGGCGGGCGCGATCGTTATGTCTGCGTCCTGGCTTCCGCGGTCACCGCCTGGGGAAGGACGGGGAAGGACAATGACGGCTACGAGCCAAACCGGTACGGGAGGCGGCGTGCCCCACGACCAGCGCCTGGTGCAGACCGCGGTGATGGGTAGCGCGGAATCGGAGATACCCGTCCTGCTGCCCATGCAGGCCAAGCAGGCGGGCCTGTTCCGGCAAGCCCACGCGGAGAGCACGTTCTGGTGCGGGCAGTGGCTGGGCGGGTGCAAGGGCCGTCTGACGATCAAGATGTACACGACCCGCGTCCCGCATTTTGCGCACGTCCCCGGGCCTGGGCGAATGACATGCCGCAGGGCGTCAGTGGGCGTTTCCGGCGCCGATCACCTCTACATCAAGCGCCAGATCCTCGCGTGGCTGGGCGACCAGGGCATCGGCGCCAGCGCGCGCCTGCCCCAGGACGCCGAACGGCTGGGCGGCGAGGTCGTGTTCGAGCCGGGCGGTCACCACGGTTGCTTGAGGGTGCTTCTGGACCAGGACGCCGTACTGAGCGCGCCCGCCGACGGCACGCAACTCATTCTCGGCCCGCACGTCGCGCACGATCCGCACCAACTGACCCTCTACGGCTACGTACTGCGCATCCGCTGCGACACCGACGACAGCGGGCGCCGCGTCATGATCGGCACCCAACTGCACGGTCACACCGAGTGGGTCAGCCTGGACGCCTGTCGCCTCACGCCGTGGGGACTGTCCACGCCCGCAGTCGAGGAGGTCCGCCGCCTGCGCAGCAGCAGCCGCCCCCTCGGGGTCTTCCCCCAGCGCACTGCAGCGGCCCAGCCCGCCGTGGGCCCGCCGGTGGCCGCGCCCCAGGCCCCGGACGACCGACAGCAGGCGTTCAGCGCCCTGTGCAAGGCCGTCGAGGGCGAGCACACCAGCAGCGAACTGCGCCACTGCCTCACTCGCGCCGAGACCGCCACCTGCGGCGGGGCAAGCGCCGAGGAGAACGCTCTGCTGCGCCGCGCCGCCGACCTGCTCCTGCGCAGGGAACGTGGTGTGGGCGTCAGCGCCCCGCCTGCTCCCCCATCACGGCGTGGCCGCGTCGTCCGCACACAGCGCCTGGGGAAAAGCCGCGCGGGGCAGGCGGCCGAGGCAGTCGCCGACCTCCTGGACACCCTCGACCGCCGTCGCGCTCACCTGCGTCCCGGTGAGCAGCAGCGTCTGGTGACCCAGCTGCAGGACAAGGCCCGTGTGGCCGAGCCCTGGCTGACCCGCACACAGCGGAAACAGATCACCGCGTGGAAGGCGCGCACCAAGCCGGTGGCTGCGGCACCTGCTGCACCGCCGGCGGTGCCTGCCGTGCAGGTCTCCCAGCCTCCTTCAGCCCCAGCGGAGACCACCCCCGCACGCCCTGCATCCCCAGGGCAGCCCAAGCGCGACGTCCCGCGGCGCGTGCCCACCCCGGCCGCTGTCCCCACCGGCATCGACGCCGTCGCGGACGCGGCGCGCGATGTCCTCGAGCACGCCGCCCGGCTCGGCGCGACGATCCCCTGGGACCGGCTGTGCGCGCAGGTCAAAGGACTGCACGAGCTGAGCGAGGAGCAACAGCGCCTGGCTCTTGAGGCCGCATCTGCCCGGTCACGCTCCGCCCAGCCGCTGGCCGCCCTGGTCACTACCAACAGCGGGACGCCGCACCCGCACTACCGGCATCCGCACGGGACAGGTGACGGGCCGGCCGCACAGGCGACGTGGCGGAATGCCGTGGCAGACGTCCACGCCTCCTACCGGCCCAAGTTGCCGCCACCCGGCGCTCGCCCGCACGGCAGCGGGACCGCATGAACGCGGGCAGCGCGCTCGACGTAGCGCGCGCCGACCTACAAGCCGAGGCCGTTACCTTCCTCCAGCAGACCGACGAACGTGGGGCGCAGGCCGCTGTGGTCCGCATCACCGGATGGACTCGCGAGTACCCTTCGACGCCTGGTGAAGAGCAGCGAGGAGAGGGACGCATGAGCGAACAGCCGAACGCCGTCGACGCGCTGTACCTGGACGCCGAACACTTCACGCTCACCCCCGAATCGCGGCCACCACTGGAGCCGAGGGAGCAAGTCCGGCCCATCGGCCGCCCGTTCCCGGGTCTGGTCCCACACGTGGGCCCGGTGCGCCCGAGCGAGGAGCCGACCACGTGAGCGAGGCAGCGGCGTACCCGCTCGGCCCCGCTGGCCGCAATGTGCGGCTCAACGTGCGGCGCCTACGCGAGGAGCTCCGCTACTCGTACGCTGAACTCTCCGAACGCCTGGCCAGACAGGGCCGCCACATCCACACCGTCGAGTTGGGCCGGCTGGAGGCCGGCGAACGGCGCGTCGATGTCGACGACCTATTGGCCCTCGCCGCGGTGTTCGGCATGGAGGTGGGGCAGTTGATCGAGCCGCCTGCGGAGTGTGGGAACTGCCAGGGCGCGCCGCCGCTCGGCTTCATCTGCATGGAGTGCGAGACCACGGGCTTGCCCACGCGTACGGCGGACCGGGCCCGGCCCGACGCCTGAGCCCCACCGCATGACGACGGCCCCGCCCGGAACTCCGAGCGGGGCCGTGCAGGTTCAACCGTCAGTCGAGGCTGCCGTTGATCGAACCGTCGTCGTAGTAGTCGAGGATGTCGCGATCCTTCTTCGGCATGTCGTCGAACGTGTGCTGAAGGATCCAGGCCGTGAGGAGCGTGTCGTAGTCCTTCTGGTTCACGTCCTCGCAAGCGTCGGGCCGATGGGTCTTCGTCGAGGACGAATCGATCTCCTGCTGGCAGCCCTTCACGATGTCGTCGTACGAGGGCCGGACCACCAGCCAGATCGCGACGGCCACGCCGGCGGCGATGACGAGCGCGGCAAGGATGATGTGGCTTCTCTTGAAGTGCATGGTTCCCCCGGGGCGTTGGCGCTGTGGGGGCATGATGCGCCGTTGTGTGGGACTCGTGAAGGTGAAGTGTCTGATTCGTGACGCAGTGTGTCAGCTGCTGACTCTCGCTCCGTTGTACTGGGCAATCTCACAAGGGACCCGACGCTGTCTCATCCACCTGCCGAACAAGGGCTGGCCAACCCCTGCTCCATTCGACATCACGATGAGAAGCCGCGCGGACGTTGCCGTGAGAGTCACCACCAAGTGGTTCGACCGCGATGTCTGGACGGAAGCACTCCACAAGAGCGGCTTCACCGTTAACCGCCGGTGAGGACGCCGAGGAGACAGGATGACGGCCGTCGCGCGCCAGCAGTTCAGGACAGGCGGACGCCGCTCCCGGTCTGCGGCGCTTGGAGATCCCGGGTCTGCTGCTGGTCGGCCGTGGAGCCCTTGTGTGGCGCCGTTTGCGCGGCCGGACGGGTCCGCTCGCGGGACTGAGCCGCGAGCCGGGCGGCGCGTACGGCAGCGGAATCAGACGGGGCCGGCTCCAGGGCCGCCGCGCTGCTCAGTGCTTTGACCGCGCGCAGTGTCAGCGGGCGGCTGTGCTGCACCTCGGTGAAGCGGGCGTCTGCCTTCTGCACAGTCCCGCGGGCCTGGTCGACCTGCTCGGCAGTCACCGATGGGCGGCCGAACTCCACGGTGCCACTGCGATAGCTGGCTTCCATGCTCTCCAGCCTGAGTTGGGCAGCTCTGAGCGCGCGGTAGGTTCCGTTGTAGTCCTCAAGACCGAGACCGGAGTGCTCGATCAGCTGCGTGCGCACCGTGTGCAGGCCGGTGCGGGTGACGGCCTGGGGGAAGTTCCGGCGCAACGCGTCTCGGGTCAGCGCGCGCTGCGTGTCGAGGGTTTGCGCGATGTGTCCCTCCTCGGCGTTGACGTGCGCCATGAACGCTTCCTGCTCCGCCATCAACTCACCGGCCGTGCGGGGTCGGGCGTGCTGCGCCTCGGTGGCCTCCCCGGCGGCGATGACGGCGGCGCGGCCGGCTGGGACAGCGGCCTCCTCTGCGTCGGCCAGAACACTCGCGTGCATCAGCAGCGCGTGACGCGCCGTGAGTTCGTCCAGTTCTCCGCGGACCTGGCTGTAGGCACGCAGGGCCTGCTCCTCCCCTGCGGAGGAAAACCGGTGCGGGTCGGCTGCTGCTGCGGCCTGCGTGAGGGCAGCGGCGGCCTGGACCAGGTGCTCCATAGTCCGCTCGGCCGAGCGTCGGGCCGCGGGTGACAGGAGCCTCCACTGGGCGGCGGCCTGCAGGTCGTCCGGCAGGCGCTTGGGGTAGCCGGGAATCGCGGCCGCCACGCTCTCCTCCGTCGCGGTGTCGGGGGCAGGCGGCGGTTGCGCGGCCTCGGCAACGGCGAGTTGCTCGGTGAGGGCATGGGCTGCGTCGGCGAGCAGACGCTCCTCCCCGTCCGCGCCTATGAGGGACAGGCGGTGCAGGTAGGCGCGGGCCGCCTGGTGCGCGGGGTGCTGCGGGTCGGGATGAGCCTCGGCCACGGAAGCGGTCTCCGGGAGGCGGGTGATCAGGTGGCCGATGATGCTTTCCTCCGCGTCCTGGGCGAGGGCGCGGAGCTGGCCGAGCTCGACGAAGGTCAGCCGGTTCAGGTGGGCCAGGGCGCCCAGAAGTTCGGCGGGTGCCGCGCTGGCGGGTTCGTCGGCCAGAGCGAGTACCTCCAGCATCTCGAGAGCGCCCGTGCGCAGCAGGCCGTGCCCTTCGGGATTCGGGGCGGCGTGCTGGGGGGTGAGGTGGGCAAGGACCAGGTCGTGCGGAACGGTGCCCAGGGTGAGGGCCCAGATCTGACCAGCGCGCCGCCACGAGGACGGCCCGGGTGTTTCGGTGCGGTACGGGAAGGGGTCGTCCGGCTCGACGTAGCGCAGCCGGTGATCGAGCCAGTCGGCAGCTTCGGCTGCCATCGCGTCCCGTAGCAGGGCAGCTGTGCGGCGAGTCTCCTCACCGGGGTCCGGTACCGCGCTCACCAGGGCGCGCTCGGCATCGGCCAGCAGCTCGCGCGGGTGCAGTGGCTGCCACGTGGCACCCTCGTCAGCGCTGACGTGTCCGGCCACGGCGAGGTTTTCCTCCCGCTCGTGGGTCAGGAACCATCGCATCGCTACGACCGCGTCGTTGATCAGCAGTCCGGGACCGGGATCGTGCGGCCACCAGGGGTTGTTGTAGGTGCTGGACAGGGCGTACAGGCGGTCAGTGTTGGGCACGCGCTCTCTCCCCTTGTCCCGGCGGCGGGGTGCCGCCCGGTGGGCGGTGAAGTTTCAGGCTGCCGGGCGCCGTTCGATGGCGGTCCCGCTCAAACGCCGGACCGCTAGGAGGCCGGCACTGGATCGGACAGGTGCACTCCCGCCGCAGGCAGAGCCAGGTCGTCGGCGAACTGCGGTGCGCGCCCTGTGCTGCGGTGCGGGCCGTCTGCTGCCGGAGCGGTGTAGGTGCGGAGGGTGGTCCATGTGGCGCCGTAGGCGGCCTTGTAGGAGCGCTGCCCCGCCTCTGCTGTCGTACGGCCGAGGTCCAGGGCCGTGTACCCCTCTTCTGCCAGGTCTTCGGACAGGAGCTGCAATAGCGCATGCCCCGGCGCCAGATCACGGTGTGCGGGGTCCATCGCTGTGAGGACTGAGTACGCGCGGCCCGCGCGGCGCAGGCACAGCTGGGCGGCGACGGCTTGACCGTCCAAGGTCAGCGTGGCGATGAACGCCATGCTGGAGCATTCCTCGAGGACATGCCTCCAGGGCAGTCCAAGGTCAGCGGTCCGGCCGGTGGTGGGCAGCCGCAGGGCGTTGCGTCGCCGGTGCAGGTCTTCCAGTACCTCGTAGGCGGCGAGGAGCTCTGGTCCGGTGCTGGTGCGGTGGTAGGCAACGCGGCCGCCCAGCGCTCGCACGGCCCGTTGACGCCTCACCTGGTCACGCCTCG
Organism: Streptomyces sp. NPDC055140; assembly: GCF_053607285.1. Taxonomy (NCBI): domain Bacteria; kingdom Bacillati; phylum Actinomycetota; class Actinomycetes; order Kitasatosporales; family Streptomycetaceae; genus Streptomyces; species Streptomyces sp. NPDC055140. Next base: position 36,978 of record NZ_JBSGTG010000036.1, on the reverse strand, counting down.
TCGACCGTGACAGGCCTGTCAGGTCCACGGGCAGCGGAATGGTGGCGTAGAGGGCCTCGGTGTCCGGTCTGCCCCACCATCTGTGCGCCTGCCGGTCCAGAGGAGATCCTTCCGGTAGGTCGGCGACCACGACGTTGTCCGCGAGTTCGGGCAGACGGTGGATGAGGATGCTGGCTGCCTCCTCGCTCTCCCCTACGGGCCGGACCTGTTCGCAAGCGGGCCAGGACAAGGGAGTGATGCACGTGCGGCCCGTGGGGGCGGTCTCTCGGACCAGGGCCAGAGCGGAGATGGGGCGTGCCCCCTCCAGGACGGCCAAGACCACCGGCTGGTGCGGCAGTTGTCGTGCCCATCCCAGCAGCCAGGCCGGATCTTGGTACGCAGTCACCGCAGCGTCCCGCTCGGTCAGGCCAGCCCACTCGCACGCGAGAAAGTCGAGCGCCTGCCCTCCGGCGTACTCGCGGATTCCAAGGCCGGCAGTCCGGCGGCCACGGTGCGGTGACGTCATGCACGACAGGACACCCGAAGCAGAACCATCGCTGGCTGCTTGGCCTTTGATCGTTCCGCTCAGCGGGAGGTGGAGACTTGCTTTCACCCGCCATGTCCCGCAACACGGGCGCAACGCTGACGGCGGCTGTTCAGGACGGCAGCTGCACGTCAGCATCCGAGGGGCGGGCTGGGTTGGTTGATACTGCACAACGAGCCGTTTCAGCAGCTTCGCCAAGCTCGAACGGAAACGGATGCCCGTCCGCCAGAACACAGGGAGACGTCATGGATCGCAACTCCGCGCCGGGGCCGGCTTTCACGCAGGTGCAGTTGACCGGGCCGGCCGAGGAGGTGGCGCGCTTGATGCAAACGCTGACCGGGACGTGCGAGGTCATCTTCGGCCCCATCGTTCAGCCCGCGCGAGGCGGTGAGGTCTCGTGCACCGCCCAGCTGGTGAGCCACCCCTCCCCCGCACCGGTGGCCAAGGGGCAAAGCGCCTCGGTCGCGGTCCAGGCCGTGCTTGAGGTCGGGCCGGATGCCATACCGGGACTGCCGAGTCCGGAGGCCGTACAGCAGGTGGAAGCAGCAGTGAGCGCGGCCGTATCGGCTCTTCCCGGAGTACGGGGTGCGAGCAGCCGCGTTGTGTCGGCGGTCGGACTGCCCGCCGGTCGCGGATAGTCGACCATGGCGGGGGCGGAGGCATGGCTCGACGACGAGGCGGGTGTCGGGCTGTGGCTGACCGACTGGAAGGTCAGCCATGGCGGCGCGTGGACGCCCCGTCGTCTGCTCGCCACGGCCGGGGGCCAGCACGCGGGAAGGATCGACTTCGTGGTGCATCCCGACGGGCAGGCTCTGTCGGTGTGGATGCTCGAGGTCGAGCCTGCTTTCGAGCGCCGCAATCTCGCCCCGGTGATGATGGATGCCTTGTATGCGGCGCATCCTTCGGCCTGGGTCGACCACGGCCGCCGGACCTCTGAGGGAGCAGCCTGGTGGGACCGGTATGCCGACCCCGCGCCGGAGCGCAATATCCACAACCGCCCCTTCGGCGAGTGGGCCCAGTACTTTGACGCCGTGCAGGTGGCGGCGCAGCGCGCCAAGAACGCCTACCAGAACAGGTACTACGGCCTGGATGGGCACAGCGCAGCCGAATACCGGTCCGGGGAACGGCTGGAGGAGGAGGCCCTGCTGTGGAGGGCCTCCTTTCGCGAAGCGCCCGCCCAGGGGCCGGACCCTGAACAGCAGGAGTTGCACGGCGGGCTGCGGCTGGTCCTGCCGCCGCGGCTGCACGCCGTGGTGCACAACCCTCAGCGTGACGGCGGCGAGCGAGCAGAGCTCGTGCTGGATCACATCGGGCACGGCAGCCTTCCAGCCGACGCAGAGTGGAACACCACGCAGCGGGCCGCACTGGAGGACGCCGCCCACGACCAGGCCATCGACCGCAGTGCCGCGCTGGAGACGCACGTTTCGTTCCAGGTTCGGCTGGCCGACGGGCAGCAGGTGCCCGCGCACACGGTCAAGTCGAGCTGGCTGAGATACACCGACTCACCGGGCATCGAAGTCGAGTTGACGGGCATGGTCTGGCGGTCATCGGCCGCCCCTTGGACCACTCACCGCGCCTCTTTCACGGAGCCCGTGGGCGCGGCAATCGCGCCCGCGCGCTGGCACGGTGCCAGTGTGCGGTACACGGCGCGGTTCGATGAGGTCGGCAACCTCCGGCCCGGTCAGAGCTCTCGCAAGGCGGCCGACCCGCTCGCGGGCCGTGAGGCCGACGTCGCTGCCCTGGCGCGCCGGCTGAGGGCAGCCAGCCAAAAGCGTGCGGCCGCTGCGCACCATCCGCCCGCCACACGGGAACTCGACGCGCAGCGGACCCAACCGCACGTCAGCCCGCCAAGACAGTCGCAGCGCTCCTGGTAGCCCCGTCGCCGTGTGCTGCTGGTCGCGCGTGTGCCCCTGGCGGAGTAACTCGGCGCGCAGGTCGGTTTCTGGGCCCGCTGCTCGGTCAGCGGCGTTCTCAGCGCACCAGACGAGTGTCACCTCGGCTGGCGGGCCAGCCGGTTGAGCGGTCGGCACAGCATCTCGGCTTCAACGCCGATCCCCAGGCTCGAAAACAGCCCCTCGTCCCCTGCTTGCAGTGCGGTGGCTGCTCGGACGACGTCCTCCTGGTCCGGGTAGATCGACAGGCTCACTGGGCCCGTGGTCTCCTCATGACGGGCCAGCCCGAGGAAGAAGTTCTTCTCATCCGGCTCCTGGGCGCCGAAGCGCACAGCCAGGTCAAATCTGTTCGGCTGCATGCCTTTGAGGACGAGTAGTACCTGGGCGTGGTCCGGTGTGACCCGCCAGTGCGCGTCGAGTTTTCCTGGTGGAGGCGCCAGATGGAGCGCAGGGCCGATTCGCGCAGCGCCGCCAGCAGTACGGCCTCACGCCCTCTCTTCCGGTTGAGCATCGCGGGTTCCTCCTGAGTGGTGTTCTAAGCACGGCCGGGGCCCGGGGGGCGGTTTTGCTGGTACCCGACGGCCTGCTCGTGCGCTTGGGGAGCCGGACGGCCAGGGTCTGGTTCGGGTGGTGCGGGGTAGTCGGCGGCTCGCTGTCGCTGCCGTGCACGGACCTGCTCGGCCCTGGCGCGCAGCTCATCGGGGTCCACGCTGTCCATCACGCTGCCCAGGTCCTCGTAGCTCACCGGGTCCTGTGCCGGGGCCTCCGCCGGGCTGAGTTGCCGGATGAACTGCTGCTTGCGCCGGACGCCAGCCCACAAGTCGATCTCGATGCTGGGTGGTGGGAATTGAACGTGTGAGGGGGCGGCGCTGGGGCGGACGGTCTCGGTCTCGTCTGCCCCACGTGCCATGGCGTGGTGCCTGGGCTGATACGAGACGGGTGACGCCGGGACACCAGGGCTGAGGACGAAGCGAGCGTGTTGGCTGGCGAAGGCGTTGAGTACGGGTTCGTCGACGTGACGGCTGGCCACGATGACGCGGTCGGCTGTGTCTGCCCTCGCGCGAAGCGCCTCGAGTATGCCGGGATTGCGCAGGCGGTCGACAGTGAGGTCGGCAGTGATGACCAGCACGCCGCCGATGTTGCGCTCGGGGTACTGAATCGCCTCCCCGATAGACATGAACGCCCAGGTGAGGTCTGGGTGCGACGCGGTGACGGTGGCCCGGATCTGGTGCCGAAGGAGGCGAGAGTCGACCACCATCAGCTGTGTTCCAGTGTCGGTGGCCAGTAGCGCTCCCGCAGCTACAGCGATCTCCCGACCGCCGGCTCCGAGGCCGTAGGAGAGGACGCCTCCCCCGGAGGCCACCAGTGAGTCGACGAGCTGGGCCGCCTCGGGATCGCTGAGTGCATCGTTCATGTGGGCCTCTCTCCGCGACGTGGGCTGGCTAGCGGTGCGGGCACGCGTCGCACTGTTCCGGCTCTGCACAAGAGGCTAGGAGAGGCCGGGGCCCTGGGGGCGGTTTTGCTGGTGCACGACGGCCTGCTCGTGCGCTTGGGGAGCCGGACGGCCAGGGTCTGATTCGGGTGGTGCGGGGTAGTCGGCGGCTCGCTGTCGCTGCTGTGCTCGGACCTGCTCGGCACGTCGACTGACCTCGTCCGGATCCGATCGTTCCGGTCCGTCCTGTTCGGACGCCTGGTCGAGCTGCCGGGTGACCCTGTGCATGCGTGCTTCGCCGGAGGGCGAGATCCAGCGGCGGTCGGCAGGTGCGTCCTCGGGGATGGCGCCGGACCGGAGGGCGGTCTCTCGGCGTTCGAACACCTCAGGGCGCGGGCTGGAGTTCTGGGGGACGGTTGGCGCGTACCGCGGCCCGGAGTTCTGGGGGACGGTTGGCATCAGGTCGCCGTACCGCAGTTCGAGCCCGGGGGCGGCGAGGGAGTCGAGGGTGGTGTCGCTGTAGTCGTGGCGGGCTACGACGAGGTGGTCGGCGCTGCGCGCCATGGCGAGCAGCGGCTCGCGGACGTCCGCATAGCGCAGGACGTCCGCGTGCACGGCCAGGACGCCGGTGATGCTCCCGGCCGGCTGCCAAGCCGCCTCCTCGGCGGAGATGACCGCGCAGCGGATGTCCGGCTGCAACTCGCTTACAAAGGCGCGCACTTCGGAGTGGAGGATGCGGCCCTCCACGATCGTCAGCGGGGTGTTGGTCTCGACCGCCAGTCGCGCGCTGGCTGCGATGAGCATCTCCCGGCCGCCGCAGCCGGTGTCGTAGGTGACGCGTCCTCCCCCGGCGGCCACGAGTGAGTCGACGACCTCCGAGATCCGCGGGTACTTGAGCACGCTGGTCTCCATGTGGTCCCTCCGTTCGCCGTGATCAGTGGTCGTTGTAGAAGCCGCTGGCGTGCGGGCCGGCCGGCCGCCGACGCTGCGCTGCGGTGGATGCCGTGCGGGGCCGGATGATCCGCGACCTCATGAACGCAGGCAGTGCCCCTCGCTCACGCATGACCGTGATGTCGGTTGCCTCGACGTCCTCCACGGCGGCCTCCCCCAGCCGAACTCTTCGACGCGTAGCAGCGCTGGCTGCCCGGTCAGTGTCGGCACGGCGGGGCGGCCCCGGGTCGAACGGTGCAGGACGTTGCGCCTGGCGGGAGGCAGCGTCTGCATTTGTGGCCGGATGATCCGCCAGGCGGTCCGGGCCGCGATGGCGTAGGGGTGGAGGGGTGCACCTGTCCCCTCCTGTGGAGCCGATGCTGGCCCGCTCGGTGACCGCCTTGCCCGCCGCGGGCGGGCGCCGGGCTGTGTTCGAGCAGAAGGCAGACGGCTTCCGGGTTGTCGTCTTCGCCCGGCCGGTCCCGTACCTGCAGTCCCGGCGGGGCGCGGACCTGGCCGGTGCGTTCCCGGAGATCGCGCGGGCGGCCGCCGAGCTCGGCGTGGAGGCGGTCCTCGATGCCGAGCTGGTGGTCAGCAGTGCGGGGCGGCTCGACTTCGCTGCGCTGCAGCAGCGGGCCCGTCGGCGGGGCGCCACGGCGCGTCGCGCGGCCGTGCAGCAGCCCGCGCATCTGGTCGTGTTCGATCTGCTGGAGCTGGAGGGGACGGTTCTGCTGCAGGAGCCGCTGTATCGGCGTCGGGCCGTGCTCGAGGAGTTGTTCGCCGACCGGCGCTTGAGTGCGCCGTGGGCGCTGTGCCCTCAGACGGACGATCCAGAGGTTGCCAGGGGCTGGCTGGATGAGGCGTGGGGAGCGGTCGGGATCGAAGGCGTCGTGATCAAAGACCCGTCCTCCCGGTACCGGCCCGGAGCGCGCGGTTGGGACAAACTGCGCACCCGCACGACGACGGAGGCTGTCATCGGCGCTGTCACCGGCACCCCCGACTCCCCCAGGAGTCTGTTGCTCGGCCGCTTCGATGCGGCGGGCCATCTGCGCATGGTCGGACGGACCACGCCCTTGTCCAGGGCCGCAGCCGTCGAGCTGCGTGAGGTGCTGCGGCCCGCCGGTCCCGAACACCCTTGGCACGGGCGTAGCTTCAGTGCCGGCTGGGGTTCCTCGACGCCGCTCGTCTTCCGGAGTGTGGTGCCCGAGCTCGTCGCTGAGATCGCGGCAGACACGGCCGTCGATGGCGGGCGTTACCGCCATCCGGTCCGCTATCTGCGCCTTCGCGGCGACATGAGCATCGACGACATCCGGGCATGAGCGTGCTGCATTCCCCAGGCATCCGGCTGACCTGGCTCTCGCGTCTGCCGAGGGGCGCTGACCGCCGCAGGGCTGCCGAAGCGGTGGGGCTGAGCAGGAGCGCCTGCCCCAGAGTGGTCGCGTTGTCCGCAATCTGCGGGTGAGGGTCTACCGGCCTCTCGCGCCATGAGGCGGGTGCGACGGGGAGTTCCGGCGTCCCGTCGCAGGGCTGTTCGCATCGCATGGCAGGGCTGTGATCTGCGCAGATCTGACCCGTGGCAGACTTGTGTGTTCATCTGCGGCGTGTTGTTTGACCTGGCGTTCCTTCGTGCAGTTAAGTAGCGCGCAGCTTGAGGCGGTAGAGGGTCACTCACCTTCGAAGCGCCGGCCCGATCTCCACTCTGTCCGTTCGTGTGCGGACGGCTGCTCGACTAGCAAGGACTGTTGTGACTCCGGACTTGACTGTGCTGTTGCGCCCGCGGTCTCAGCGGTGGGTCGCGGCGCAGGCTGGCGTCGGCACCCAGACGCTGCGCAATCTGAATCGGATCGGGCTGATGCCGCCCGCCGATGAACTGCGTGCGGTGGATGCCGTGTTGGCGCTGTGCGCGAACGCGCTCAGCGCGACGCGGTCGACGAACCGCCGGGCGAAGTCTGGGGTGCGCACGCAGGAGGCGCTGGCCCGTGACCGGCAGGCGATGGCGCTGGCGCGCGAGTTGCTGGAATGCGGCAGTGTCGAGGCACGGACGACGCTGGTGGTCGATGGCAGCCGTGTGGAGGTGCAGCATGCTCTGGAGGCCGTGGCCGACTGGCTGCACCAGGACGTGGATGCTCCTGAGCCGCTGGTGTTGATGCCGCTGGGCCGGTGGGCCACGACGATGCAGAAGGTCGTGGTAGAGGAAGGCGGTGTGGGTGTTGACGACTTCCCCGCGCTGGCCAGCTGACCGTCTTGCTCCCGAGGACCGGGCCCGTCGCTCGGCGGTTCTGTCTCCGGCGGTTTCACACCGGGGGGAGGCAGGGTCCGGTGGAGAGTAACTCTGCCTCGGTGGCCTCCTGGTTCGCGCGGCGCGGCTGGCCCGTGTTCCCGTTGCAGCCCGGCCACAAGACCCCCCGTCCTGGATGTGCACGGTGCCGCCGCAGCAGTGGGCAGTACGTCGACCATGCGGCCTCGACCTGTCCGTGCATCGCGCGCGGCCGTTGGTGTCACGGCTTTTACGCAGCGACCTGCAACCCGGAGCGGGTCGATCAGTGGTGGAGCGAGCGGCCCGTTCCGGGCGTCGGCGTCGCCACGGGCTCGGCCGGGCTCGTGGTGATCGATGTCGACTGTCACTCCACGCAGCCGGGCCCGGCCGAGCGGGTGCTTCCTGGGCTCGTGGTGTCGGAGCAGGACGCGCAGTCGGTTCGCACCGGCCTGGACACCTGGCAGCTCCTTGCCCGGCTGGCCGGCGGCCCGAGCACTGGCGATGTGCCCACGCTGACGGTTGCCACGCCCAGCGGCGGTCGGCATCTGTGGTTCACCGCCCCGCGGGGGACCTGCTGGGCGAGCTCGGCGGGCGGTGATCACACTGGGCGGTCTTTGGGCTGGCAGCTGGATGTGCGGGCTCAGGGCGGCTACATCGTGGCGCCGGGGACGCGGACCCAGTCCGGCCTGTACCGGGCCGTAGGAGAGGTACGCAGTGCGGCGCTGCTGCCGCCGTGGCTTGCCGGTGCGCTGGAGCGCACCGGTCATCTGCTGCGTGCGGCTCCCCGGCCGCGGCCGGCCTCGGTGCCCAACCTGGCCCGGCAGATCGCCGCGCCGCAGGCAGACTCCGCGTGGGCCAGCGCTGTTGCTGCCACCGCCCTGGCGCAGGTCACCGACTGCGCGCAGGTGCCGGACGGCAGCGGCTGGAGCACCAAGTTGAACAGGGCCGCCTTCACCATGGGAGGTCTTGTCGCTGCCGGTCTGGTGGCAAGCGACGCCGACGCGCACCGCGCGTTGGTGGACGCGGCCGTGCTGGCTCGCCCGCAGCGAGAACGCGAGGCGCACAGGATCATCCGGCAAGGACTGGTCGCTGGGCAGCGTCGCCCCCTGAACCCGACGAAAGACCGCTGAGTTATGAGCTACACAAGCGCCAGCTCGGCCGTTCCGACCAGCCGAGCGCCCAACGATCCGCTCCTGGGCGCGCCGCGTGCAGGTGAGGCGGCGACGGGTCCCGCGCGGCCTGTGGTGCTGCTGCCGGACGAACTGAACGACTGGGACATGGCTCACCTGTTCCAGCGGGTGTACGGCGAGCACTACCGGTACGTTCACTCGATGGGCTGGTACCGGTGGGCGGAGTACCGGTGGGTGCCGGATGCCAACACCACCGCGATCCGCTACTCCGCGTTGCAGTTGGCATCCAGCATGCCGCGCAGGGACCCGCGCACCGATGAGAACCTGCGCCACTCCGACAGCGACCTGGCGAAGTACCGCCGGCGGATCCTCAACGGAGGAGCCGCTTCGCTGGTCAAGGTGGCCGAGACTCTGCCGGAACTGACGCTGCAGCCCGAGGATCTGGACTCCGATCCGTACGCCCTGTGCACGCCCGGAGGCGTGGTCAACCTGCGCACGGGCGGGATGGTCCCGGCTACGCCGGAGCAGGGGCACACCCACGCCACGTCCGTCACGCCCCGGGTCATGCCGACGCCGATGTGGGACCGGTTCCTCTCCGACACCTTCGGTGACGATGCGGCCGGGCAGGAGATGAAGGCCTATCTGAAGCTGCTGTGCGGCTATTCCGTCTCCGGCGACCAGGGAGCCCAGGTACTCGCCTTCCTGCACGGCCAGGGGCAGAACGGCAAGTCCGTCCTCGTGGATGTCCTGCTGTCCCTGCTGGGTGAGTACGCGGACTCGGCGCCCCCGAACTTCCTGATGGCCTCCCCCTACGCTGACCACCCCACCGAGCTGGCCGACCTGCAGGGGCGGCGCCTGGTGGTGTGCTCGGAGATCAACCAGGAGTCCCGCTTCGACGAGGCCAAGTTCAAGCTCCTCACCGGTGGCGACAGAATCAAGGCCCGTCGCATGTACGAAAACTTCTACTCGTTCGAGCCCACGCACAAGCTGTGGCTGGTCGGCAACCACCGCCCCACGGTTCAGGCCGGCGGCTACGGCTTCTGGCGCCGGATGCGGATCATCGAGTTCGACCGGATCGTGCCCAGCGAACGCGTGGTGGACAACCTCGGGGCGCGCCTCGTCGCCGGGGAAGGCCCGGGCATCCTGCAGTGGCTGATCGACGGGGCGGTGCAGTACTTCAACGGCAACGACCTGCGCCTGGACGGCCCGCAGGGCGTGCGCCTGGCCACCCAGGACTACGAGGAGACCGAGGACTCGGTCGGCCGCTTCCTCAAAGAGTGCTGCGTGCTGGACAGCGGGCACCGCGCCTTCCAGAAGCAGCTCGGCGAGGCCTACCGGGACTGGTGCCGCGCCGAGGAAGTCGCGCCGGTCAATCCCCGCACCTTCGCCCAGTCCGTCCGCCAGCGGCTCAGCATCCGCACCGGGCAAGCCCTCCCCAAGTCCAACGGCAACCGGTTCTTCCCCGGCCTCGGACTCCTCACAGAGGCTTCCGAAACAACCGAGAGGACCACCTCATGACACAGGGGCTCAGCCAGGGACTCACGCAGGGGCTGACGCCCCAGCCCAGCCCCTCACCACGAAACAGCAGGTCAGGCCACCCCACACGCCCTCGGCAGGGGCTGAAAGGGGCCGACTTTAGGGAATCTCCCCCCAGAGGGGATCCCCGAGACGCAGCTCAACAACCTAAGATTCCAGCCCCTTTCAGCCCCTGTGAGCCTCTCCATGTCTTCTGAGAACCTCCCTGACCTGCTGCTTTCCTTTCACATGGGCGGTGAGAACGCAGGGTCCGGGGCAGCCCCTCGTTCGGCCCCCGTTCCCTCGCCCCGCCACGAACCGACGTACCCAGGAGTGACGCCGATGTCCGACCCCGCGACGGCGAGCCTCTCCCAGGAGGTAGGGATCGTCTGGGTTGAGGGGCAGGAGGTAGTCGAGGCCACGTACGACTACGTGCGGTGGATGTTCGAGAAGACCAGGAACAGGACCGGGCGCCCCAGCGGAGCCATGCGGGCCGGCCGGATCGTGGGATACGCAGAACTCAGCGGGAACGCCGAGCCCACCGAACCCTCACGCCGCTACCGGCGGCGCGTCTTCTACGTCAAGGACAACGACCGCAGCGAGCCGGACGGCCAGTACCAGGACGCCACCCCTCACGAGGCGGTTGACCCCCGCACCGTGCTGCCCGGCGTATACGGCCGTCTCACCGACCGAGCCCGCGGGCGACGCCCCGCAAGCGACACCACCGCAATCGACCCACCGGACGGCACACTGTTCTGACGTGCCGCACTTTTTGCAGATCATGGCCCCTTGAGCCCCTGAGCAGGCCGCCAGTGGCCGGGTCCGAGGATTGTTGAGGTTGGGCCCCTTCAGCCCCTCATACGGGGGCGAAGGCTGAAACAAAGATTCTGAGGGTTCGGCCCCTTCAGCCCCTCGCTTGGGAACGGGGGCATGCTGACCTGCAGTTTCTTTAAGAATCCCAGGAGGGGCCGGGCATCATTCGCAACTCCCCGACCTCTCAGCCCCTGGCCCGGGCATCGAGGCTGAGCCCCTCCACCAACACCCGCTGCCAGGAAACCACGTTGGGCCGTCGCTTGAGCAGGGCCCGGCGCTCCCGCTCGGTCATACCGCCCCACACGCCCCACTCGACGCGGTTGTCGAGGGCGTCGGCCAGGCACTCGATCCGCACAGAGCACCCCGAGCAGACCGACTTGGCCCGGTTCTGACCAGCGCTGTCAGCGAACAGCATGTCCGGCTCATCGCTGCTGCGGCAGGCCGCATCCTCGCTCCAGTGGTCCCTGGTCAGGCTGGACATGTCATTCCTCCCCCGTCACCCCCGGCGACAGCACCAAGCCTATTGCGCAGCTGTCGCACGGGGCGCAACGAGCCCCTGCAGAGCGTGCCTGCAGGCAGGGCGCCGTGCAGGAGAGCAACTACCCCCCGACTGCGGTGCGTAGCATGCGCAGCAACACACCAGGACAAGGAGTTACCGCCGTGGCCAACGCGCCCGCGAACACCATCCAGACCAAGTACGCCCAGCAATGGGCCGACGACCTCCAGGCCAACCGCACTCGGCAGGGCGAACTCACACAGGAGCTGGAGCAACTCAAGACCGACGAAGCTTGGTTGCTTCAGCACCTGAAGGACGTTCCCACAACTGCAACCAGTGCAACCAACGCCGCGGTGGCCGAAGATGCGCCCGCAAAGGACGAGAGCGGCGACTCGACCGCGACCGTTCCGCAGCCCCGACAGGACGCCCCGGCCAAGGCCGCCGCCAAGAAGACAGCCAAGGCCGCCGCCAAGAAGACAGCCAAGGCTGCGTCGAAGAAGGCAGCCGCGAAGAAAACGACGGCCAGGAAGCCTGCAGTCAAGGCCGCACCCAAGGACCCGGTGGGCCAGGCAATGCCCGAGAAGGCGAACGAGCCGGCAAAACCTCCACTGCACGAGCTCATGCTGGCCATGCTGCTCAAGATGCCCGGCGAACCGCGCACAACCAAAGAACTGCACACCCAGCTTGCTGAGGAACATCCCGACCGGGCGACGACCATGCAGACCGTACGCAACAGCCTCGATCGGTTGATCGCGACGTCCCGCGGCGAGCGCACCAAGCAGGGGAACACGGTGATGTACTCCGCCGGCATCAAAACGAATGCCGCCCCCACCGAGGCCGACGCCACCGCCTCTGGCGCTGGTGGCAACGTGGAGCAGGCGTCCGCCGCGGAGGTGGATGACAAGGCCGCAGTCGGGGCCTAGCCGTAGCGGCAGCTGCACGCCTATATGCAGCGTGGGCGCGCCGCGAAGTGTGCGACTTGCGCGCGGGCCTACTCGCCACACCCCACCAATGACTGCCCTGGTTGCCCCGTGTGAGACGCAGCCGATCATCAGACAGGCCCGGCCCGGCGGTGTCCTACAGCTACGGATGGCCGTAGGTGCTGGAGTCGATCAGTGGGCACGGAGCGTCTGCCTGGCCCTGGTGGCGCGTGCGGCGATGAGGGCTGTGAGCCACCGTGCTGGACCCGGGAAGTGGAGGAGCCGCCAAGGAGCCGGGCGGCAAGGCCGGTCACTGCGTCGGCGTACCCGGTCACGGCTGCGCCCGCCCGAGCCGTGTGAAGGGGCCGGGGCGGGCGCCGAGTTGGGACGGTGCCGCGGCTACGGCCGCGCGAAGGGGCGCGTGGCGAGGTCCTCACCCGGGCGGACAGCGGTGGACGGGCGGGACATGAGCGGGCGCAGATTCATCGAAGGCTCCTCGGAGAAGATGGTGAAGCGTCGGTCGGACAAGGGTGATCTCAACAGGAGCGGCCCGCCACCGCCAGAGACAAAAGCTGACGAAATCCACTAATTCCCCTGGATGGGAAACGAGTTGGTGCGGTGGTCTGGGGTGCGGGACAAATCCACGCCTGCGCCGCAGCCCCGGTCCGTCCGGCGGGCTGCCCCCGGCGCGGCCGCAGAGCGAGGCCGTCGCGCCCGGTGTGGTCCGGCGGGGCGCCTGGATGTGCCAAAGCCCGGCACGGCGATCTGGCCGGCGTGCCGGGAGGTAGGGGCGGGCGCCTGTGGGCTGCTGCGGCTCACACCGCAGTAGCTGCCGGGACGGGTTCCACACGGGCCGAGAGCAGCAGCGCGCACAGGGCAGCGGCCATCAGCGGGACGGCGAAGTGTCCGCCGAGCGGGCCGGCCAGGGCTGTGCCGCCTGCCAGGCCGAGGCGGATCGCGCTGGACATCCAGCCGACCGCCTCGGTCGATGTGCCCGGCGGGGTGATCGAGGTGACGGTCAGGCTGGCCACGGTCAGCAGGGGGACGAACAAGGCGCCCGGCAGCATCGACAGGAGGAGGATCGCGGGGGCCGGCAGCGGGGCGAGCAGAGGGAGCCAGCAGGCCGCGAACGCGGCGCCCAGCAGCATCAGATGACGCGGTCTCGGGGCGGTCGCAGGCTGGAAACGGGCGAACAGGATGCCGCCGAGCAGCCCCGCCGCGGAGAACGTCGCGGGCAGCGCGCCCGCGAGCCAGGACGCGTCCTGCCGTGCGGCCACAGCGATCCCGGCGACGTCGAGGGAGCCAACTGTGGCGCCGAGAAAGACCAGGGAGACCAGCAGGGGGCGCATCGCGGGCGGACGCAGCACGCCGAGCGGGTCACGGCGGCGGGGCTCGGCCCGCCAGGTGCGGGCGGGGCGGGCGGTGGCGAAGGCGAGGGAACCGGCCAGGGTGACGACCGCCGCCAGGAAGAGGGCCGCGGCCGGAGAGAGCCAGGTGGCCATCGCAATGGCCAGAGCGGGGCCGGTGACGTAGACGATCTCCTGGGCGGAGGAGTCCAGGGTGTAGGCGGTACGTATGTGCGCGGCGTCGGGCAGTAGGGCGGGCCACAGCGATCGGAGACCGCCCTCCAGCGGCGGGCATCCGGCTCCGGCCAGAGCGACGCACACGGCGGTGAACAGCAGGTTCGAGGTACCCACCAGAGCCAGAGTGCCCAGCGCCGTGGCGACCAGGACGGCACCGAAGTGGCAGGGCAGGGGCAGGCCGCGCAGGTCGGCCAGCCGTCCCAGCAGCGGCAGGCCGAGTGCCGGGGCGATGCCGTAGAGCGCGGCCAGCAGGCTGGCCCTGGCCAGGGAATGGCCGTCGGCCTGCGCCGCCAGGATCAGCGCGACGGGCACCATGCCCAGCGAGAGCCGTCCGGTCACCGACGCGATCAGCAGGCGGCCGCAATATCGGTGGCGCAGCACGTCTTGGAAGGTCGGCGGGGTGCGCGAGGGCGCCCGTTCGGCCGGGGTGGGCAGCGGGGATGTCTGCGGAGCGGGGCCCGGCGCCGCGGTGGTGCGGGGGACGTCACGGACCTGTGCGTGGGCCATTGCCTGCCTGCCTCTGCAAGAAAAGTCGGGTTGTCTCGCGGCGCTGCCCACACAGCTGGCTCGTCAGGGGCGCAAGCCGTGATGGCGGGGCCAGCGGCACGGGGACGAGCCGCTGGTGGCACAGCCCAACAGGGCACCCAGTCCGCTTCAACGCCGCTTCCCCGGCAGCGGTCGGCGCCGAGGGGCAAGTCCCAGCGTCTGGCGCGGCGTTTGCCCTCACCGGTCCGCCTCACGGGGTCCCGGCCAGGCCGGTGGGGGCGGCAAGCTGCAGTGGCGTCGCCTCGCCAACCGATTCGGCCGGCGGTCGGCGGGCCGGAAGACGGCGCACCGTCAGCGTGCCCACGCCGGGGCGACCGGGCGGCCCGACACGGCACACGCCCCGGCGTTCTCCTCACTACAGGCTCCTCGGAGGCCGCGCTCCCGCTGGCCGCCGCCACAATGTCGCGCAGGCGAGCCGAGCGGGTACACCCGATCCCTCAGATCAGCAGCCCTGGGTGCCCTTGGGGACGTCCTTGTGCACGTAGGCCCAGTTGACCCACCCCGTGGTGCCCGCGCGGAGGCCGTTGCGCGACTTGGCCCTCAGCGTGGCCTTGTACCAGGTGCAGTTCCCGAACCCGCCGGGGTTCGTCGCGGTCACCCTGATCTTGTCGCCGGTGGCCAGCAGCCCCTTGACTGTCGTCTTGGTGCCCGGCGCCGTATGGAAGCGGATTCCGGTGCCGCCTTCGATGGTGGTGTCGTAGTCGCGGACGTTGTGCACGGTGTACGCCGAGGCAGGGGACGCCGCCAGGGCGCCGACGGCGAGCGCTGCGGCTATCAGCGTGGTGGCGGCGCGGATGCGCTTCTTCATGGGGTCCTCCGATACAGGTGTTCATGAGCCGGGCGGTCCGGGCTCACTGCAGTGACTCGCCCGCAGGGGGCGAGCGTTGAGGCGGTCCTGGCCGAGGCCACGCTGATGGCGCCCGGCGAAGCCGGCACTTTGGGCGGGTAGCTGGCGGGGCAGGACGGTGTGCGTCCCGTTGACGTGTCCTGCGGCACCGGTCCGGCATCTCGGCACAGCGGCCGACAGGGGAAACGGGATCCCGCACGACCTGCGAGCTCAGCCCGCCAGGCCCACCAGACCGTCGTCACGCACCCAGCCCCGGGTGTCCTTGCGGATGCCGGACTTGGAGCGCTGGGTGAGCTGGCTGTAGTCCCAGTTGCCGCGGCTGCACAGCACCGTCAGCTTGTCGCCGCGGTACAGGTAGCCGAGGCTGGCGTAGCCGGTGGCCGGGCCGGTGCGCAGGTTCCAGCCGTTCTTGCCCACCGTGGCGCCGAAGTTCGACCAGTTCACGGTGCACTTGGAGTTCTCGCCGACGGCCTGCGCGGCCGGGGCGGCGCTCACCGTCAGGACGGCGGCAGCAGCCAACGCCATGACGGCGGGGAGGGCGGCGGCGCGGGTCGCGATACGGCGGATCATCAAGGAGCCCTTTCGAGGAACGTGCTGTGGAAGTGGCCTGGCAGCGACGATGCTGCGCACTTCTGGGCGGCCGGTGACCGGCTCCCCCGCCCGGCTCCCACGGCCTGCAACGGCAACTTGGGGCGCCGTTGCGCAGGGCGGGAGAGCTGCGCCGCCGGCCGCGAGGAGGTGCCCCGCTTCGGCTACCGCCGGGCCGGGGGGCTGCTTCGGGATCGGCAAGGTGGGCACGGGCCGGGAGTTGTACGAGTTGGCGCACGGGCAGACGCCGCCGACAGGCAGCCAGTGCCCGCGGCCGTCAAGTCCGTGGGGCGGGAGACGCAGCCCGGTTGTGCGCCGCATCCTCCCGCCCCACGGCGTGCTCGGCGCCCGGGCGGCCTGAGGCGGCTGCGGGCGGGCGTAGATGGGTGGCGCCTGTTGCCCGAGCGACCCGTATGGAGCCGATGACGTGAGCCCCCGCACCGCCCCGAACCTGCCCGAGGGGGACCTGACCATTGGCTTCCAGCCGTCTGCGGCCGCGGCCGACATCCGCAAGCTGTACCGCGCCCTGGACCGGGACGAGCGGCCGTTCCTCGGCTTTCCGGGTCACCTGGGCCAGGCGATGGCCGAACTCACCCCGCTGCTGGGCATGTTCGTTGATCAGCGCAGCGACCCGTACGCCCCCTCCGTGTTCGACGACGGCACCCGGGAGTACGAGGAGGCGGTGCTCACCTACTTCGCCGCGCTCGCCGGAGCCTCACCCGAGCAGGCGCACGGCTACGTGGCGGCCTCACCGCGCGAAGCGCTCCTGCACGGTCTGGTCATGGCCCGCCGCGGGCTGCCTCAGCCGTCGGTGTACGTCAGCGAGCAGGCTCACCTCGACGTCGTGCGGGCTTGCTACCTGCTGGGGATGAACAAGGTGCTTGTGAAGGCGCTGCCCGACGGCACGATGGATCCCGACGACCTGTGTCTGCAGACACGGATGCGGCGCGGGGCGGGGGCACTGGTAGTGGCCACCTGCGGCACTCCCCTGCGCGGCGCCATCGACAACGTGGCCGAGCTGCGCGCCGCGGCCGCCGCGTTCGGACCGGTCCGTGTCCATGTCGATGCGAGCGCGGGCGGGTTGACGGCCGCCCACAGCAACCAGGTGCCGCCGTGGTCCCTCGCGCACGGGGCGCACTCCATCACCCTGTCCGGGCACCGGCTTCTGGGCCTGCCCGTCCCGGCGGGCATCTCCCTGATACGCCGCGAGCCGGACCCGCCTACGACCCTGGGGATCCAGGTGCCCGACCGCCTGGTGGTCGGCTCCCGCAGCGGGCTGAGTGCACTGCTGCTGTGGACGCGGCTGCGCTCCCTCGGACGGGCCGGTGTGGCCGCCATGGTCGCCCGATGCCAGGACGTCGCCGCCTACGCACGCGAGCAGTTCGAGGCCGCGGGGGCATCGCCGCAGCGGTTCCCCGGCTCCCTGACCGTCACCTTCGACCGGCCCCCGAACTGGGTGGTCGACAAGTGGCACCTGCAATACACCGGGGACCGGGCGCGGATCACCACCACCGGCCCCATGACGCACACCGCCGTCGATGAGCTCACCGCCGACCTGTCCGCCGCCCACCCAGGAGTTGCCGCGTGACCCCCGCTGTGCCGCTGCCCCGCTCCCTGCTCTCCCTGCCCGCCATCGTCGGCGATCTGATGGACCACACCCCCGAGTCCGCGTACGCGCATCTGCGCGACACCCACCCCACGTGGTTTTCCAGCCCGCCCGGCGACGGCGCGATCGGCATCATGCGCTGGCCGATGACCGAAGGGCAGGTTCTGCACCGTGACCAGGAGCGGGTGGTGCTCGAGGACCCGGTGGTCCTGCCCGACGGGCAGCGGGCCCGCCGTCTGCGGGTGCTCGCCGCACGGCCGGAGCCGCCGGTGGCCGTACTCCCCCTGCTGGACGACCAGGTCGTGCTCGTCGACCGGTTCCGGCACGCAGCCCGCGCCTGGCAGTGGGAGATCCTCAGGGGCGCCGGAGTTGAGGGCGCCTGCGACGCCGAGAACGCGGCCGGGCAGCTGCAGGACCAGCTCGGTGCGACCGCCTCGCAGGTGATCGGCCTGGGCCAGGTCCACCTCGACCCGGCGATCCTGGCCGAGGCGGTACTGCTGTACGCCGCGCGCATCGACGCGGTGGGCGACCCCGCGCCCAGCACCGGCATCCGTCAGGTGCGCACCGTCGCCTTCGCCGAGGCGGAGCAGATGGCCTTCGCCGGTCAGATCACCGACGCGGTGACCATCACGACGTTGTTCCGGGCCCGCCAGGCTGGTCTGTGCGAAGGGGGTCTGGTCGCATGACGGTGAGGCCAGGGCGCGACCGGCTGACTACAGTCGTCGAGCGTGCCATCGAACAGAACCTGCCCGGCGGCACGTACGGGGTGGACATCACGAGCATGGCCGATGAGGTCGTGCGGCAGGTCCGCCGGCAGTTGGCGATCGAGCGGTTGCAGGAGACAACCGCGAAGCTCGCCGAGACACTCAACGGGCTCACCCCGGCCCGCAGGAAAGCGTCGCCGGAAGACAGCGCCTGAGACTTTTAGTGCAGGCCGCGAGCGTCTACCGGGTGTGCTCGTCGCCTGCGTCGAACCCCAGGGCGCGCAGGGCTTCTTCCCATTGCCCGGATCCGGCCAGCCACCGCCCTGCGCATCTACCGGATCGTCGTGGAGCGCTCGTCACCTTCGGCGCCCGGCCGCCAGCTCAGACAGTCGGCCGTAATAGCCAGCGGCATGAGCAGGACCACCGCCACCAGACCCACGAGCGCGGCCAGCCGCACCACCGCCCCCAGCAGCCCGACCACAACGGTCACCAGCGGCCACCCCACGGCCGGCAAACACAGGGCCAGGTAGAGGAGGCTGTGCCCGGCAGCGAGGGCGGTGCCGCACAGGAGCGTGGCCATGGCCGCCATGGCGAGGTGGGGCAGGCCGCGCCGGATGAGCGGGTCAACCGCGCGCAGCAGCAGGGAGATCACGGTGCTCAGGGCCCAGGTCACCGGTTCACTCCAGGGGTGGTGGAACCGGCGCCCAGCGCCTGGGCGTGGGCCTCGTCGTGGGCGGTGGGCGCCGCCGGGTCGGGAGCGTCCGGGGCGGCGGCGGGGCGCGCCATGGCCTGCAGACGGGCGCGGATGTACTCCTCGTCGAGGGGAACTCCGGCGGGCGCGGTGTGCTTCAGTGCGTCGCGAGTGCGGGTCAGCAGGTCGCTCTCGGCACCGGTGGCGGAACGCCGGTGGGCGGGCACCGGCTGCTGGAGCTGGTAGTGGATCTGGCCGTCCAGCACCTGAGCCGCGCGTTCCAGGGTGCCGAAGGCCTCGATGACGCGACGCTGGCTCTGCGCGGCCGCGACCGGGGCGAGCGCCTCGGGCAGGTCGGGAGGGGCCGGGGCGGGAAAGGCCAGGCGGCCGAGCGCGTCGTGCATGAGGTGCAGTTGACCCTCGCGTGCGGCCAGGTAGGAGGTCTGGGCGTTCAGCAGTTCGGGATCGGCGAAGTAGTCGGTGCTGTCCTCGGCCGTGGTCGCGGCGCGCTGCGCGCTCAGGTCCTCGACAGCGTCCTGCGCGGCGGCTGAGTTCTGCCGCCAGGCGGCGGCCGGGCCGCTGGTGTCCAGGGGGCGGGCCGGGATCGGGAAGGCGTCGTGGAGCTGCTGCGCCTCCTGCTCGCGCCCCGAGTACGCGGCGGCGGTGTAGGCGCGGACGGCCTCGCGGGCCTGGGCCAGGTGCGCGGCGCGCGGTGCGTCGAGGGCGCGGACGGTGCCCCCCGACAGGGCGCCGTCGGCTCGCAGGTCGCGCAGGTAGTCGGTGATGTCCGGCTCGAGGACAGCTCGCAACTGCTGGGCGGGCGCATCCCGCAGGGAGATCTGGTCGAGCAGCCAGTCGGCCATTTCCGTGAGCGCCGGAACGTCGGCGGACAGGGATGCCACAGCGTGCCAGTCCTCGATCAGCTCGGCGCGGGGACGGTAGGGGCGCTCCAGCCGGTCGAGGAGGTTGACGACCTTCTGCCCGGTGCTTTCCACCAAGTCCGCGGTCGCCTCGTCCTGTTCGCCGGCGCGCTCCAGGCTCTGGGCGAGTACGGAGCGCGGCGGGTAGCCGGCCAGGGCGCGCATGTGGCAGGTCCAGGCGGCGGCCGCGGCGATCCACCCGAGCTCCAGGCCCTGCGGCGCTTCGGCGTTACGCCGGTACAACCAGCTGGCCAGCAGGTCGGTGAGCCGGGCCGCGTCGGTGGCTGGGTCCTGCATCAGCTCGGCGGCCAGTTCACCGGGAGTGTGCTCGCGCAAGCCGCCGGGATCGGCGGTGATGATGGCCAGTTGCTGTACTCCGTCGTCCAGTTTGAGCCAGCGGCGCACGGTCTCCTGCCGGCCGTGGGTGACCTCCTGCCGCGCGATGCGCGTGAGGTCGGCGCCCATGCGGGCGATCCCGCTCTCCCCCACCCGGGGCACCTCGGCCTCTGTCCCAGCGGTCGGCTCGCTCCCCTCGGCCACCCACGCCAGGGCGTACGCGTCCTCTCCCCGCTCGGTCAGCCAGGTACGGAAATCGTCAGGGAGGGGGTGCTGCTCGCTCATCCAGGGGACCTTCTGCTCGGCGGAGGGACGCCGCGCGGCCCGTGGGCGGCGGCTGGCGGCAGCTTGCCCCCACCAGGGCTGCCCGGTGGCCGACCATCGGCCCGATTCCGCCGGGTGGGAGACGGCACGAAGGCGTCGGCGTTCTCGTCCCGCCCAGCGGAACGAGAGACCCCGATGCCCGCCTGCGCGAGGGGCCCGCGGGGAGCGTGGACAGCCAGCGGGCTGGGCGCTGCCTGTCGGCGCGGAACTCGGCGCGTGGGCCCTGAAGATCAGGCTGGAGCACAAGGGGCAGCCGCCGGCCGTATCGGCGACGGTCCGGCGGACATCGGCGAAAGGGCACACCCTCGTGGAGAACACCGCCCGGCTGTACGCATTGACCAGCACCGTGCTGCTGCCCTTCGGCGGGCAGTACGCCGGGGCGCAGTGCTTGGTTGCCGCCCCCGCCCTCGCCGCCCGCTGGTACCTGCAGCACGAGCGTGAGGAACGGTGCCGGGTGACCGCGACGGTCAGCTCCGACGGCGGGGCCACCTGGCACGATCTGCTGCCTCATGAACTGTTCGACGCCGCACATCGGGATCTGGCAGACCTACGGCGACCGACATCCGACGACGAGGTCTCCGTAACAAGGGGGCGGGCAGGCGCACTTGAGTGGGCCATGGCCCTCGCGGTGCAGGAGTGGGCCGAGGCACGGATCTCCTTCACCCAGCCCGCCGACCCGGCCCCGGACGCCGACTCCGTCGCAAGCGAGCGAGGGTGGCGGCGCGGCGGCCAGGCGTGGGCGCTGGCCACAGGAACCGTCCCCGACGAGACGGCGCTGTCACTCTTGGCAACTCGCTACGGCACCGCGCCCGGCAACGGACCCGCCCTCCTGCGCGAGGAGGCCCGACGGACCCTCGCCGCCCTGCATGCAGCAGCAGATCCGGACAGCCAGGACACCGCCACGCTGCTGCACGCAGCAGGGCACCTGCACCCCCAGCTCCTCGCGGACGGGACGACCCAATTGCACGACCACGCCCGGAGGGTCCACGACGCCCTCGTGGACCAGCTGGTCCACCGCTTCCCCGAAGCGTCCCGCGCTGCCGCCGCCTTTCCTGAGCCGGACCATCCCGCCCACCGTGCAGCGCGTGCGTACGTGGGACAGCTGGCACTGCTGCACGACACACCGGGAATGAAGTACCGCGTCCAAGCCAGCGACGACTACTACAAGGCGCTCGACACAGCCCTTCAACAGCACGACATGCCCCACCCGCCAACGTCTCCCGTGCCTGGCAGCGAACAACCCGCCGTGGTCCCCGGCTTCCCGCGCACCGTGGACAACGACGCACAGGCGGCCGCCCAATGGCGGCTGCTGTCTCCCGCCGCACACCGACAGGCAGCCGAGGCGATGAACCGCCTGGAAGTCACCGTCGTCGCCGGCATGCCGGACCACGAAGGCCTGCGCAGCCAGGAGCAGCACGCCGAACAGGACATCCAGGAACTCAACGCCCACCACGCCCTACTCCTGCACGCCAGCCTGCTCGCCGACGCCGAAGCTGCTGCTGAGCAGGCCAGAAGGAACGCCATCGTCTCCCTGCACGAGGAGTTCGAGCATCAACTCGGCGGCTGGAACCCCCAGCGCCAGGACAGCTACATGGCCAGGCTGCGCGCGGTCGAGGATGAGATCGGCCAGGTGCTGCTGCAACAGCGCCAGCTGACGCGCGATGCTCTGCACCGTCTGTCTCCGCTCACCAAGAGCCGACGGGGCCTGGACAGTCTCCGTGGATCGGTCCTCCTGCGGGCCGGACTGGATCAGCCCTCCTACGACAATGCCTGGGCAGAGCAGGCTCGAAGGGCGCAGGAATTCGACCGGACGCAGATGCAACAGCTCGCCCAGAAAAGAGGGGAAGTGCGCGGCATCAAACGCAGGGTGACACCTTCCGACGTCGAGACAGCCCGAGCCCAGGCCGATCAGGCCCGGACCCGCTGTGACGCACTGCGCTCCAGTAGCGCTCCGACGCACCGTGCGCTGGCGGTCCTGAGCGGTGTCGTCTCCCTGTCCGTCACCGGGACCGACCAAGCCGTCGAGCTCGCCGCCCGCATCACCCAATCCCGCACTCATCGAGAGCAGGCTCACCCGCGGGTGAGCTCCCGGGCGGCCGCCCTTGCGCAGCCCCACCCTTCCTCGGCCGTCCCTGCGGCGGTCAGCGCCCGCCACCGGTAGGCACGAGAGCCCAGCAGTGCTCCGCTCAGCGCCCCTGCCCGGACCGCCGCCGGCGGGGCCGCTGCGGTGCGCGCCGAGAGCCCGGTACGGAGGCCGGGTCGTCGCCCTCCGGGGAGGGGATCGCGGCCGAGGAGAAGCCGCCCGCGACGCTCGGCCGGGCGGGCGCCGGGACCTGCTCGGTCTTCGCGACAGGACGGGTGGGGCGGCCCGGCCGCGCGGCCCGGGCCAGGACGGTGGCGTTCGGGATGAGCGGGGCGCAGGTTTCGCAGACCTCTTCGACGCTCCAGACCCGGCGCACGACAGGGTCGTGCCGCAGGATCATCACCACGGCGCCCGCGCAGTACGCCTTGGCGTCGGGGTGGGCGCCGCAGCGCTGGGAGCCGCAGTGGCACCAGGCGTTGGGGCGGATGGTGGCCACCTTCGCGTGCGCGGCCGCGTGCTGGGCAGCGAAGGCGCGCAGCTCGGTGAGGTCCTCGGAACGGGGCGGCATCCGGCACGCCGCGGTGCTGCAGGTGACCGCGGCACTGCGGCCGCCGCGGCCGATTAGCCGGACCGTCCAGGCCCGCCCGGGGATGCGCTCGGTGGAGGATTCGCTGTACGCGGTCGTCACGGCCGTCCGTTTCTCGTTGCTCAGATGCTCAGTGATGTTGCTCCACTATGTGCTACCCGATGGCGTGTTGGGCAGCACGCTTCGGCTCCCGGCATCACGGGTCCAGGCGGTGGGTCGGCCGCCCGGGCCGATGTCCCATCAGACCGCAGCCTCCGTCGAACGAGTAGACAGGGCCCGCTGATGCCGGGCAACTGGGGACCTGCGGGAGGGCTGGGTGAGGCCATGTACCGGGGGCAACGACCCGGAGCTTGCCTGGATGGAAGCCGTCAGACTGCTGACGCAGATCGAGGGAGCGGCGGCTGAGGCGGGCAAGCGCCACACAGCGCAGAGCCGCGCGCCTCGTCAACGACGCGTGCAACGATGAGCGGATCTCGAGGTACTGCACTCCCTGCATGGGAGTATCACGGGCAGCCGGAAGCCCGGGTTACGGCCGGGAGTGGGGTCGGAGTCGATGGCCGGGCTAGCTCCGGCCCGGGTGCGTGAGTACGGGCAGCGGGTGGTCGATGTCCCACTCGATGAGCAGGCGCCCCTGGCGTTGATAGAACTCTCGCTTCTCAGCCTTGCGCAGGTCGTAGCTCTCGCGACCGTGGATGCCGTAGACCTCGACGTACGCCGCGGGTGCCACGTCGGTGAGGACGAAGTCGGGCAGGACAGCATCAGCGGTGTCGTAGCGCAGGGGCTTGATGAAGGCACGGCGACAGGCCGCGAGGGCGTCGGCCATGACCACCTCGTAGGAGGAGTCGGCGGGAATGTAGGTGCCGGTGGTGAGCATTACGGCCAGGTCGACGACGGCGAGGTGCCCCTTGGGACTGCGCTCGACGACGAACAGGGCGATCCGTGTGGCGTCATGCTCGGCGGCCGTCTTGCCGAAGGCATGCCGGTAGGAGCGGGTGGCCCGCGCGTGCAGGGCCGCGCGGGCATAGAGCGGGGTGCGCTGGTGGGCCAGGCGGTAGGCGACGCCGTACGGGGTGGGTGCCACCTCTTTGATCTGTCCGAGGATCAGGGCGCGCCGTTCGGTCATGCCGTGGCGCCCCAGGCGTGCACGGAAGGTATCCAGGGCGGCGACGTTGGCGTCGGCCGCAGCGAGGGTGAAGGGCGGCACGACGTAGAGCGCCTCGTCCATGTCCCGGCCGTTGACGGTGGTCTCACGCAGTTGTTGGTGCAGCCGGGCGTGGCACGTGCGCCAGGTGAGGCGCCCTGTCTGCGGGTGCGAGACGTTGAGTTGGGCCTGTTCCCACAGCCAGTGCAGCAGTCCGAGCAGGCCGACGGAGCGCCGCGAGCCTGGTTCGTCGCCGGTCTCATCCGGCGCGGCATCGTGGGTTTCGGGCTGCCCCAGGAGGCTGGTGAGGGGGGTGGCCAGGCGGATGCGCACGCCGTCGTCGGCCTCCCGGATGGCCTGCGTGCTGTAGCGGTCGCGGCCGGACAGGCCGGGCCCGAGTTTGTGGAAGGGGCAGTTGGCATCGTGTTGTTCGCCCTCGCCGGGCCAGCCCGCGACGTGGTAGCGGCCCGCGCGGGTGCAGCGGATCACCAAGCGCAGGGCGGGGCGGCGGCACAGGCACCAGGCGTGGCCGACCTCGGCCCGGGCACGGGCGAACAGCGGGGCTGCCGCCGTGGAGTGCTCGCGCAGCCAGGCAAGTTGTACGGTGCGGCCCGCCAATTGGATACGTCCGGGGCCGGTTGTGGGTGCCATATGCGTCTGCCTTCAGCCGAGAAGGGAGCCCGCACCGTGGTCTGGTCTTCGAGCGCGGGGGTGTCGGTGTCGTGCTTGTCCGGGCGGTGTTCAGCGGGTGGGCGGCCGATGGCCGGGGTGGTGCGTGTCGGGCGGGGCCTGACGCAGGGGTGAGGTCGGCGGCAGAAGGGCGGCGCGTTCGGCGTCTGTGCGGGCCCGCATGTGCTCCAGGCGGCGCTCGACGCGGGCGTGGGTGTACAGGTCGATGGCGTCGGTGAGGTGGTCCCAGTCGTCGCCGTCGAGGCCTGCGGGGCGCGGGCCGAGCACGTCGGGGCCTGCGCGGTGGTGGCGGCGCCGGTAGTCGCCGATGGCGGTCAGCAGCTTGGTGTAGGTGCGCTGCTCGTCCTCGTCGTCCTCGCCGGGGGCGGTGATTTCCTCCATCCAGGATTCGGGCAGGGCCTCGCCGGCGAGTACGGCGGCCAGGGCGCGCCGCGCGAGGCGCGCGTCGAGCGCTCCATAGGAAAGGGGTGCGACGCCGAAGGGGTCGCGCAGGGCCGGGTGGTCGGGCAGGGGGCCGGTGGGCGGCGGCGTATCGAGGTGGCTGAGGGCCGCTTCGATCATGACCGAGGCGGGGGCGTCCGGGGGCGGGAGGTGCAGCGGACGGCGGCGTCCGGTCAGGGCGCGCACGCGGGCGTCCAGGTCGTCCCAGGCCGCGGCATCGCCGGGGTCGGCGGGGCGCGGGCCCAGACCGGGCGCCCCGGTGACGGCGTGGCGGGTGCGCCACAGTTCCACCAGCGCGCAGGTGGTGGCCCAGGCGTGGCGGCGGCGGGGGGCGCTGGCGGGCGGCGGCGAGCCGAGCGGGCGGGCCCATGCGGGCGGGGACCCGGCCAGGGTGTGGCCGCGGTCGGCCAGCGAGCGGGCCAGGATGCGGTGGCGCTCGGCGAGGTGGGTGACCCAGTGCTCAGGGGTGTCGGGGTGGACCAGGGCGTGCCGGTCGGCGACCCAGTCGGGTATTTCACCGCGGTAGTTGGGGCGGTGCGGGGCGTGGTCGGGCAGACGCTCGCGCCACCGCAGTTCGGCGTAGATCTTGTCGGAGACGGCGTCGGCGCGGGCCAGGGCGGCGCGCGCAAAGTGCCGGCGCTGGGCCGTGGTGGCACGGCGGGTCGACAGGTTCCGGCGGATCGCGGCCAGTGAGGTGGCGCCGGGGGCGGCGCTGCTGGTGGCCCGCTCGCGCTGGAAGTCCTCGCGGGCGACGTCGCGCCAGGTCAGGGCGCGGCGCAGCTGGGACTCGCGGGTGAGGTCGGCGATGACGTGCCGGGCCGTGTCGGAGAGCGGGGTTCGGTTCGTCTGGGCGCGGCGGATCTGGGTGCGTACGAGGGCCAGTTGGGCGGCGAGCTCGCGGCGGGTCAGCTCTCCCATCGGCCGCTGGTCCCAGGCGGGATGGGGCCGGCCGGCGCGGGTGGTGACGTCGGTGGGCAGGTGGGTGAAGGCGGCGTCGGCGGCCTTGAGCGCCTCGCGGGCGGTGGCCCGGTGGGAGGCGGCCAGCCGGTTCAGGGTGTGCAGTTGGGTCAGCGTGAGCGCGGCCAGGGGGCGGGGCCGGTTGTCCTGCTGGGCTTCGACGGCGTCCTGCAGGCGCTCGCGCAGCCGCCAGGTCAGCACCGCGGACGGGTCGTCCGCGTCGGCGAAGCCGCGCCGGGGCACGGTGCTTCCCAGCAGGCGGGGCAGGTCGAATCCGGCCCGCTCGGCGTCGTGGAGCGCCCGGATCAGGGCCGGGTAGGCGTCGGCGGCCATGAACATCGCGGCCCGGTCGGTGCCGAGGGCGTGCTCGAGCAGGCCGGTCAGCCGGGCGGTGGTGGCGCGCTCGGCGACGTCGGCGAACTCGCCGGACAGCTGTCCGGGCGCGGCGATTTCCTGCTGCAGCGCGGCGATCGACTCGGTCGCCGACAGCTGGGCGCGGCGCCTCGCGGCGATCGAGGCGAGGACGTCGTCCAGGCGGTCGCCGTCCTCGATCGCGACGTAGAGGCGGTTGGTGCGCGCCCCACGGGTCAGCTGAACATAGACGCCTTCACGGTTGGAGCGGGCGGAAGCCAGCGCGTGCGAGGTGTCGACCGTCATGCCCTGGGAGCGGTGAATGGTGGAGGCGTAGCCGAGCTCGCACTGGGCGGCCATGTAGGCGGCGGGCAGGCGGATGCGGCCATGGTGCTGGGTGTGGCGGACCACGACGTCCCCGCCGGGCAGGATCTTCTGGACGCGCCAGGTGTCGCCGTTCTTCACGAAATCGCGCCCGCCTCGCACGGTCATGCGGCGGCGGTTGAGGCGGGTGACGATGACGTCGCCGACGTGCGCGCGCTGCCCGGTCCGCAGTGCGGTGGCCTGGCTGGTGTCGACGTTTCCGGCCTCGATGTGCCAGGCCTGGGCGCGCAGGTTGAGCGCGGTCACGGTCGCCGTGTCGGCGGCCGTCATCAGCGAGGTGCCCCCCTTGCTCAGGTCCTTGGCCCAGGCGGCGAAGACCATGTCGCACATCGCCTCGTAGTTTCCGGCGGTGATCCGGCCCTTGTCCCGGTACCAGTTGAAGGCGGCCCGCGGGTCCTCACCGTCGCGAAGGACGAGGGAGGCGTCGCCTTCCCCGGCCGCCTTGAAGCGGTGCAGCTGGTCGAGTTCGACGGCGGCGCCCGCCCGGGATATGAGCCGCAGGGCTCCCCCGGCCTCGACGGCGGCGAGCTGGTGCGGGTCGCCGAGCAGGCGCACCACCGCTCCGGCGGCGGCCGCATCCGCGAGGATCCGATCGAGCAGGAGGGTACCGGCCATGCCCGCCTCATCGACCAGGACGATGTCTCCCCGCCGTAGTTGGAAGTCGTCGCCGACCGTCTTTCCTTCGCTCGCCCGGCCGCGCTGGTGCAGCCAGGAGTGCAGGGTGTGGGCGCGCGCGTTCAGGTCGCCGCCGAGGACTTTCGCCGCGCGGGAGGACGGTGCGAGCGGGATCAGCCGGCCGCCTGCCGCGTCCACGGCCCTCGCCACCAGACGCATCGCCGTGGTCTTTCCGGCGCCCGCCGGTCCAAGGCCTGCCAGCAGCAGCTTCTCGGACAGGACGAAGGAGGAGGCCAGCGCGCGCTGCCCGGAATCCATCGGGCCCCGGTTCAGCGCGGCGATGCGGGCGAAGGTGCCCCGCCCCACCGGCGGGATCACGCTGCGGCGCGCGGCGGCCAGGAGCCGGTTCTCAGCCGCCAGCAGGGAATGGGTGGTGTAGGTCTGCGACCCGATGGGCCGGTAGACGGATGTGCCGTCCGCGCGCTGCAGCTCGGGGTGCGGCGGGTTGATCTCGGGCGGGGTGATGTCCAGACAGTCGCCGTGGGCGAGCACCCGGTCGGTGATCTCCTCGGCCGCCTCAGGCTCGGCGGTGGCCCCGGCCAGGGTCCGCATCAGGTAGCGGCGCGCCTCGGCCAGGACGTGGCGGCGGCGGAAGGTCGTACGGCGCTCGCAGACCGCCGCCAGGACCACTTCCACCGCCGCGGCGAGGTCGAACGCGGCGGGAGCGGGTCTGGCTTGGGCGGCGGCGCGGGCGGTGGCGAGCAGGTTGTCGACGACTGTGCGGTCGGTGGCCGCGATCGCCCGGCGCCGCCAGTCGGCGAGCAGTTCGTTCAGGGAGCGGGCCTGGCGCTTGGGCGGGCGGGTCTTCACGGTCGCCTGCCACTGCAGCCGGGTGCGGGCCGGCCGCCCCGGCTGGCGGCCGTGGCGGCGCCGGTAGTCGTCGAACAAAGTGTCCGCCATGGTGCGCACCGCGTGGGAGCGCTGCGCGAACGCGGCCCGCAGACGCCGGTCGATGCCGACGATGTGCATCACCGGCCGCTGGCCGGGGGTGACCTCGACCTCCTCGGTGGCAAGGCCCAGGCGGGAGCAAACAAGCTCGAGGGATCGCTGGTTGAACAGCTCGCTGGCGACCACGACATCGCGCAGCAGGAGGCGGGAGTCCAGGTTGCGCCAGCGGCCGTCCGGCCCTTTCACGCGCGGTGATATGACCGCGTGTTCGTGCACCATCGGGTCGCCCGCACGGGATTCGTAGTGGAGGTAGACGGTGGCCAGCAGCCCCGGCTCGGCCCGCTGCTGGGCCACCCCGCCCGGGCCGGTGCGGACCGCGAGCGCATGGTTCTCCAACCAGGCCACGGCCTCCGAGCGGGCCTGGGCCAGGACCTCGAGGACGATCCGCCGCACCTCGGGGCCGCCGAGCGCGAACAGCAGCGACAGTTCCTCGGAGGAGAAGGTGAGGTCGTAGCCGGTCAGGGCGCGGCGTTGCGGGCCACTGCGCGCGGCCAGGAACCGGCCGAGCTCGGCGCCGCCGGACGGGGCCCGGTGGTACTCGGCCTCGAAGGCGCGCGCCGCACACCGCATCCGCAGGCTTTTCGTCTCGGCCTTCGTCAGCGGACGGCACAGCTGCTCACCGACGCGCTCCAGGACCTCCTCGATCTCCTTGTCGAGCGGGGAGAGTTCCGCCAGGCGCGGTACGGCCGGCCCGAGCTTGGCCGCCTTCATGGCCCGCTTGAGCGAGGCCCCTTCGCTCAGTTCGCGGGCCGCGATCGCCTCGGCGTCAGGATGCATGCCCAGCCCGAACAGGGCCCTCATCTGTACGTCGCTCACGATGCCGGACAGCCCCAGCAAGCGGGCGGCCTGCCCGTGCCACACGCCGGGCGGCACCCCCGGCACGTCGGAGGACACCGTCAGCTCGGTGCCCTGGGCACCGTCACCGAGGGCGATGTTGCGCCGGTAATAGCGCTCCCGCCCTGCGGTGAACGCGTTCGCTGTCATCCCCACGACGCCACAAGAGCACCGCGTAACAGGTCGGTGCAGGCCATGACCGGCGTGGGACCTCGAGCCTCCCAGGGCTCGGAAAACAACCTTCGAACGCGTCCCGCCGTAAGGGAAATCGGCTCTCGAGCACTCTGGCGCGTCAAAAGTGCCAGAGGTGTACAGGGACCGACCCGCCATCGGCCGGCATCCACACATCCTCACCCTCATCGGTCCTCACCACCGACCTGGCACCTGTAGCACCCACACACCACCGGCACCCCGGTCCAGGCATTGCCCTCACCAGGGGCTGCCTCAGCCCGGGGCCCTCTCCCCCGGCCGGGTTCGGGCGTTGTCCCGTGAGCGGGACCGGGCGCAGCAACGGGCGTGCTACGGCCTGGGACGCCGATGACTCAAGCGGGTTGGCGGGGGTGCGGGCGGCTGAGACTGGCGCGACGTGGCCCGCGACGGGTGGGCCCGGATGGCCGGGAGGTGGCTGCGGTGGCGGGAAGCCGGACCAAGGGCAAGGGGAAGAACAGCGAGATGCTCGCGCGGCGGCGGGCGGCGCTGGAGCGTGCTGCGGAGCGGATGGCGGAGCAGCGACTGGTGGCACAGGAGGCGGAGGCGGAGCGGCTGCGTCAGGAGGCGGAGTTCGACGAGCTGGTGGCTGACTTCGAGTTGGCGGTGGAGGAGGAGGCGTCGGTAGCCGCCGACGTGGAGGCGGAGGTGCGCCTCGTGCGTGAGCGCGGTCAGGTGCGGATCGACGAGGCGCGGGTGGCGGCGGCGCGGGTGGTGCTGGCGATGGGGAAGGCCGGGGAGACGGTGGTCGGGTGCGGGCGCCGGTTGGGGGTGGGGGCGGAGCGGGTCAAGGAGCTGCGGCGGCTGGGGCGTGAGGACTTGGTCGGAGAGGGCTCGGAGAAGGTGAAGGTGGACGCCCGGGAGGAGACGACGGTCGCGGAGAAGGCGGCGGCGCCGGAGAAGGCGAGGGAGGCTGAGAGGGCGGCGGCGGGCGGGGAGCAGGCCCGGGGTGGTATGCGTGCGGCGGGGCAGGCGGGCGCGGTGTCGCGCGGCGTGGGTGCGGTGCCGGTCGCTGCTCCCCCGGTGACTGCTCCGGCCGCTCCCCCGGCGGTTCCCCTGACCGCTCCGTCGGTCGGGTCTTCCGGGGCGCGGCCGGGGGGGCCGGAGTCGCCGCGGTGAGGTGTGGTGCGGGCATGGAGCGGCCCCGGCTACCGCGAAGGCGGTGGCCGGGGCCGGGTTCGTGGGGCGGGGTTCAGTTCTACTGGTTGGCCCAGGGTGCGGCGGGCCGCTGGGGTGCGGCCGGCTGCGGGGTGGGATAGGCGGAGGGCTGCTGCTGGGCGGGGTAGGCGGCGGGCTGCTGTTGCCAGGTGGCGGGCGCGGCGTGCTGTGGGGCGGGGGCCTGCTGTGGGGGGACGTGGCCGGTGAAGCGGCCGGGGTCGACGTCTTTGAGGTAGACGGTGACGGGGGCCTGGTCGGCGACGAAGATGCGTTCGTGGATGCCGGGTGCGATGAGTATCCACACGGTGGTGCCGTCTCGGCGCTGGGCGCGGCGGATGAACGGCGGGGGGAGGGTGACCTCCTCGGTGATGTCGGTGTCCGGGTTGATCTCGGGGACCGTGATGTGGTCGACGACGCTGAAGAGACCTGGGTACTCGGCGAGTTCGTTGATGGGGGTCTCATGCTTCACGGCGCTCCCCCCTTTCTGGTTGTGGCCTGGCCTGATGGTTTTGTTCGGACGCTAGGCGGCGTGGGAGGGGTGTGGGGCGGGTGTGGTGCGCGGGTGCCGGGTGGCGGGATGCGGGTTGGGGTGGCGGGTGCCTGTGGCGGGAAACGCGGAGCGGCCCCGCGCCGGGACGGGTGTCCGGGCACGGGGCCGTGGGCGGGACTGTTCGGTTTCGGCTATTCGGTGATGTAGGCCAGGGTCATGTAGTGGTCGTTGAAGGCGGCCTTCAGCAGGAAGCGGGTGGCACCGTCGGCGGCGGCGTCGCGGAGGATGGCGAGCAGCGTGGTGCCGTCCTCGGTGACGGGGGTGGTCAGGTCGAGGGACTCGCGGAAGTCGTCGCCGCCGAGGATGGAGCGGGCGTCGGTGCCTGGTCCCCAGCCGTCGGCGTGGACGACGGTGGGCAGGCGGCCGTTGTCGTCGCGGGTGTCGGTGGGGTCTTGGCCGTTGCTCATGAGGTAGGTGCCGTTGTCCTTGACCCACCACAGGCGGGGCGCGGCTTCGGCTTCTTCGTAGCCGAGCTTGTGCTTGTCGGCGGTGGCTGCGTGCTCGGCGGCGGCGAGGACGCGGTCGAGGGGGAAGACGAGGGTGCAGTTCTTCTCGCCGTGGGCGGTGTTGGCCATGACGACGTCCAGCAGGGGGTTGGTGCTGGTGTCGGAGATCGGCGGGATGGTCATGGCGCCGAGGACCTGGTTGAGCCAGTCGGGGCGCTGGTCGGGGGGAAGGGTGAGCAGCCGCCGCGTCTCGTCGGGGGTGGTGGTGGTTTCGGGGCCTGAGGGCGCCTCGGGGGTGTCGCCGGTCAGGTCCCGCAGCCATTGGGGGCGGTCCTTGGGATCGAGGGCGAGGAGTGCCTCAACCTCCTTGAGGTGGCTGGAGTTGGAGTTGGCTCGGTGGGGGTCGGTCGGCATGGGGGTCCCTTGGGTGTCGGTGGCGGGGGTGCCGCGTGGGCTCGGGCGGTGTGGCGCGAGGCCGGGGACGAGCACGGCAGGGGTGACGGTGGGATGCCGGGGGGCTAAGCGCGCAAGGCGCGGTGCGGGGGTGTGCGTGCGGACGGCCCCGCCCTGCGGGTGCAGGGCGGGGCCGGGTGGTGGCCGGTGCCAGGGGGCTAGTCGAGGAGGCCGGTGACGGTCGTGAGGCCCCTTTGGGAGGTGAAGGTGACGGTGTGGTTAAGCGGCTTGACGGCGTGCTTCCAGCCCGGGTCGTGCTGGACGAACAGTCCGGTGGGCGGAAGGTCCACGGTCAGTCGGGGGAGGCTGGTGTAGCCGTGGGTGGTGAAGAAGTGCTTCTTGGCGTGCTCGTGGCGCAGCGTCAGGGCTCGGAATCCGGCGTGGCGGAAGTCGGTTTCGACGTGGGCCAGGAGGCGGGTGGCGAGTCCTTGGCGACGATGCTCGGGGTGGATGGCGATGGTGTCGATGTTGCTGACGCGGTCGGTGAGGGTGCGCCGTGTGCGGGCGGGGATTTGCGGGTTGAGCATCCAGTGGGCGGGGCCGACGTGGACGGCGCCGACGGGGGTGCCGTCGGTGGTTTCGGCGAACAGGAAGTGGTTCAGGCCGTGGGAGAACGGTCCCCTTTCGTCGTGCAGGGCTGCCGCGATGGTGTTTTTGAGGGCGGGGAGTTCGTTGGCGGGGAGGTGCAGGTCGACGAGCAGGGTGAGGGCGAAGTAGGTGTCGATCTCGTTGGCCCGCACGGGGCGGATCGTGATGCTGGGGGGCGTGAGGGTGCCTGCCGGTCCGGATGGTTGGGCCGGGCTCACGTCGGGGGTGGGGGTGGTGTCGGCGGTGTCGATGTGGGCGGTGACGGTGTGGGGGCGGGTTACGGCGGTCGTCACGGTGGAGCTCCCATCGGGGGTAGGGCTGGTTGATGGGATGCACCGTGAAGTCGGGGCCGGCTAGGGGAGCAAGGCCTGGCCCTCGGCCTCCCGGGGACAGGTGGCCGGGTGGCCGGGTGGGGTCAGTTCTGAGGTGTTTCCTCTGCCGGGGCGGAGTGTCGGCGGCGCGGGCGGGCACTCGGATACGGCGGGGTCGCTGCTGGTGCGGCGGTCAGGGGGCGGGGCGGGTGTGGGGCGTGGTGCACGCGTAGGCCCACCCCGGATGCGGGGTGGGCCTTGTGCGGGTGGCGGGGGGTGGGGTGGTCCGCGATGGCGGGGGCTGGGGGGTGGTCAGGGGCAGAGCGCGGAAGCCCGGGCGGGGGCGGGGTGGAAGAAGACGTCGCCGACCAGCTGGGAGTGCAGGGTGATGATGCCGCTGGGCAGTTCCAGGTGGACGCTCACGGTGCGGGTGTGGGCGGCCTGCCAGGCGATCGAGCGGAGCCAGGGGCCGGAGACCGGGGTCTCGGTGAATGCGTCGCCGGTGAAGAGGGAGCTGATGTAGTGGTCGCCGGTGATCAGGCGTGTCTCGCCGGGGGTGAGTCGGTGGACCAGGGCGAAGCGGCTGCCGGGCATGGTCCGGGTGTGCCACCAGGCGTTGACGATCCGGTCCGGGAGGACGAGGCCTTGGGGCTGGCTGGGGAGGATCCACTGGCCGTCGTAGCGCATCCACTCGGTGCCGCGGGGGCAGCTGACGCAGTCTCCGTCCCGCAGGGGCGGCAGCGTGGTCATGGTGCGGCCCTGTCGCGCCAGGGTGAAGAAGTCGGCGGCGGCGGCGCGGGGCCCGTCGTAGAGGGCCGGGTGGGCGGGCGCAGCCGGGACGGGGTGCCAGGGGGCGTCGGCGGCGCGGGGCCCGTCGTACAGCACCGGGTGGGCGGGCGCAGGCGGGGCGGGCACGGCCAGGGCGGCGGCGCGAGGCCCGTCGTAGGGCACCGGGTGGGCGGGCACGGCCAGAGCGGGGTGCCAGGGGGCGGCGGTGCGGGCGGTGACGGTGTGGGGGCGGGTCACGGCGGTGGTCACAGTGGAACTCCCATCGGGGGCACGGCTGGTTGACGGGATGCACCGTGAAGTCGCGGGCGGTTAGCCGGGCAAGACCCGGCAAGACGCGGCAGAGCACGGGGGCGGGAGCGGGGCGGGGTATGGGTGCGGCCCCGCTCCCGGGGCGTGGGGTGTCCGGGGTGCGGGGCCGTGTGCTGCGGGGTGTTGTTCAGGGGTTGGTGGGGGGCGTGTCGGTGCGGGGGCCGAGCCAGTACAGCAGCGCGTTTTCGCGTTCCCCGGTCTCCTCGGGGCTCAACTCCGGCTCCGGCTCCTGGTCGCCGTCGTCGTCCTCGTCGTCCGAGTCGTCGGCGGTGTCGTGGCTCTTGTAGGGGTAGGGGCTGTCGGGGTTGTCGAGGAAGGCCAGGAAGGCCCGGGTGACGAACCGGCGGTCGTTCCAGTGGTCGAGCCGGATGTATTCGCTGAGGCAGTCGAAGGCGGCGTCGGCGGCGCGCTCGGCTTCGGCACGGGTGTAGAGGGGCTCCGGTGCGGGGCCGGGGGTGACGGCGGCGGCCTGTTCGAAGCGGTGGGTCGCGTCGGCGGCGGCGCGGGCGGCGTCGCGGGCGGCGTCGGCGGGCTGGACGGTGTGCTCGGAGGTGGCTGGCTTGAGCAGTTGTAGGGCGTTGAAGAGTTGCTGGCTGGTGCGGGTCCACGGGGATTTGTCGTCGTTGCGGAGGGCGAAGTAGCCGTACTGCCACATGTCGTGGAGGGAGCGTTCGAGGTGGTGAGTGGCCTCTGGGCCGGGGACGGCGCGGTAGGCGGCCAGGGCCATGCGTGCGCGGGCGGCAATCGTCTCGGCGGTACGGGGGTAGGTGAGCTGGCCCATGGGTCTGGTCTCCCTCTTCTGGGTGGGCGGTGACGGTCAGGCGGGCAAACGGGGGCCGGGGCAGATCACGGGGCGGGACCGGGGTCACCGCTCCCCCGGGCCGGTTTTTCGTACCGTGGCCGGGCGTGGGGCAAGGGCCGCAACCATGCGGGGCGGCGGGGCGGGACTCAACCGACAGCAGGGACCGGGGCAGGCGGGACGGCCGGGTGGCGGGGCGGCGCGCGGCGCGGCGCGGCGCGGGCGGGGGCGTTGCAGGCCGGGGCGCGGCACGACGCGGCGCGGGGCGTGCTGATTCCGGGTGCACCGAACGCGAAGGCCCACCCCGTCGGCCGGGGTGGGCCTTGTGCGCGTAAGCGTGGTGCGCGGGAGGTCAGTTGGCGGGTTCGCCGGTGGGCTCGGGACTCTTGCCGCTGCGGTCGCCTCGGCGGATGTCGCCCTCGATGTAGGTGATCACAGATCCGTCCGGGGCGCGCATCGTGTAGTAGACCGGCGACTCCGCCCAGATCGCGGTCCAGCCTGCTGTGTGCAGGGCCTCGCCGACGGTCTTGTCTCCCCCGGATCCAGCGAAGTAGCCGTCTTCCGAGGCGCCGTCCCAGTCGGGGCCGTGCGGGTTGCGGTCGTGGCTGAGGATGCGCAGGACATCGTCGGCGGAGCGGGCGGACTCCAGTTCCTTGTGCTGTGCGGCAATCGCGGTCCAGAAGGGGTTGGACATGGTGCTTCTCCTGCTTTCAGGTTGGGGTGGCCGGTGCGGGGCCGGGAGGGAGGAGCGGGGGCGGAGGCGCAGAGGCCCGGCCGGGGCCGGAGGGGTACGCCTCAGTGGTGTGGAGGTTCTCGAGCGGGCAGGCAAGACTCGCAACCGTGCCGGCCACCGACGTACGGCCGGTTGTGCCGCGCCTGATGTGTCCGACGTACGGCTGGGGCGCAGCGTGTGCCGTGCCCCGGCCTTGCTGGGCGCTCAGTCGTTCGGGAACCGCTTCGCGGCCTCGGCGAGGGTGAGCTCGTCAGCACCGACCGCTGGTGCCGCGGCAGGGACGGCGGTCTTTGACGACGTGGGCTCCGGCTGCTCCGGCGGCAGGATGCGGAGGCTGTGCCCGTCCTCGGCGGTGAGCGTGGCGCCCTCCGCCATGGCCTTCACGCTGTCGGCGCGGCGCTGGTAGGTGAACACGATGTCTCCGGGGCCGCCCTTGACTCCGCGCCAGTCCACGGTGAACCGTTCGGCGTTTCCTTCCACGCGGGCGCCGTCGCCGTGCTTGATCCCTACGGCGAGCCTCAGCGGCTTGCCTGCCTGTGCCGGGCACTGTCGGGTGGCGTCGTCCTGCGAGGCGGTGACGTCGTAGATGGCGTTGCTCATGTCGGCCGCGTATAGGGCTTCAAGGAGCGCCTTGTACGGGTCCTCGGCCGGGGCTGGCTGCGGTAGGAAGCGGATTGGGGCGGTGGTGATGGCGCCGTCTTCGTTGTGCCGGTCGTTGTGGCTGTCGTGGACGGTGTGCGGGGCGTCGACGGCATCGTCGGGTAGGGGCGCGGTCTCGAGGGCGTACTGCTTGGCGTCCTCGCCAAGCTGTTCGATGTCGTCGCGGACTCCGCGCAGGGATTGCACTACGCGGCGGTGTTTGCCCGTGCGGAAGGTGGCGAGTTCGAGGCTG
The DNA here is from genome assembly GCF_053607285.1 of Streptomyces sp. NPDC055140. Taxonomy (NCBI): domain Bacteria; kingdom Bacillati; phylum Actinomycetota; class Actinomycetes; order Kitasatosporales; family Streptomycetaceae; genus Streptomyces; species Streptomyces sp. NPDC055140. The sequence continues at coordinate 600 of NZ_JBSGTG010000036.1, read as the reverse complement.
CCGCGGGCGGTCTTCCTGGAGGGCTTGACCCACCGCATGGTGAGGAAGGTGCTCTCGATGGTGCGGCCCTGGTCGGTACCGGCGTACAGGGTGGGGACCTTGATGGAGATCCGGATGGTGTGGGTGGTCTGAGTGTCGGACGTGGTCTCGACCGTGACGTTCAGGTCGTAGGCGCGCGCCAGGGTGAGCAGTTCGTCCGCGTTCTTGATGCCGGTCACGGTCGGGATGGGAGTGGGAGTGCTCAACGGGTCCTCCGGTGTGCGGTGTGCTGTCGCTGGTAGTGGGTGGGGCGCGTGGGGTTCGCGTCTTGGCGGGACGGTGCGCCCCGCGCCCTGGGGTTGGCCGGGGCGGGGGCGGGGCGCGGCCGTCGGCCGTGTGTGGCGGCCGGGGCGGTGGTCACCGCCCCGGGGGCCGGTCGGCGGACTGTGGCCGTGCACGGTCCAACGGCCGCAACTCGAGTCGTCCGTGGGCGGTCAGCGGCGGGGGCGGGAGTCTTGCCGGGGGCGGGGCTCCAGGGCGGGGCATGCGCCAGGGCCGTGGGGCACGGCCGACGGCCGGTGGCCCCCCGTGGCGGGGGCTCGACCGGGCGGGCGGCACGGC
>NZ_JBSGTG010000035.1:23865-72762 GCF_053607285.1 Streptomyces sp. NPDC055140 | reverse complement strand
CACCGTCAGGTCATCAGCGAAATGCCGGTCCCCCGTCGCATCCGGCACATACTTCACGGTGACAACGATCCTCAAGCTCACGCCGGCTCTCCTACTGCAATCGTCTTTACTGGGCGGCCTTGCTCCCTGCAGGCAGCATAGGCGTCCGAAGCGGACTCTCCCGGTCGGGGCGGCCCGCGCCCCGAACGAAATATTACTCGTCAGTACACCCAGCATCTGCCCGCTAAGCAAGCGCTTTGAACTGTGATCCTAGTCGCGCAGACCGTTGAAGCGGCCCTGGTGGTAGACGAGCGGCCGGCCGGTCCCCGCGGGGTCCCCGACGACGGCCTCGGCGAGCACGATGCGGTGGTCTCCGGCGGGCACGCGCGCGATCACCCGGCACACCAACCAGGCCAGGACGCCGTCGAGTACGGGCACGCCCTCCGGGCCCTCGTACCAACGCGTGGGCTCCCCGAAGCGGTCGGCGCCGCTCTTCGCGAACGTGGCGGCCAGATCCTGCTGGTGCTCGCCGAGTATGTGCACGCCGATGTGTTCGGCTTCGGAGACGACGGGCCAACTGGAGGCGCCCAGGCCGATGCCGAACGAGATGACGGGAGGTTCGGCCGACACCGACGTCAGGGAGGTGGCGGTGAAGCCCACGGGTGCGGCGCCCCGGGCGGTGATCACCGCGACTCCGGCCGCGTGCTGCCGGAAGACCGAGCGCAGCAGGTCGGGCGATGCGGTCGTGGCGGTGCGGAGATCGGGCGTGGCCGTCATGGAGTTGTCCTTCTGCCGGAGGGGTGCGAGCGGGATCCGTGGCTGCTCAGGAGCCGGGACAGCGCGCACTCGCGCAGCGGGCGAGGTCCACATGGACACGCTCGAAGAGAAGGAGTTCCGTGGGCATACAGTCAGGCTGACGATAGGTGGTGCGTGCAGTCAAGTGCGTCCCGCCATCTGGGAGAAGCGTCACCACGAAGTCACCACCCGTCAGACCGCCTCCCCGAGCGCGGCGATGACGTCGGCCTTGCGCGGCTGGCCGGAGGCGCGGCGCACGATGTGTCCGGCCGCGTCGAGGACGAGCACGGTGGGCGTCTTGAGGATGCCGAATTCCCGTACGAGGTCGAGCCGGTCCTCGGCGTCGATCTCCACGTGGGCCACACCGGGAACCATTTCGGCCACTTCGCCGAGCACGCGCCGGGTGGCCCGGCACGGGGCGCAGAAGGCGCTGGAGAACTGCACGAGCGTGGCCCGCTCCCCCAGCTCCTCGCCCAACTGCGCCGCTCCGAGAGCCGCTTCGCCCTGCCGCACCTTCATCCTCCCGCTCCGCCACCGTTGCATCAGCCCGAAGGCGCTCGCCACGGCGAGCACGGCCACACACACCACAAGTCCGGTCATCGTTCCAGTGCAGCATTCACGAGATCGCAAAGATTCCCCGGGTCCGCGTAGCGCGCCGTTGCGGAATGCTGGGTTCATGGACATCGATGTGAGAGGGCCGCGGTTCGGCGCCGCGGTCACGACGGTCGTACTGGCCCTGGTGCTCGTCACGGGCAGCGCCTGGCTCCTGGCGTGGCAGACGCTGTGTTTCGCGCTCGGCGCGGCGGGCGGGGTGGGGCGTTCTCCCTATGCGTGGCTCTTCCGTACGGCGGTGCGGCCGCGGCTCGGGCCGCCCACGGAGTTCGAGGCTCCGCAGCCGCCGCGGTTCGCGCAGGTCGTCGGACTCGTCTTCGCGTTGGCGGGTCTGGTGGGTCTGGTGTGGGGGCCGGGCTGGCTGGGGCTCGGGGCGACGGCCTGCGCACTGGCGGCGGCGTTCCTCAACTCGGTGTTCGGCTACTGCCTGGGGTGCGAGATGTACCTGCTCCTGCGGCGTGGCGCGGCACGATTTGGCTGATCAACGGGTTGCGGGGAGCGCGTGGGAGTGACGAGGATCTCGCGCCCTGCCGGAACCAGGACTGGCTACTCAGCCGTTGATGGGGCACGATCTGCGCAAGCCACAAAACCTACGGCTGCGTAACTTCCCGCCGGGAGCCCCCTCCCCAGGCAGAGATGAAGGGTCCTCCCCCTCCATGGCAGAGCTCGTCTACCGTCCGGTCATCGGCGCGGCCCGCACGATGTTCAAGGCGCTCGATCTGAAGATCGACGTCAAGGGTGCGGAGAACATCCCGCGCTCCGGCGGCGCGGTCCTGGTCAGCAATCACATCAGCTACCTGGACTTCATCTTCGACGGTCTCGCAGCGCTGCCGCAGAAGCGCCTGGTGCGCTTCATGGCGAAGGAGTCGGTCTTCCGGCACAGGATCTCCGGTCCGCTGATGCGCAGCATGAAGCACATCCCCGTGGACCGGAAGCAGGGCGAGGACGCGTATGCGCACGCCCTCGACTCGCTGCGCTCCGGTGAGGTCATCGGGGTGTTCCCCGAGGCGACGATCTCGCAGTCGTTCACGCTGAAGAGCTTCAAGTCGGGCGCCGCGCGCCTGGCCCAGGAGGCCGGTGTGCCGCTGATCCCCATGGCGCTGTGGGGTACCCAGCGCGTGTGGACGAAGGGCCACCCGAAGAACTTCAAGCGTCAGCACATCCCGATCACGATCCGGGTCGGCGAGCCGATGGAGGCCCCGCGCGACCAGTTCGCCGGTGCGATCACGCGGCGACTGCGCGAGCGTGTGCAGGAGCTCCTCGAAGCGGCGCAGCGCGCGTACCCCGTACGCCCCAAGGGTCCGGACGACACCTGGTGGATGCCCGCTCACCTCGGCGGCACCGCGCCCACCGCGGCAGAGGTGAAGGCCGCCGAGGCGAGCTGAATCGGTACTGCAGACGTGCCGCGGGCCCGCCGCGGTGCGTCTACTCCGGCGCGTGGACGGTGATCCGCGCGCCGGGGCTGAACTTCTCCAGGAGTTCGGCGAGTTCGGTGCCGGCGGCCGCCACGTCGCAGTGCGGCCCCATCGCCTCCAGCAGGAAGAGCGCGTTGACCGATTCCTCGGTGAGGCGCGTGCGCGTGCCCTGGCGCCAGTTCCAGCGGCGGCAGGTCACGCCGTCGTCGTCGCACCAGACGACCTCGCCCGCATCGGGGTGTTCCACGAGTTCCGCTCCCCCGGCCACGGTGGCGAAGCCCTCTTCGCCGGTGGCCCTGACGAGGCGCATCCCTCCCTTGATGTGGTCCAGGTCCTCGCCGCCGACCGGGATCAGATGGGCCACGCTGATCGCGTTGTAGACGTCGACCAGGGTGTTGATCCGCGGCAGTCCGCCGTCCGCGAGGGCTCTCTTGGCCAGTGCCTCCGCGGAGTTGCGGGTGCGGGAGGGCTTGGCGCCGAAGGCCGTGTAGGCGGCGCGCCAGGCCACCATGTGCGGGTCCTCGTGCGGGGCGCGTCCGTCGAGGCGTGCGGCGAGGCGGCGTGCGGCGTCATCGAGAAGGGCCGAAGGCCCTTCCCCGCTCGGGCCGTTGACCAGCCCGTACGCCTCGATGGCGACGTGCCGGAACTGGGGTGCGAGGCTCCGTACCTCGTCGGACACGGTGAGATGGAGGGTCATCGTCCGCCTTGCTGTTCGGGGTGCGCTTGCTGTTTCAGAGTGCGTCGGGGAGGTGTTCCCACAGGTACGGCCGGTCGGGGGCGTCTCGCAGGGCGCGCAGAACGGCCGGGTTCGGTACATCAAAGAGTACCGGATAGTCCACCTCATTGGACTTCACGTCCACTGCGAAGGCCAGCCGCTCGCCGTCGAGGGAGAACTGGGCGTCGACCCCGGGCTTGTTCCCGCGGCAGTCCTGCCGATGCCAGGCCCCGTGGAAGCGCACGGCGACCATGCCGTGCAGCACGTGCCCGGCCCCGGCGTCATGCGTCAGCCTCTGATAGCAGAGCGCGGCAGGGATGTCCTCGGCACGCAGGAGCGCGGCCAGCGCGTGGGACTTGGCGTGACAGATGCCCGTGCCCTGCTCCAGGACGTCCGAGGCGCGCCAGGTGACGCGGAGATCCCCGCTGTCGGCGGAGTGCGGAATGGTGTCACGCACGAACTCGTAGGCGACCTGCGCGTATGAATATGAGTCGGAGGCCTGGGAGGCGAGGCGCTCGGCAGTCTTCCGTACCAGCGGGTGGTGATGGTCGATGGCCTCGTCGGCCGCCAAATAGGCGGACAGGTCAAGGTTCTTCTGGATCAGCCGCATGGACCGGGAGCATAGAAATGCGACCGACCGCGCGTCAATGACTTTACGGTCGATCGCATATCTATGCAGCGTGCGGGAGTCAGGTGAGTCCGGAGGGGCGGCCGCCTAGCGGGCCATTTCCTCCTTGAGGGCGGCGACGAAACCGTCGACGTCCTCCTCGCGGGTGTCGAAGGCGCACATCCAGCGGACGTCGCCGGCCGCCTCGTTCCAGAAGTAGAACCGGTAGCGCTTCTGGAGGCGCTCGCTGACGTCGTGCGGCAGCCGTGCGAAGACGGCGTTGGCCTGCACCGGATAGAGGATCTCCACGCCGTGCACGGCGCGGACCCCCTCGGCGAGGCGCTGGGCCATCTCGTTGGCGTGCCGCGCGTTGCGCAGCCACAGGTCCTTGGCGAGCAGGGCCTCCAACTGCACCGATACGAAGCGCATCTTGGAGGCGAGCTGCATCGACAGCTTGCGCAGATGCTTCATGTGGCTGACGGCGTCCTGGTTGAGGACGACGACGGCCTCGCCGAACAGGGCGCCGTTCTTCGTGCCGCCCAGCGACAGGATGTCGACGCCGACCGCGTTCGTGAACGTGCGCATCGGCACGTCGAGGGAGGCGGCCGCATTGGCTATGCGGGAGCCGTCGAGGTGCACCTTCATGCCGCGCTCGTGAGCGTGGTCGCAGATCGCGCGGATCTCGTCGGGCGTGTAGAGCGTGCCCAGTTCGGTGTTCTGCGTGATCGAGACGACCTGCGGCATCGCGCGGTGCTCGTCGTCCCAGCCGAAGGCCTGCCGGTCGATGAGCTCGGGCGTGAGCTTGCCGTCCGGGGTCGGCACGGTGAGCAGCTTGAGGCCGCCCATGCGCTCCGGGGCCCCGCCCTCGTCCACGTTGATGTGCGCGGACTCGGCACAGATCACCGCGCCCCAGCGGTCGGTGACCGCCTGGAGCGCGACGACGTTGGCACCGGTGCCGTTGAAGACCGGAAACGCCTCGGCCGTGGGGCCGAAGTGGGCGCGGATGATCTGCTGGAGGTTCGCCGTGTAGTCGTCCTCGCCGTACGCGATCTGGTGACCGCCGTTGGCGAGGGCGAGGGCGGCGAGGATCTCCGGGTGCGCGCCCGCGTAGTTGTCGCTCGCGAAGCCGCGGACGTCCGGGTCGTGATGCCTGCGGGCGTCGGTCTTGGGCGGATTCACGGCTTCTCGGTCAGCCACAGACGGGTCCCGTTCAATTCCTTGGCGGGCCGGTCCCAGACGCCGGCGATGGCATCCGCCAGGTCCGTGACGTCCGTGAAGCCCGCGAACTTCGCGTTGGGTCGCTCGGCGCGCATCGCGTCGTGCACCAGCGCCTTCACCACCAGGATCGCAGCCGCCTGCTGCGGGCCCGCGTCACCCCCCGCCTTGCGGAAGGCGTCACCGAGGGCGAGCGTCCAGGCCTCGGCGGCGGCCTTCGAGGCCGCGTACGCCGCGTTGCCCGCGGTCGGCTTGCTGGCGCCCGCGGCGCTGATCAGCAGGAAGCGTCCACGGTCGCTGCGCAGCAGGGCGTCGTGGAACGCGAGGGAGGTGTGCTGGACCGTGCGGATCAGGAGCTTCTCGAGCAGCTCCCAGTCGGCGAGGTCGGTCTCGGCGAAGGAGGCACTGCCGCGCCAGCCGCCGACGAGGTGGACCACGCCGTCGACGCGCCCGAAGTCCTTCTCCACGTGGTCCGCCCAGGCGCGGGTCGCGTGCAGGTCGAGCAGGTCGACGGTGTCGCCGATGACGGTGGCGCCGCCGTGCGCATAGCGCGCCGCGTCCACGGCCTCCGCCAGGCGTGCGGCGTCCGCGTCCGCTCCGACGACCGTCGCGCCCGCCTCGGCGAGGCGCTGCAGGGTCGCGCGGCCCGCGGGTCCCCCCGCGCCCGCGACCGCGATGACCGCTCCGTCCAGCGTGCCGTTCCCGTTTCCTTCGGCCATGGCTGTCGCCTCCTCGTCGCGAGCGCTCACGCGGCGGCCTGCTCGGCGCCCGCAGCGGTGATCCCCTTGGTGGAGGCGATCACGTTCTTCAGCTTCTTGGACAGTGCCTCATAGAACATGCTCAGGGGAAACTCGTCCGGAAGCACGTCGTCGACGAGCTTGCGCGGCGGCAGGCTCAGGTCGAGGGCGTCGGGGCCCTTGGCCCAGCGGGAGCCGGGGTGCGGGGCCAGGTACTGGGACACCAGGTCGTACGCGGCGAACCAGTGCACCAGCTTCGGGCGGTCGATGCCGTCGCGGTACAGCTTCTCGATCTCGGCGCACAGCTGGTTGGTGACCTGCGGGGCGCGCTCCCAGTCGATCTGGAGCTTGTTGTCGGTCCAGCGCACCACGTCGTGCTTGTGCAGGTACGCGAAGAGGAGCTGGCCGCCGAGTCCGTCGTAGTTGCGCACGCGCTCGCCGGTGACCGGGAAGCGGAACATGCGGTCGAAGAGGACGGCGTACTGCACGTCGCGGCCCTGCGGGAAGCCGTCGGCCTCCAGCTTCACGGCCTCCTTGAAGGCGGTGAGGTCGCAGCGCAGCTCTTCGAGGCCGTACATCCAGAACGGCTGGCGCTGCTTGATCATGAACGGGTCGAACGGAAGGTCGCCGTGGCTGTGGGTGCGGTCGTGCACCATGTCCCACAGTACGAAGGCCTGCTGGCAGCGGTCCTGGTCGGAGACCATCTCGCGGATGTCCTCGGGGAGCTCGAGCCCGAGGATGCCGACGGACGCCTCGGTGACGGCGCGAAAGCGGGCCGCCTCGCGGTCGCAGAAGATGCCGCCCCAGGAGAAGCGCTCGGGAGCCTCGCGCACGGCGATGGTCTCCGGGAAGAGCACGGCCGAGTTGGTGTCGTAGCCGGCGGTGAAGTCCTCGAACGTGATCCCGCAGAACAGCGGGTTGTCGTAGCGCGTCGCCTCCAGCTCGGCGAGCCACTCGGGCCACACCATGCGCAGGACGACTGCCTCCAGATTGCGGTCCGGGTTGCCGTTCTGCGTGTACATCGGGAAGACGACCAGGTGCTGCAGTCCGTCCTCGCGGTGCGCGGCGGGCTGGAAGGCCAGCAGCGAGTCGAGGAAGTCGGGGACCTGGAAGCCCTCCTCCGCCCAGCGGCGCAGGTCGGCGACGAGCGCCGAGTGGTACGCGGCGTCGTGCGGCAGCAGCGGGGAGAGCTGCTCGACGGCGGATATCGCGCGGTCGAGCGTCAGCTCGGCGACGGCCTTGGACGGGGCGCCGTCGGCGGCGAAGTCGATGGAGCCGTCCTTCTGCTGCCAGGGCCGGACCTCTTCCACGGCGGCCTTGAGCAGGGGCCACGCCGGGTGTTCCACCACCCTGCTTTCGGGGCTTCCCCCGACCTTCTCCGGAGGAACCTTCCCCTCCACGCCCGACTGCACAAGAATTTCCGTCATTACCCATCCTCCACGGGAGAACCTCGCGTACAGACACCGTAAACGGGCGAGGTTCTCCACCACAAGGGGAGCCGGGAGGAAGTTATCCTGCGTGACCCCCTGGTTCACCGTCGTTTTTCCTGCCCGACACGGTTGAAACGATGGCCTTCGCCACATCCGCCACGGCAGTACGGGCGTCGCCGAGCAGCTCGGGGAAGCCGAAGAAGCCGTGGAACATCCCCGGGAAGTGGCTCTCGGTGACCTCCACGCCCACCTCCCGCAGGGCCGTCGCGTACGCGAGCCCCTCGTCGCACAGCGGGTCGCAGCCCGCGGTCACGATGTGGGCGGGCGGCAGCGAGGCGAGGTCGGCGAGGAGCGGCGAGACGTGCGGGTGGGACCGGTCGCCGTCCGGGCCGAGGTACTGCTCGACGAACCAGCGGCAGTGCGCGGCCGTCAGGAAATAGCGGTCGGCGTTCCGCGCGAACGACTCCGTCGACTGATGGGCGTCGGTGGCCGGATAGACGAGGGCCTGGAGCGCGATGTGCGGGCCGCCCCGGTCCCGGGCCAGAAGGCAGACGACGGCCGCGAGGTTGCCGCCCGCGCTGTCGCCCGCCACGACGAGGGCGTCCGCGTCGCCGCCCAGCGCGGCGTGATGATCGGCCGCCCAGCACAGTGCCGCGTACGCGTCGTCGACGGCGGCCGGGAACGGCGACTCCGGGGCCAGGCGGTAGTCGACGGAGACGACCACGGCCCCCGCCTCGCGGCACAGCCCGCGGGCGGTGGAGTCATGGCTGTCCAAGCCGCAGATCGCCCACCCCCCGCCATGGAGGAAGACGACGGTCGGGCGCGGGCCCGGCGCGTCGTCGGGGTCCGGGCGGTAGATGCGTACGGGGATCCGGGGCGCTCCGGCCGGGCCGGGGATGTCGCGGTCCTCGACCGAGCCGACGACCGGCGGCGGAAGCGGCGACGCGGGCGCCGCGGCCAGTATGCGGCGGGCCTCGGCGGCGTCGGTGACGGCGCCGCCGAGGTCGGGGAAGAACGCGGTCATCGCGTCGACCAGGGCGCGGACGTCGGGTGCGAGGCGGTCCTCGGGCGCGGGGCTCATGCGGAAACCGCTTGCTGCTCCTGGGCGCGGAAGTGCGGGATGACCTTCTCGCCCCACTGCCGCAGCGTCTCCAGACAGGCCTCCTGGGGAACGGTCCCCATCTGGACGAGGCACATGATCTCGTCGGCGCCCGCGTCGCGCAGGCGCTCGACATAGGCGATGGCGTCGTCGGCGGTGCCGTAGGCGTGGTCGGCGTTGAAGGTGGCCGTGGCGGTGGGGCGAACCGGGATCCGGTGTTCGTGGAGGCGGGCCACGACCTGTTCCGCGGCCCTGCGCATGTCGGCCGCCTCGTCGGCGCCCTCCACCACCGCCTCGTCGGGGACACCCGCGCCGCCGTACCAGTGCCCGATGGACTGCGCGAAGAACCGCTGCCCGCGGATGCCGATGTTCCGGGCCGTCTCCCGGTCGTCCAGGACGATGGTCGGGCACAGGACGGAGAAGTGGTCGTTGACGACGCCGGACACGAAGCGGTCGGGAGTTCGGGCGGCGATCGCGTCGTCGTAGGCGCACCGCATGCCGGCGATGGACTCGGGGCCCGCGAAGCCCATCACCAGGGCGCCGATGCCGAGTTCGGCGGCCTGGGTGAGCGTCTCGGTCCGGCTGCACGCGAGGAAGAGGGGCGGGTGGGGCGTCTGTTTCGGGCGGGGCAGGACGGGGTGCGGGTCGATGTCGAGGAGCTCCCCGTGGTGTTCGAGCTCGTCCTTCTCCCATGCCTTCCCGATGATCCGCAGCGCCTCCTCGACCTCTTGCGTCGTGCGGTCCTTGTCGACTCCGCACAGGGAGGTCTCCTGCTTGGTGCCGCCCCGGCCGGCCCCGAGGTCGAGGCGGCCCCCGGAGAGCAGGTCGAGCATGGCGGCCCGCTCGGCGACCCGCACCGGATGGTTGAAGTTGAAGGGCATACAGACGACGCCATGCCCGATCCGGATGGTGCTGGTGCGGGCGGCGACCCAGGTCAGGAAGATCTCCGGGGCCGACATGTGCGCGTACCACTTGAGGGAGTGGTGCTCGACGGCCCAGATCCGGTCGAAGCCCATCTCCTCGGCGAGGACCGCCTGTTCCACGCAGTCATGGATGACCTGGTGTTCGTGTTCGACGGTGGGGTCGGCGAGCTGCGCCTCGAAGATGACGGAGAATTCCACGTTGCCTCCAGCGAGTTGAGCCACACGCACTATTCCGGTTAGGTATATGACTAACCGTCAGATGATGCGGCGGCAAGACCGGGGACGAGATTCGGCGACAAGGACGGCGCCGGGGGCTTGCGGTGACCGGCTCCCGGTCACTTCAATGCGGCGCATGGCTGACGACCTGCCACCGACCGCCTGGGCCGTCCTCGGGCTGCTGTCCTTCCCCGGGGAACGGACCGGATACGAGCTGAAGAAGTGGGCCGACGCCTCCCTGCGGTTCTTCTACTGGTCGCCCGCCATCAGCCAGATCTACGCCGAACTGCGCCGCCTCGAATCACTGGGCTACGTCACGTCGCTGCACTCCGGAGCCGAGGAACCGCGGGCCAAGCGGACGTACGCGATCACCGAGGAGGGGCGCGGGGCGCTCGCGGTGTGGGCCGGGGGCGGGCAGGGCCTCGGCGCGCCCGTGCTCAAGCACCCCGTACTCCTGCGCGTCTGGCTCGGGCATCTCGCCGCGCCGGAGCACCTGCGGGGCCTCGTGACGGAACACGTGGCCCGCACGAAGGGCGAGCTGAAGGAGGTCAGGGACGCGCTCGGGCGGACCGACGGGGTCGAGGCGTGGGCCCATCCGCAGATCGCGCTGCGCTGGAGCGAACGGCGGCTCGCGGCCGAAGTCGAACTGGCCGAGGCCATGCTGGACGACCTGGACGCGGTGCCCGGTCAACCTCCGGGGAACTCGCCCACCCAGGGGTGATGCTTCCCGCGGCAGGCTGCCAATGGCGGTAGGACGGACCGGTCCCCGTCCTTCCCCTGTCCCTCAGCCCGTCTGGAGCCCCGACCGTGAGCATCCGTGCCGTCCTGGTCGCCGCCGTCATCACTGGACTGGTCCTAGGAATCACCGTAACCAGAGCGGACCACTCCACTCCCTCGCGTCGGACCGGTCCCATCGTGGAGACGGGCCGTTAGGCTTCGGCCGTGCCGCGCGGGCGAGCCCGTCCGTGACCTCGCGCGGGTGCCGAGCCGCCGTCGACGGAAGCGAGACGATCTTGAACTTCCTCACCATCGGGCATCGCGGAGTCATGGGTGTCGAACCCGAGAACACCCTCCGGTCCTTCGTCGCCGCGCAGGGCGCGGGCCTCGACCTCATCGAACTCGATCTGCATCTGAGCAAGGACGGCGCCCTCGTCGTCATGCACGACGCCGACGTCGACCGCACGACGGACGGCCGGGGCCCCATCGCCGACAAGACCCTCGCCGAGCTGCGCGCCCTGGACGCGGGGCGCGGCGAGCGGGTGCCGGTCTTCGAGGAGGTGCTCGACGCCGTCTCCAAGCCGCTCCAGGCCGAGATCAAGGACGTCGCCGCGGCGCGCGCCCTCGCCGACGTCATGCTGCGCCGGGATCTGGTGAGCCGCGTCGAGGTGATCTCGTTCCACGACGCGGCCATCGCCGAGATCGCCCGGCTGGTGCCGGGCGTCCGTACGGCGCTGGTGGCCAGCCGCTACGGCACCGACGTGGTGGAGCGTGCCACCGCCGTCGGGGCCACGTCCCTCGTCCTCAACATCCGGCGCCTGACGCAGGAGATCGTCGAGCGGGCCCGCAAGGCGGACCTGCGGATCATCGGCTGGGTCGTCAACACCCAGGACGATCTGCGCCTGGTGCGGGCGCTCGGCCTGGACGGCGCGACGACCGACTACCCGGAGATCAAACGGACCGGCCGCTTCACGGCCTGAGCCGGCCGAGGGGCCCGAGTCATCCCCGGGCCCCGAGCCGGCCGAGCGACCCGCGTCAGCCGAGCGACCCGCATCAGCCGAGCGGCCCGCATCAGCCGAGGGTTCTGCGTCAGCCAAGAGGCTTGACCAGCAGCTCGAACTGGAGGTCGTCCCGCTGCGGGATGCCGAAGCGCTCGTCGCCGTACGGGAAGGGGGTCATCTCTCCCGTACGGCGGTAGCCCCGGCGCTCGTACCAGGCGATGAGGTCCCCGCGTACGGAGATCACCGTCATGTGCATCTCGCGCACGCCCCACGCCTCGCGGGCCGTGCGCTCCGCCTCCCCGATGATCACCTTGCCGAGCCCCCCGCCCTGGAGGGCCGGGCTCACGGCGAACATGCCGAAGTAGGCGTGCTCCCCGCGGTGCTCCAACTGACAGCAGGCGACGACCGCGCCGTCGCGCTCGACGGTGAGCAGTCGGCTGTCCGGCGACTTGATGACGTCGACGACGCCCTGCGGGTCGGTTCGCTGCCCCTCCAGGATGTCCGCCTCCGTGGTCCAGCCGGTGCGGCTGGAGTCCCCGCGGTACGCCGACTCGATCAGCGCGACGAGCACGTCGACATCGGCGTCGGTGGCGTCCCGGAAGGTGAGGTCGCCGGTCGTGGGGCGGGGAGCGATGGACATGGGACGGTCTCCGATCTCGTGCGCGGCTGTCGGCGCGGGCGCCGTCGAGCCTAACGCCGAGCCTCTACGCTGCGTTGGCATGGTTCACGTACTGAGCAGCAGGACGCTTCTTCGCCCCACCGATCCGGAGCGGTCGCGGGCCTTTTACGGTGAGGCGCTCGGCCTTGCCGTGTACCGGGAGTTCGGGACGGGGCCCGAGCGCGGGACCGTCTACTTCCTGGGGGGCGGCTTCCTGGAGGTGTCCGGCCACTCGGAGGCACCGCCGTCGCCCGGGCTCCAGCTGTGGCTCCAGGTCGCGGACGCGGCGACCGCACACGAGGAGTTGGCGGCGCGCGGCGTCGAGGTGCTCCGGCCTCCGGTCAGGGAGCCGTGGGGGCTGATCGAGATGTGGATCTCGGATCCGGACGGCGTGCGCATCGTGATCACCGAAGTACCCGAGGACCATCCGTTGCGCTACCGGCCTTGAGGGAGCGGGTTTCGGGGTACGCGAGTGGAACGACCCGTTCAGCGTGCGCGGCACCTGCGCGCGGAAGAGTATGGGCGGGACGGCCGGAGGCCGGCCCTTTCGCGTCCGGATGAGCCCGACCCTGGAGAGACATCACATGGCAGCTCCTCGGATCCTGATCGTCGGCGGCGGATTCGCCGGCATGGAGTGCGCGCACAAGCTGGAGAAGATCCTCAAGCCGGGCGAGGCGCAGCTGAGGCTGGTCAGTCCGTTCGACCATCAGCTGTACCTGCCGCTGCTCCCGCAAGTCGCCTCGGGCGTGCTCACGCCGCAGTCGGTGGCCGTTCCGCTGCGCCGCATGCTGCGGCACACCGGCATCGTGCCGGGCGGCGCGGTGGGCGTGGACCCCGAGGCGAAGGCCGTCGTCGTACGGAAGATCAACGGCGAGACGGTGGTGGAGCGCTACGACTACCTGGTCCTCACGCCGGGCAGCGTCACGCGGCAGTTCGACATCCCCGGTGTGGACCAGTACGCGGTCGGCGTGAAGACGCTGGCGGAGGCGGCCTGGATCCGCGACCACGTCATCTCGCAGCTCGACCTGGCCGCGGCCAGCACCGACCCCGCCGAGCGGGAGTCGCGGCTGCAGTTCGTGGTGGTGGGCGGCGGGTACGCCGGCACGGAGACGGCCGCTTATCTGCAGCGGCTGACCACCGCCGCCGCCAAGCGTCTTCGAGGGCTCGATCCGGCACAGATCAAGTGGCATCTCGTCGACATCGCGCCCAAGCTGATGCCCGAACTCGGCGACCGGCTCGGCGAGAAGGCCCTGTCGATCGTGGAGCGGCGCGGGCTGCATGTGTCGCTCGGGGTGTCCGTGGCGAAGGTGACCGAGGACACGGTGACGCTCACGGACGGCCGGGTGCTGCCGTGCCGCACGCTGATCTGGACGGCGGGTGTCGCGCCGAGTCCGCTCATCGCGACGCTCGGTGCGGAGACGAACCGGGGCCGGCTCGTGGTCGAGCCCGATCTGACGGTGCCGGGCCTCGACGGCGTGTTCGCGCTCGGTGACGCGGCCGCCGTGCCGGACCTCGAGAAGGGCGCCGACGCGATCTGCCCGCCGACCGCGCAGCACGCCATGCGGCAGGGCTGGGCCGCCGCGAAGAACGTGGCCGCCGCGCTGCACGGGCTGCCGCTGAAGCCGTACCGGCACAAGGACCTGGGGCTCGTGGTGGACCTTGGCGGTATTCAGGCCGTGTCCAAGCCGTTGGGCGTGCAGCTGACCGGGCTGCCCGCCCAGGTCGTCGCGCGGGCCTACCACCTGGGTGCGCTGCGTACCGGGACGGCCCGGTTCCGTACGGCGGCGAACTGGGGGCTCAACGCGGTCGCCGGCGACGACTTCGTGCGTACGGGGTTCCAGGCGGAGCGGCCCGCGACGCTGAAGGACTTCGAGAAGACGGACGCGTATCTGACGCCGGAGGAAGTGCACGAGATGGTGACGGCGCATGTCGAGGGCCGTTCGACGGCGTCTCCGGTGGAGCCCAAGATCCCGTAGAGACGGCGGTTACGCGGGTCCGGGCGGGGCCGACAGGCGTGCGCGGCAGGCCAGTTGGAGGGCCAGCCTGGTTTCGGGATCGGTGAGGTCGGCGCCCGTGAGGTCCGTGATGCGGCGGATGCGGGCGCCGACGGCGTTGCGGTGCAGATGGAGCTCCTCGGCGGCGCGGGCCGGGGAGTTGTTGTGGTCGAGGTAGGCCTGAAGGGTGCGCAGCAGCGGGTCGGCGCGGTCCGGGCCCAAATCCGTGACGGGCGCGAGGAGTTCGTCCACGGCTTCGCGGGCGGTGTCCGAGGCGTACCACTCCAGGAGCATGCGGTCGAGGCCCGCGGCGTCGTGCGCGGTCACGGGGGCGGTGTCGGCGGTGGCGGGCTTGAGGAGGGCGGCCCTGGCCTCGCGGGCCGAGGTGCGGATGCCCAGGGGGCCGCGGTGGGGGGCGCCGACGCCGCCGCGCAGGTCCGCCTCGGGGTGCAGTCGGCGCAGCCGGTCGACGGCGCGGCGGGCCAGTGCGAGCGCGGTGCGGCGGCCCGGGGCGCCGGGGTCGGTGGGCCAGGTGCCGAGCAGGACGAGCGCGTCGTCGACGAGGGCGGCGTTCCAGTGGACGCCGTCGGGGACATGGCCGTCGGCGTGCTGCCGTATGTCGGTCAGTGTCCTGGGCAGGACGGTGTCGAGGAGCCGGTAGCGGTCCGCGGCGGGCAGCGCCGCGGCCTCGATCCGCAGGGCGATGTGGCGGCCGTCGACGGGGAGGCCGATGGTCCGGCCGCGGGCGGCCAGGCGGGCGGTCCGGTCCTGCGGGGCGACGAGGAGTTCGGCCAGGAGGTGGCCGCGGGAGCGCACGGGGACGTCGCCGTGTCCGCCGCCGGCCGCCGTGAGCGCGGCCAGCGCCAGGACGGAGCGGATCGCGGTGCCCGGGTGACCGGGCCGGGCGGCCGCGGCGAGGCGGACCTCGCCGTCGGGTCCGGCGGCCGATGCGCCCTCCTCCCCGGGGCCGGCGGCGCGGCGCTCGACGGGTGTGCCGAGCAGGCGGGCGGCAATCGCGGCGGCCCGTTCCGGGTCGCCCGCGGCGGAGGGCAGTTCCCGGGCGGCGGCCCCGATCCGGGCGAGGGCGTCGGCGGAGTCCCCCGCGACGGCGCGGTCGACGGCCACGACCAGGGCCGCGAGGTCTCCGTCCGTGGTCAGGACGGCGATCCGGCCGCGCTCTGCGAGGGCGTGTACGGCGATGTCACCCGTCACCTGATCGCCGCCCGGGAGCACGAGTGCCGCGGCGCCGGCCGCCGCGGCGTCCCGTACGGCCACGTCAAGGAGGTGGTCCGGCACGGGCGCGAGGAGTACCGCGACCGTGCCCGCGGGGACGGCCGCGAGCTCGTCGGCGCGGGGTTCGAGGCGGATGCCGGTGACCTCGGTGGCGTCGAGGGGGCCCGCGAGCGGGCGGAGCGTGTCGAGGCCGGGTGCGCTGAGCAGGTCGACGAGGTGCGGCATACGACCATTGTGCTGGAGGCACATCTTGGTGCCAAGGTGTGGGCTTCCAGCCCATTGGTGGACGCGTCCGGGCTCGTACTCTGAGCCGTATGCAGATGGACGCCGGAGTGCTCGCCGACTTCGCGCGGGGCTGTGCCGTCCTGGGTTCGGGAGGCGGCGGTGGCCCCGCCGCCGTGACGTGCCCCGTGGCCGAGCAGGCCATCGAGGAGTGCGGGCCCGTGCAGGTCGTGGCGGCCGGCGAGCTGCCTGAGGACGCGTTCGTCATGCCGGTCGGCCTGATCGGCTCGCCCGCCGTCGCCGAGGAGCGCATCGGCAGCCGGGCCGAGCCCGCGCGGATGCGGGAGCGGGTCGAGGCGCTGCACGGTGTGCCGGTCGCCGCCGTCCTCATCTCGGAGATCGGCGGGCTCAACGGCTGCACGGCCGTCGCCTGGGCGGCCCGGCTGGGGCTGCCGCTGCTCGACGCCGACGCCATGGGCCGGGCGTTCCCGCGTATGGACCAGAACGTCCTCGAACTGGCCGGGCTCCGGCCGGGCCCGACCGTACTCGCGGACGAGTACGGCCGCACCGTCGTCCTCGACCATGTCGACGGCCCCTGGCTGGAGGAACTGGCGCGGGCCGTGGTCGCGACGTTCGGCGGGCACGCCGCGTCGTCCGAGTACCCGCTGACAGCCGGGCAGGCCGCCCGGCACGCGGTCGCGGGCTCGGTGACGCGGGCCGTCGCCGTCGGACGCGGCGAGGGGCCGCCGCCGGTCCTGACCGGCAAGGTGTCGTTCGTGCGGCGGGCCGACGAGGACGCGACGCGCGTGCTCCTGGAGGGCACCGGAGCCGACGCGGGACGCCTCGTACGGATCGAGGCCCGCAGCGAGTTCGTCGCGGCGGTCGAGGACGGCAGGGCGCTGGCGCTGGTGCCCGACGTGATCGCTCTCGTCGACGTGCGGACCGGCTGGGCGGTGCCCGTGGAAGAGGTCAGGTACGGGCTGCGGGTGCACCTCGTCACCCTGCCGTCGGCGCCGATCTGGTACTCGGAGGCCGGCCTGCGCCTCGCCGGACCCGCCGCGTTCGGGGTGCACGGGCTGACGAGGGGGGCCACGCCATGATCATCGGTGTGGATGTGGGGCCCACCAGCACGGATGCCGTCCTGCTGGACGGGGACGGTACGGGTGGCGGTCGGGCGGTCCGGTCCGTGAAGGTGCCGTCGGTGCCCGGCGACGCCGTCGGTTCGCTCGTCGCCGCCGTCGAGGCGCTGCCCCGCGAGCCGCGGGCACGCGCCACGCAGCTCGCCGTGGGGCTGCGGGTCGCCGACCGGGCCCTGGCGGAGCGCGCGGGCCTCGCCCACGTGGGGGTGCTGCGCATCGGGGGCGAGGCCGCCGACACCGTGCGGCCGCTGTTCGGGTGGCCCGCCGAGCTGCGCGACGCCGTGTGTGCCGGGACCGCGAACGTGGCCGGTGGCGGCGGGCTCGGCCCGCACGACGGGGCGCCGCTCGACCGGGACGCCGTGGCCCGTTTCGGAGCCGAACTCGCGGGCCGGGCCGAGGCGTTCGCGGTCAGCGCCGTGTTCGCGCCCGCCGACGGGACGCAGGAGCGGGAGGCCGCCGAGATCCTGCGGGCCGAGGCGGGGGCCGACGTGCCGGTGGTCCTGTCGGGCGAGATCGGCTCGCTCGGGCTGCTGCGGCGCGAGAACGCGACGGTCCTCGACGCCGCGCTGTGCCTCCTGGTGGCGCGCGTCGCCGACGAACTGACGGCCGCGCTCCCCCGGCTCGGGCTCGCGCCGGGCGCCGCCGCGCTCGTGACACGGCACGACGGCACCCTGATGAGCCTGGACTACCTGCGCCGCCAGCCCGGTCTGAGCCTCGGCTCCGGCCCGGCGTGCACGATCCGCGGCGCGGGGCTGCTCGGCGGCGTCCGGGACGCCGTCGTCGCGGACATCGGCGAACGCCTGGCCCGTGTCGGCGCGTTGACCGCCGGATATCCCCAAGAGGCCGGACCGGGAGGGCGCATCGGCGGCGTACCCGTCAGCCTGCGCGTCCCCGAACTGCTCACCGTCGGCGCCGCGGCACACCGCGACCTGGCGGAGGCGGTGGACCGCATGCAGCCGGCCGCAGGCCGGCTCCCCGTCGTCCTGGTCGGCGGTGGCGCGGCCGCGGTGCCCGGCCGTGCGCTTCCCGGATGCGATGTCGTTCGACCCGAACACGGCGGTGTCGCGGGCGCGTTCGGCGCGGCCGCGAGCCCGGTGGGCGGCCACCACGAGCGCATCGTGCGGGCCGGTCCCGGCCGGCGTCTCGACGCCGTACGGGACGAGGTGCGCGACCTCGCCCGGGCCGGGGCCGTGCGCGCCGGGGCGGATCCCCGTCGTGTGCGCACGCTCCTCGAACCGGATCTCACCGTGCCCTACCTGCCGGGCGCGCTGCTCCTGAGGGCCAGGGCCTTCGGGCCGCCGCTACCGCTCTGACCTGCTCCATCAACACCCTTTCCCTGCACGGCAGTTCAGCTTCGCCCTGCCGTGATCCCGCCCATCCCCCTTCGATGCGAGGACCGTCCCCATGCCCAAGCCATCCGACGTGCCGACGCCCGGCCAGAACGACCGGGCCGATGAGGACTACCCCCTGGAGCGGGTGCCGCGCGCGGCCCGCTACTCCTGGTTCAACGTCGCCGTGCAGCGGTTCGGCCAGCTCTCCGACCTCACGCAGTTCCTCCTCGGCGCGACGCTCGGCGCCGGGCTGTCCTTCTGGGGCGCCTTCTGGGCGTTCACACTCGGCTCGGTGATCCTGGAGGTCGTCTGCATCTTCGTCGGCATCGCCGGGATGCGCGAGGGCCTCGCCACATCGATGCTGGTGCGCTGGACCGGCTTCGGGCGGTACGGCTCGACGCTCATCGGGCTCGTCATCGCGGTCAGCCTGTTCGGCTGGTTCGGGGTGCAGACCGCCGTGTTCGCCGCCGGCCTCCAGTCGATCGTGCCGTCCATACCGCTGTGGGCCTGGTGCCTGATCTGCGGACTCGCCGTCACCGCGCTGGTGCTGCGCGGGTTCCGGGCCATGGGCTGGACGGCGTTCGTGACCGTCCCGGCGTTCCTGGGCCTCGCCGGGTGGGCGATGACCGTGCAGATCTCCCGGCACAGCTTCACCGACCTGGTCGCGTCGCCGCCGTTCGGCGCACACATCTCCATCGCGACGGGGGCGACGATCGTCGCGGGCTCGTACATCGTCGGCGCCGTCACGACGCCCGACATGACGCGCTTCAACCGCACCACCGGCGACGTCGTCAAGCAGACCCTGGTCGGCATCTCCCTCGGCGAGTACGTCCTCGGCCTCGCCGGGGTGCTCCTCGCCTACGCCGTGAAGTCCTCCGACCTGATCGCGATCATCACGTCCAGCTCCGGCGTGGTCGGGGTGATCGTCCTCGTGTCTGCCACCGTGAAGATCAACAACTGGAACCTCTACTCGTCCGCGCTCGGCCTGATCACCGCCGTCGAGTCGGTGTTCAAGGTGCGCCTCGGCCGGGTGGGGACGACCGTCGTCATCGGTGTCCTCGGCAGCCTCGCCGCGGCGGCCGGGATCCTGGACCACTTCACGGACTTCCTCACGATCCTTGGCGTCCTCACCCCGCCCATCGCCGGGATCATGGTCGCCGAGTACTTCGTCGTGAAGAAGTGGCGGCCCCAGCTCGACGCCTCCCGTGCCCTCGGCCGGCTTCCGGAGAGCGAGCCGAGCTGGGTGCCGGCCACGGTCGCCCTGTGGACCGCCGCCTCACTGGTCGGCTGGTTCAGCGACCACTACGCCTGGTGGGGCATCCCGGCGCTCAACTCGTTGATCCTCGCGGGCCTCGGCTACGTAATCCTCGGCAGGCTCGGCCTCGTGCGCGGCGTCCGTGAGCTGCCCTTCACCCAGCCCACCCGGCCGGCGGCCCAGATCGAGGCCGAGTCCGGCGTGGCGGACCCCCTGCCCGCCCCCGCCCACTGAACCCCGTACCGATCCACGGACGCACCATCCACGGACGCACCGTCCACGTACGCACGAAGGAAGCCACCACATGCGCATCGGCATCGACGTCGGAGGAACCAATACCGACGCCGCCCTGCTCGGGGACGACGACCGGGTCCTCGCGGCGGCCAAGTCGCCGACGACGCCGGACATCACGTCCGGGGTCACGGCGGCGGTCCGGGCCCTCGACCCGCCCGTCGAGTCCATCACCGCGGTGATGATCGGCACGACCCACTTCCTCAACGCCCTCATCGAAGGCGCCCGGCTGGCGCCCGTCGCCGCCGTGCGCCTCGGCCTGCCCGCTACGGCGGCCCTGCCGCCGATGACGGACTGGCCCGACCGGCAGCGGGCCGCGGTCGGCGGGCACGGCTATCTGTGCCACGGCGGCCGCGAGTTCGACGGCCGGGTGCTGTCCCCTCTCGACCCGGACGAGCTGAAACGGACCGCCGCGGACATCGCCGCGCGCGGGATCGGTTCCGTTGCCGTCTCCTCGGTGTTCTCACCGGTCGCCGAGGACGACGAGCGGCGCGCCGCGGAGATTCTGCGCGGCGAGCTGGGCGACGGCGTGCACTTCTCGCTCTCGCACGAGCTAGGCCGGATCGGCCTGCTCGCCCGCGAGAACGCCACGATCATCAACGCGGCACTGCGGGACCTGGCGGCGGTCATCGTCGAGTCGTTCGGCAAGGCGCTCGCGGAGGTGTCGATCACGGCGCCGTTCTTCCTGTCGCAGAACGACGGGACGCTGATGGACGTGGACTTCGCCCGTACGTATCCGGTGGCGACGTTCGCGTCGGGCCCCACCAACTCGATGCGCGGCGCGGCCTTCCTGTCCGGGCTCGGGGACTGCGCGGTGGTGGACGTGGGCGGCACGACCGCCGACGTGGGGATCCTCGCGGGCGGCTTCCCGCGTGAGGCCGCGGGCGAGAGCGAGGCGGCGGGAATCCGCACCAACTTCCGTATTCCTGACGTCCTTTCGCTCGGCATCGGCGGCGGTTCGCTGGTGTCGCCGGACGGGGAGACCGGGCCGCGCTCGGTCGGCTACCGGCTGACGGAGGAGGCGCTCGTCTTCGGCGGTACGACACTGACGGCGACGGACCTGGCCGTGGCGGCCGGCCGCGCGGACGTCGGGGACGCGGCGCGGGTCGCGCACCTCGACGCGGGCTTCGTGGCGCGCGCCCTGGACCGGATCGCCGACCGGCTCGCGGAGAGCGTGGACCGGATGCGGACCTCGGCCGCCCCGCTGCCCGTGGTGGCCGTCGGAGGCGGTTCGATCCTGGTACCCGAGTCGCTGCCCGGCTTCGACGACGTGCGGCGGCCCGGCAACTTCGGTGTCGCGAACGCGGTCGGCGCGGCCATCGCGCAGGTCGGCGGCGAGGTCGACCGGGTCTTCCACATCCCCGAAGGGCGCAGGGACGCGGTGCTTGCCGAGGCGCGCGACGAAGCCGTGGGGCGGGCCGAGGACGCGGGCGCGCGGCGCGGCACCGTACACGTCGTGGACATCGAGGAGGTGCCGCTCGCCTATCTGCCGGGCGGCGCGACCCGGATCCGCGTCAAGGCGGTCGGCGACCTCGACCTGCACCGCATCGGAACCCAGCAGCACGGAGCGACGGCACATGCGTGAGATCAACCTGGACAACCTCGACGACATCGCCCGCGGCGCCGGGATCCTCGGCACCGGCGGCGGCGGCGACCCGTACATCGGCAAGCTCCTTGCGCGTGAGGCCATCCGCAAGCACGGCCCGGTGCGGGTGGTGGACATCGACGAGGTGGCGCCGGACGCGACCGTCGTGCCGGTGTCGGGGATGGGGGCGCCGACCGTCCTCCTGGAGCGGGTCCCGAACGGCGGCGAGGAACTGGCCGCCCTGCGCGCCCTGGAGAAGCACATCGGGCGTCCCGCCACGCACATCGCGCCCATCGAGGTCGGCGGCGTCAACTCCATGCTGCCCATCGCGTGCGCCGCGGAGGCGGGCCTCCCGATCGTGGACGGCGACGCGATGGGGCGGGCCTTCCCCGAGGCGCAGATGGTGCTGCCGGGCCTGATCGGCGTGACCAACTCGCCGATGGCGCTCGCGGACGACAAGGGCAACACGATCATCGTGGAGGCCGTCGACAACCATGCGGCCGAGCGGATCGCTCGCGCCGTGTGCGTGGAGCTCGGCTGCCAGATCTCGTGCGCGGACACGGTCATGCGCGGCGACCAGCTCGCCGACGGACTCGTGCCCGCGACGCTGACCCTGGCCGAGCAGCTCGGCGCGGCGGTGCGCGAGGCGCGGGCCGCGCACAGCGACCCGGTGGCCGCGGCCCGCGCGATGCTCGCCGGTGTCCATCTGCTGACCGGCAAGGTCGTCGACGTGAGCCGGCGGACCGAGGGCGGCTTCGCGCGGGGCCGGGCCCGCATCGAGGGCGTCGCCGACGAGGCGGGGCAGGTGCTCGAACTCGACTTCCAGAACGAGCACCTGCTGGCCACGCGTGACGGCGTGACCGTCGCCACGACGCCCGACCTGATCTGTGTCCTGGACAGCGAGTCAGGCGATCCGGTGACCACCGAGGGGCTGCGCTACGGGCTGCGCGTCAGCGTGCTGGCCGCGCGTTGCGACCCCCGGTGGACCTCGCCGGGCGGCCTGGCGCTGGCCGGGCCGCGGTACTTCGGGTACGACGTGGACTATCTGCCGTTCGGGTCCTGAGCGATGGTCGGCGCGGACGGTCGCAAAGTGATCGTCCGCGCCGTGTGCTTCTCCACCTGCTCACGGCTGTAGAGGAGCGGGAAGGAGCCGTCGGCGGCCCAGGTGGCGAACAGGTCGCTGTAGTGCTCGCTGTCCGGATTCCCTGACTGGCCGGGCGAGTTCATGGCCACGGAGTCGTCCCAGGAGCCGACGTCGACGACCAGGCGGAAGGTGGCGCCGGTCGTCTGGCGGAAGTCGGGGCCGTACGGCGCGACGCCCACCGTGTCCCCGCTGCCGCCGCGCGGGGCGGGACCGACGGACGCCCACGGCGGCTGCGGTCCGTCGTGGAGCGCGGTCACCGGGTGGTACACGCGGGCGTGGTGGAGCGCGCCCCAGGTCCATGCGGCCGGGTCGGGGCCGAGGAGTGCGGAGAGTTCGCCGACCGCGGCCGACAGGGTGGCGAGCAGGGTGCCGGAGTCGAGGCCCGTCTCCGCGCCGGTGAGCAGATCCAGGTCGACGCTCGGAGGCCGGGTCGTCGGGCGGCAGGATCCGGGCGAGGGCCGCCGCACGGTCGGCCTCGGGAACGAGCTCCCGCAGCGCCTTGCCGTGGACGGCGGGGCGCAGATGGCGGCGGTACCAGATCTCGAAGAGCGCGGCGGCCGCCGAGTCCGCCGTGACGTCGGCGTCCCACTCCCGCAGCAGGCCGATGGCCCGCGCCGTCAGCGGGTCGTCGCCGGTCAGCTCGGCCAGCAGCGGCAGAAGGCGGCGTGCGGGCAGGCTGACGGTGTCGGTCTGGAGCCGCACGCAGTCCTCGACGGTCCAGTCCGCGCGCGCGTCGAGCTCCTCGGCGATGCGTTGGTGGCGGGTGGGGGCGTACCAGTCGTACGTGACCGTGTCGCGGTCGTTCGGGTAGCCGGGCGGCAGGTTCATCTGGTTGGCGGTGGCGAACCAGCCCTGGTCCGGGTCGCGTTCGGCGGGCAGCGCGTCGGCGTCGAGGAAGCCGTCCCATTCGTAGCGGCCGTCGCCGGGCACAGGCAGGGTGCCGTCCCAGTTCGGGCGGACCGGGACGCGGCCCGCGGGGCGCCAGCCGACGGTGCCGTCGGGCGCCGCGTACACCTGGTTCTCGCCGGGCGCGCCCCAGCGGCGCAGCGCGGCGAGGAACGCGTCGGGACCCTCGGCGCGCATGTAGCCGGTGCTGCCGAGGTAGGGCGCCATGCCCGGGCCGAGCCAGGCGGCGCGCACGGCGAACGCGGCGTCCCGCGTGGGGTGTTCGTGGATGACGGGGCCGTGCCGGGTGAACCACAGCTCGACCTCGACCGGCTCCCCGTCCTTGACCCGGATGATCTCGGTCACGCGGGTCATCGCTTCCCAGCGGCCTTCGTAGCGGTAGGCGCGCGGGTTGCCGGGGTCGGTCTCGTAGACGTACAGGTCCTCCTGGTCGATCGGGAAGATCGTGAAGCCGAACGCGATGTTCCCGTTGTGGCCGATGGAGAGGCCGGGCAGGGCGGGCTCGCCCGCGCCGATGACGTCGATGCCGGGTGCGGTCAGGTGCGCGATGTAGCGGAGGGCCGGCAGGGTGACCGCGCGGTGCGGGTCGTTGGCGAGGATGGGGCGGCCCGTCGCGGTCCTGGAGGGCGCGAGCACCCAGTTGTTGGAGCCGTCGATGCCCTGGAGGGCGGCGGCATCCGGCCAGGGCGGGACCGTCGCGAGGTCGTACACGCGCAGGACGTCGTCCGGGATGACGCCCAGGTCGAGGCCCTCGGGGACGGTGAGGTGGTGCGGGGCGGGTTCGCGGCGCCGGCGCAGATCCTCGACGTCCGTGCCGTGATCGCGCAGGGTGAGGGCGCGGGCGACCTCGTCGTGGAGGTTGTACTGGAGGCCGTGGCTGCGGATACGGGCGACGTCCGAGGGGTCCCAGTACGTCGGTTCGTAGTCCAACACGGCACATTCCGGCGGGAGTTGGGAGGGATCGCGGTGGCACAGGGACACGTAGGCGTTGATGCCGTTCACGAACGCCGTGGTGATCCGTTCGGTGTCCTCGCCGTACGCGCTCCACTCCTCGGCCATGTCACCTCGGTAGAGGAACAGGCGGGCAGCGCGGTCGTGTTCGACGTACTGCTCGCCGAACACCTCGGACAGCAGGCCGAGTCCGCGGCGACGCCACAGATCGAGCTGGAAGAGGCGGTCGCGGGCCGCGTTGAAGCCCTGCGCCAGGAACAGGTCGTCCTGGGAGTCCGCGTAGAGGTGGGGCACGCCCCACCGGTCGACGAGGATCTCGACCGGGCCGGCGAGGCCGGGGACTTCGAAGTCCGTGACTGTTCGTGTGTTCACCGGCATGTCACCGTCGTCATCGGAGTCCTCTCGTGGGTACTCCCGGCTTCAGCCGGGGTAGGAAACGAAACCCTGCGGAGCAGGGCAGGGAGTGAGGTTTCGCCGCCAAGGGCGAAAGGCCGTGCTCCGACCCGCAGGTCTGGCCTTCACGTGTGGCTCCACTAGCCTGCTGCCCCTGTCCGCCGGCGAGAAGATCGCCAACCCGCGCCATGGGCGCCGCGACCGCGCCCGTCTCGCGCCGGCCCAACGCCGTCCGGCGGAGAAGAAGAAGGGGTCGGCGAACCGGGCCGAGGCCCGACGCAAGGTCGCCAAGATCCACGCCCGGCCCCCCTGTCGAGCCGGTGTAAGACCTCAACGGAGAACTCGGGGCGGACAGTCGGCGACGAAGCAGGAAACCCCACGGCGCGAGCCGTAGGAATCCCCCTCGTCAAGGACGGGCGCGGCCTCATGGATCATCAGGACTCCTTCGCCTGGGCCGCCGAGGTGGCCGGGGCGGTGGGCCGTTGCGGAGTGGGGAGGCTCGGGGCCGGTGTGGCGCGGGTGACCACGAACGTCACCACGAGGTTCGCGGCCAGCGCGATGATGCCGCCGTTGACCCCGTGCCACGGGTCGTTGTCGGTGGCCCACAGCGCCGTCATCACGACGAGCCCGGCGAGCATGCCGAAGATCCCGGCGCGTGCCGTCATCCGCCGCCAGAACAAGGAGAGCAGCACGACGGGCACGAGCTGGGCCAGGCCCTCGTACGACAGGACGGACAGCTGGACGAGCGTGTTGGGGTAGAAGAGGCTGCCGCCGAGCGCGACCAGGCCGGCGAGGACGCAGACCGCCTGCGAGAGGCGCTTGGTGCGCAGGTCGTGGTCGTGGGTGACGTCCGGCCGGGGGTGGCGCGGGTCGGAGCCGTTGCCGCCGCCGAGAACGGTCTTGCCCCACAGGGTGCCGATGGACAGCATGAAGACGCTCATCGGCACGATCGCCGACAGGGCACCCGCGACGCCGATGACCGCCACGACGGGCGACGGCAGCGAGTCGGTGACCAGGCTGAACAGGGCGAGGTCGGGGTTGCCGAGGGTCGGCAGCACGAACAGCGCCGTGGCGCCGACCATCATCGGCACGAACAGGAGCAGCTGGTACCAGGGCAGCAGCAGGGCGTTGCGCCGCAGCGCGTTGGGGCTCTTCGCGCTGAGGTAACCGGCCACGGTGGTCGGGAAGATGGTGATGGTGACGGCGTTCAGGACGACGGTGCTCAGGAACCACGCGGCGTTGCGTCCGCCGGACGCGTGCCCGGGGAACGTGAGCCACTCGGGCTTCTCGGTGACCATGCGCTGCATGAAGTCCGAGAATCCGCCGAGGTAGTGCATCGGGATGTAGACCGCGAGGAAGACGACCGCGAGGATCACCAGTACGTCCTTGAGCGCGCTCACCCAGGCGGAGCCGCGCAGCCCCGACACGAGGATGAACACCTCGGCGACGACGAACGAGATCACGGCGGCGACGTGCAGGTCGACGCTCCCGTACGTCATCGCGTTGACGACGACGCCCATGCCCTGGATCTGCACCTGGATGTACGGCACGAGGAACACGGTCCCGACGACGGCGACGAGAATCCCCAACGGCCTTGAACGGAAACGGAATTCGGCGATGTCGGCGATCGAGATGAGGCTGTGCCGCGAGGCGTACGTCCACAGGGCGGGGCCGACGATGTAGGCGACGGCGAAGCCGACGGTGAGGTAGGCGACGAGGTAGAGGATCGGCGCGCCGAAGGAGTACGACCAGCCGGCGGTCCCCAGGAACGAGAAGCTGGTGTACGTCTCGCCGGCCATCAGGAGCCAGATGAACATGACGCCGAGGCCGCGGCTGGACACGGACCACTCGGCGAGGCCCTTGGACCGGCCGCGCGCGCTGAGCACGCCGATCAGGATGGTGGCGACCATGGCCAGGCCGAACACGGTCGTCGCGACGGCTGCGGAGCCGCTCATCGGGTGCCTCCCTCGTCGGCGGGGACGGGTTCGACGGCGCCGGTGCGGTACGCCGGGTCGAAGCGGGCGACGAGCCATATGGCGACGGGGCTGATGACCGTGGCCGCGATGACCCAGGCCAGCAGGAACGGGACGCCCAGGATGCGGGGTTCGATGCGGTTGGCGACGAAGGGCGCGGCGCCGTAGAGGACGACGGGCACGAGCAGCATCCAGAGGGAGCGGCGGGCCTGGCCGCCGAGGGTGGGGAGTCCTTCGAGGGGGTCGGCCTCGCTCGGGTCCGGCTCCGGGGAGCGGCCGACGGCTTCGCCTGTGGGGGACATGACGTTCCTTGGGGAGGGGGGAAGGGCGACGGGTTGTTCAGAGTGCGGCGGCCGCGTACACGCGGGTGTACTCGGCGATCTCTCGGACCTCGACGTACTCGTCGGCCCGGTGGGCGATCCATTTGCCGCCGGGGCCGTACACGACGGTGGCGAGGCCGGCGTCGCGGGTCAGGATCGTGCCGTCGGTCGCACCGGGCACGGCTCCGAACGGCGGTGCCTCGCCGTGCAAGGAAGGCATGGAACCTCCAAGTCGGTTGGTCACGAGGCCAGTCGACTGGTCAGACCAGTTGATTTCCCGTACTCTGCCCCCCGTTCACGCCCGGGTCAATGGTCGGATCATGGATCCACTCCGGCGCAACCGGCCGACACGGAGAGGCGCGTGGCGCCCGACGACGATCTCTTCCAGCCGGCGAAGCCGGTCCGCGCCCACCAGCGGGTGGCCCAGCAGATCGAGGAGCGCAGCCTCAGCGGCGACCTGCCGCCAGGCGCCCGGTGGAGCGCGAACTCGCCGCGCGCTCCGACGTGGGCCGCTCCACGGCCCGCGAGGCCCCGCGCGTACTCCAGACTGCGGGCCTGATCCGCTCACGCCCCGGCGACCCGCTCGGCGACGAGGTCCTCGGCGCCTCCCCAGACAACCTCAGCCAGGCACTGAGCCGCCCGACCCGTTCCCGTATCGCCTCCCTCGGCGAACTGGTGCAGTTCCGCATGGTGCTCGACACCGAGAGCAACCGGCTCACGGCACGCCTGCCGCCCGGATCAGGCGCGCGGACCACCCGGGCGCCCCTCGAGCTGACCGAGCAACTCGCCCAGCAGGACACTGAGTTGCCCCTGTCCGGCGCCGCCGAGGCCGGACAGCACCGTTTTCTCGTACGCGAGCTGGTCGGGCAGCAGCGCGTCGACCAGGTCGCGGCCGGCCTCGGTCAGGCTGAGGTGGGAGACGCGCCGGTCGCGGGTGTCGCCGCGCCGGCCGACCAGACCGCGCTCCTGGAGCTGCTTGAGCCGCTTGGTGACGGCGGCGCCCGAGGAGAACGTCTCCCGCGCGAGGTCACCCGGGGTGAGTTCGTGGCCGGTACGGCGCAGCGCGCCGAGCAGGTCGAACTCGGCGCGGGTCAGCCCGGCGCGGCGCAGCGGCGCGTCCTCGGCCTGCTGGAGGAGGGCGGCGCAGCGGTTGATCCGCCCGATGACCTCCATGGGCCCGGTGTCGATGTCGGGGCGGACCGTCTGCCACTGCCGCACCACCACGGCGACGGTGTCGTCCGCCGCGCCCCTGCCGTTCCGTGTCGTCATGCTCGCGTGTTCTCCCGGGCGTCCGTGCCGCCCCTGTGCTCGTCGGTCTCCTGGACGGTCCGCCGCGTGCGGCGTCGGACCGTCGCCGCGAGCGTACGGTGTCCGGCCTGCTCGGCGGCGACCACACGCTCCTCGGGCAGGGCGCGCTGCCACCATTCGCCGGCCGCGGTGTCGTCGGCGGCGCGCAGTTCGACGAGGGCGGTGGCGAGCCTGCGGCGCGTGGTCTCCAGGTCGCCGGGCTCGGGACGCGGGGCGGCGAGGGTGCGCTCCGCGGCCTCGCGCGCGCGGTCGGTCGCCTCGAGGGCGAGCTCCATGTGGTCGGCGGCGCGCCGGTTGGTGACGATCACGGCGGCGACGATGCCGAGCAGCGCCCCGACGAGGGTGTCCACGACCCGGTCCGTGATGAGCTCGCCTGCCTCCTGCGTCCTGGCGAACTCGGTGATCAGCAGTGCCATGGGCGTCACGCACACGCTGCCGAGCCAGTAGTTGCGGGAGATGAACGCCTCCGCGCCGAAGCTGAACAGCAGGCAGAACAGGACAACGAAGATCTGGCCGACGTGAGCGAGGGGCACCACGGCGGCGAAGACGAGTACTCCGGCGAGGTTGCCGGCCACGCGCTGCACGGTGCGGTTCCAGGTGAGGGTGACGTTGGCCTGGTAGAGCGAGGCGGCGGTGACCAGGGCCCAGTACGGGCGGCCGATACCGAGGGCGAGGGACCCGTATCCGGCTAGGGCGCAGCCGACGGCGGTGCGCAGGGCGACCGGCAGGAGAGGCGAGCCGGGGGCGAGCCTGCGCCACAACGACGGCTTGCCGAAGGCGAGTTCGGCCTCGATGCCGAGGACTTCGTCGTCGACTTCACCGGCGTGGGCGTGGTTGACGCGCGGGACGGGGCCCGTGCCGCTCAGGCCGGCGGCCCATTCGCGCAGGAGCGCCGGGTCGGTGTCGGCGGGCGCGGCGAGGGCGACCTCGGCGCGCACGACGAGGCGCTCCAGGGCGCTGCGGGCGGCGCCGCGGCCGCCGGTGGCGAGGAGGGACTGCCAGGCGGCGTGGACGGCGGCGGCAGCACCGGCCCTGGCCCGCTCCCGCGCGCCGTCCTCGGCGCTCACGTACGCGGCGACGGCGTTCAGCGCGCGGGCGGTGGCGCGCCGCTCCGGGCCGTGCGGGCGTACGAGGGCGGGGGCCATGCCGACGAGCCAGGCCACGGCGCCCGCACCGGCGGTCAGGGCGAGGTGGCCGGGTATCTGCCCCAGGGTCTGCGGGGCGAAGAGGCCGGCGGAGCTGATGAAGGTGAGGATCAGATGGCCGGGCGGTCCGATGCGGGTCGCGTCGCACAGGGTCTTCTGGGCCGCGGCGAGGAGCGCGCCGACCGCCACGAGCACGGCGGCCGACGAGGTGAGCGAGGCGCTGAGCAGGGCCACGGCGAGGCTCGCGAGCATGCCGAGGACGATCCAGGCGAGGGCACGGGCGCGCGCCGCGTACGGGAGGTTGTGGGCGTAGAGGGCGCACAGCGACCCGGCCATCGTGTACATCGCGAGGTCTAGGCGGCCGAGGGCGAGCAGCGTCAGGTTCGGCACCGCCGCGGACACGACGACGCTCGTCGCGGGCTTGAACCAGATGTCGGACGGCTTGTTGAGGCGCAGCACCCCCGCGATCGGGAGCCGCCGGACCGGCCTGGACGGGGACGGGGACGGGATGGGGGTCGAGGTTGGGGTTTCCGCGCTGCTCATACAGAGAAGCTTAGCAAGTGTTTTACCTGAAAACTTTCTAGCCGACCTGCACCCGGCCGCCGCCCCGCTCACCGACCGGCGGACCACTGGCCGCGCACCACCCGCGCACGGCCGCACTGCCGAACGCGCCCAGTGCTCCCCTGCGCTCGATTGCGCCCCGCCCCGCACGGGCATCTCGTCCCCGACGCGGTACGGCGTCCGACTGGGGAGGTTCGCGTGCACGGACCGGGCTCGGCCGCCTGGCTGCTCGTCGCGCTGTGCGCGGCGACGGGGGCGTACTGCCTGCTGCGGATGCGCAGCGGAGTCGAGGAGCAGCGCCGCACGGCGGGCAGCGAGGCCCTCATGGGGTTCGGCATGGCGCTCATGGCGATACCCGCCGCGGCGATCACGCCGCCGCGCGCCGCCTGGGCGTTGTACGCGGTCGTGTTCGGGGCGGCGGCGCTGCACGCGCTGTGGGCGGCCCGTTCCAGCGCGCACCACCTGCACCACCTGGTGGGCACGTTCGCCATGGCGTACATGGCGGTGGGGATGGCCGCGGCGCCGAGCGGGCACGCCGGTCACGGAGGGGCGGGCGCACCTCTGGTGACCGGACTGCTTCTGCTCTATTTCGCGGGGTACGTGCTGTGGTCGGGGGCGCGGCTGGTGCCGGTGGCGACGTCCGGGGGCGGCCCGCCGGCGTCCGGGTGGGGGGACCGCCCTGAGCTGGCGCGGGCCTGCCGCCTCTCGATGGGCATCGGGATGGTCGCGATGCTGCTGACCATGTAGACGCGGGGACGGGGCCGTGGAGGTGCCGGCGCGAGCCCGCACGGACAGGGGGCCTGGGAAACTGCTCCATTGCGGACAACTGCCCGCTCAAAACCGTGGCGTACGTCACTTGACGCGACAGCCCGTACCCTCCGGTAGCCCCGGCTCATAGGCTGAGGCCATGACGGTCCCCGTAGCACTGCTGCTGCTCGGCACCCTCGCCGCTGTCGTCGCCCCGCGCCTTCTCGCGCGGGCCGACTGGCCGGAGCGCGAGCCGGTGGTCGCCCTGTGGGTGTGGCAGTGCGTGGTGGCCGGTGTCCTCCTGTGCTGCGCGCTGTCGATGACGCTGAGCGCGGCCGCCGCCTGGCAGGCCGTCCGCGGCCATGTGTTCGCGTCCGCCCCGCACGCCGTCGTCGACGCGTACGCGCTGCGGGCGGCCGGCGGATGGGCGGCGACGCTGGCCGTGACGCTCGCGCTCGGCGGGCTGTGGACCGCGGCGATGCTCGCCCGGGAGATCTTCCGTTCGCGGGCCAGGCGCAGGCAGCGGCGCGTCGAACTCCTGGTGCGTTCCCCTTTGTTGCCGGGCGAGGAGCCGGGCAGCGACCGACTCGTCGTCCTCGAGGGCGAGCGTCCCGACGCCTGGTGGCTGCCGGGCGCCGCGCCTCAACTGGTCATCACGACGGCTGCCCTGCGCCGCCTCAAGGGCCGTCAGCTGGACGCGGTCCTCGCGCACGAGATGGGCCACGCGCAGTGGCGGCACGACTGGCTGCTGCACTGCTCGGGGGCGCTGGCCACGGGCTTCCCGCAGGTTCCGGTCTTCGCCGCGTTCCGTGACGAGATGCACCGGCTCGTCGAACTGGCCGCCGACGACATGGCGTCACGCCGCTTCGGGCGCCTGACCATCGCCCTCGCCCTGGTCGAACTCAACGAGGACCGCGGGGTGTTCGGCCCCTGCCCCACGCCGCAGGCCCATGTGCCACAGCGCGTGAACCGGTTGCTGACCCCGCCGCGGCGGCTCACCCCGGCCCGTCGTCTGCGCCTGACCGCGGCGGCCGCCCTCGTACCGGTCGTGCCGCTCCTGGTGACCTTCGTGCCGGGCCTGCGCGCGCTGGGCTGACCCGACGGCCGGATGCCGGACGCGTCCGCTCCGCCTGATGGCCACCGGCGCCGTCCATGGGTGAGGATCTTCCCCATGCACCCGGCACCGGTCGACTCCCCGCCCCGCCCCCGGCATCCGCGGCGCGCACGCGCGACGGCGGTGCTCGCCGCCCTCAGCGCGCTGCTGCTGATCGCGGTGGCGATGCGCTGGGAACCACTGATGTCGCTGGACGGCGAGCTGGCACGCACCGCCCACCGCTGGGCCGTCGACGATCCCGGACTGACGCAGGTGAACCGGGTTCTGACGGACTGGTTCTGGGATCCGTGGACGATGCGCGCCCTGTGCGTCGTGGTCGTCGTCTGGCTTGTGTGGAGACACGACGCCTGGTGGCTCGCGCTGTGGGTGGCCGCCACATGTGCGGTGGGCACACTGATCCAGCAGGGCCTCAAGGCGGCCGTCGGCCGTGACCGCCCGGTGTGGACGGACCCCGTGGACTCCGCTCACTATGCGGCCTTCCCCTCCGGGCACGCGATGACGGCGACGGTGGTGTGGGGGCTGGTCCTCTGGCTGCTCCGCCGCTACGGCGCAGGCCGCGTCCTGTGGCGCACGGCGTGCACGCTCGCGGTGGTGTCGGTCGTCGGCGTCGGCCTCACGCGGCTGTGGCTCGGCGTGCACTGGCCCTCGGACGTACTCGGCGGCTGGCTGCTCGGGGCACTGACGGTGACCGTGTCCGTGACGGCCTACGAGCGGCTCACCGCGAGCAGGTGACCTGTCAGCCTGTCAGGGCAAGACCGTCAGGGTGTGCCGTCACGACCGGCCGTCGCGACTGGACAACTGGGCTGTCACTACTGGGCCGTCGCTACTGGGCCGTCACGACTCATAGCCCTCGACCTGGGACTCGGGCCTGGCCCTCGCCTCGTCGGGGTTCTCGCCGAACTCCGTCTTGGCCCGGCGCTGGCGCAGCAGGTCCCAGCACTGGTCGAGTTCGCGTTCCACGGCCGCAAGGCGCTCGTGCTCGGTCGCCCCGTCGATCTCACCGGAGGCGAGCGACGCGCGGAGCCGCTTCTCGTCGTCGACCATCGCCGTGATCCGGGCCAGGATCTGCTCTTGGTCCATGTCGGTACGCCTCCTAGCCGGCCTGCCCGTCACCCCTTGCCCACTCTAGGGAGGGTTCGCCCGGTGTGCGATCC
The DNA here is from genome assembly GCF_053607285.1 of Streptomyces sp. NPDC055140. Classification (NCBI taxonomy): domain Bacteria; kingdom Bacillati; phylum Actinomycetota; class Actinomycetes; order Kitasatosporales; family Streptomycetaceae; genus Streptomyces; species Streptomyces sp. NPDC055140. The sequence continues at coordinate 39,877 of NZ_JBSGTG010000035.1, read as the reverse complement.
GGCTCCGGTGGACGCCCAGTACCGCAGCACCCCGTCGTCCTCGCCCGCTTCGTCCCGTACTCCACCGCAGGCCTCGATGACGCGGCGGGAGGCGGCGTTGTCCGTGTCGCAGGTGATCAGCGCCGGATCGACGCCCAGTCGCGCGGCGAGCGGGAGAGCGGCGCGGAGCATCGCGGTGGCGTGTCCGCGGCCGCGGGCGCCGGACCGTACGTCGTAGCCGATGTGCCCGTCGCGCAGCCAGGCCTCGGTGAGGCGGTGGCGGATCGCGAGGCGGCCGAGGTAGGCGTCCCCGTCGACGTACCAGAGGGTCGTGCACTCGACGTCGTACTGCAGGATGCTGCGCGGTCCGTGGGTGAGCCGCATGCGGGCGACGTATTGCGCGAAGACCGCCGGGTCCTGCCAGGTGTCTCCGTACGCGCGCAGGCTGAGCCCCGCGGTGGAGTCGTCGTCGGGTCCGCCGTAGCCCTCGGCGCGGGCCTCGTCCATGGCGGCGAGGAAGGAGGCGTGGACGCGGACGTCGGGTGCTATCAGCTGCGGCATCGGCCCAGTGTGCCCCTGGAGGAGTCCGCCGCGGCGGGGATTTCCGGCGCCGGCTGCCGGACCGGAATCCCGAACCGGGCGGGCGTATCCGACGATCCCCCGCGTCGCCGGATACGCCCAGGAGCCCAGGCCAGAGGTTCCGCAAAGGGGCCTCTGTCAGGGACGCGCTGAGTATACTGGCCAAGAGCCAGTCAACGCAGGAGTTACAGGATGTCCCCGCGCAGCGCATCGGTCAACGAGGAGTTGCGACGGCGATCCCGCGAGCGACTTCTGCAGGCGACGGTCGAGCTCGTCGGGGAGCGCGGGTACGACGCGACGACACTCGGCGACATCGCGGACCGCGCCGGCTCGGCGCGGGGCCTGGTGTCGTACTACTTCCCCGGCAAGCGGCAGCTGCTCCAGTCCGCGGTGCACCGGCTGATGCACCGGACGCTGGAGGCGGCACTGGAGCGCGAGCCGCACACCGAGGACGGGCCGGAGCGGCTGGCACGGGCCGTCGACGCGATCCTTGGCCTGGCCGTCGACCACCCCGTCCTCATGCGGACGCACATGGCGGGGATCCTCCAGGCCGAGGGCTTCGTGGAGTGCCCCGAGCAGCAGCGGCTCGCCGCGCTGCTGCGCGACACCGTCCTGCGGAACGGCTCGCTCAGCGTCGAGCGCGACTATCCGCTGCTGCGCTCCCAGCTGATGGGGGCGGTGTTCGCGGCGCTGGTCCCGGGGGCGCCGATGCCGTTGCCGGCCCTTCGGGCGGAGCTGTTCGCCCGGTACGGGCTCGCGTGGGAGCTCGGAACCCCGCCGGACGACGCGGCGCCCGGCGGGAGAAGCCCGGGGAGTGCCCCGGACTTCTCCCAGTACTTCGAGCCCGGCGGTCCCGGGTCCCGGTCGAACGGCTCTCAGTCGAAGTAGTCCGGCTGCGTCTGGACGTTCAGCTCGCCCACGCGGACCCGCGCGGCCGGGTCGGTGCGCCGGTCGCTGAGCTTCAGGACGTCGAAGCCCTTGGCGATGTCGTTCGAGTAGATGTAGCCGTTGTAGTAGTACGCGGACCAGGAACCGCCCACCTGGAGGGTGTCCGTGGTGAGCGGACCGCGCTCGAAGTAGCCGATCTCCTTGGGCTTCGAGGAGTCGGTGAAGTCCCAGACCGAGACGCCGCCCTGGTACCAGGCCTGGACCATGATGTCCTTGCCCTTGACGGGGATCAGCGAGCCGTTGTGGGCCACGCAGTTCTCGGTGTCCGCCTGGTGGCGGGGGATCTTGAAGTAGTTCTTGAAGACCAGCTTGCGGTGGTCGCCCTTGCCGACGATGGCGTAGATGCCGTCGGCGCCGCGGTTCGGCCCGACGGCCTCGTTGCAGGTGGCCGCCCCGCCGCCGCCCAGCTCGTCCGTGAAGACGACCTTGTCGGCTTTCTGGTTGAACGTCGCCGAGTGCCAGAACGCGAAGTTGGTGTTGTCCTCGACCTGGTCGATGACCTTCGGGTTCTCGGGGTCCTTGATGGAGAACAGGATGCCGTCGCCCATGCAGGCGCCGGCGGCCAGGTCCTTCGAGGGCAGGACCGTGATGTCGTGGCAGCCGGTGGTCTTGGAGACGCCCGGGTTGGTGGGCCCGCCGGGGTTGCCGCCGCCGTCGGGTCCCTCACCGGGGAACAGGACGGGGAAGTTGACCATCGCGGCCTTCTCGGGCGCCTTGCGCGGCACCTTGATGACGGAGATCCCGTCGTGCGGCGGCTGGCAGTCCGGGAACGTCGCGCTCGGCGAGTACGAGGAGACGTACACGTAGACGTTCTTCTTCTCCGGGACCAGCGTGTGCGTGTGGGAGCCGCAGGCGGTCTCGACGGCTGCGACGTACTTCGGGTTCTTCTTGTCGCTGATGTCGAAGACCTTCATGCCCTCCCAGGAGGACTTCTCCGTGGCGGGCTGCGTGGTGCTGGCACAGGAGTTGTCGCTGCGCGACGAGTCTGTCGACAGGAAGAGCAGGTCACCGGAGACGGAGATGTCGTTCTGCGATCCGGGGCACAGGACCTGCGCGACGGTCTTCGGGGCCTTCGGGTTGCTGAGGTCGAAGATGCGGAAGCCGTCGTAGTTGCCCGCGAAGGCGTACTTGCCCTGGAACGCGAGGTCCGAGTTGATGCCGGGCAGCACGTCCTTGGGGATGTTGGCAAGATGTTCGATGTTGTCGGAGTGGACGACCTCGTCCTGGGCGGGTATGTCGCCGTTCGCGATCGCCGCCCGGGTGTCGGCCGCCGTGCTCTTCGAGAGCCGCTCGGCCTTGGCCGGGGCGTCGCCCGGGTCGGGGGTCGCCGCCGCCGGACCGGCCATGAGCAGCGCGGCCAGCAGCCCGGCCGCGGTCGCGGCAACTCCCAGGCGTCTGCGGCGCGTTCGGGACTCGTTCAACAGGGTCACTGCTGTCTCCCTCGTCGATGACTTCCCCGCTTCCCCCGTTCATGCGGGAGCGGAGCACGGACCCCCACGAGTATCGTCTTCATCATGCACAGATCAACAGATGGCAACGTACTCGTCATGAAAGTTGTTCTGCCGTTGACGGTCGCGGTCGCCGCGCTCGTACTCGGCGGCTGTGACGCGACGTCGGACGGCGGGGGTGCTGACGCCAACTCCCGTGCGCAGCCCGGGCCTTCGGTGATCGCGCCGGGCAAGCCGGGCGAGGGCGCCGAGACGCTGTCGACCGAGGACGCGCAGAAGCGCAAGCCGGACGACAGTCCCAACTCGGCCGACTTCAGCTACGTGCAGATGATGATCGCGCATCACACGCAGGCCCTCCAGATGACCGAACTCGCCCCGAAGCGGGCCGAGTCGGGCCAGGTCAAGCGGCTCGCGGAGCGCATCGCCGCGGCGCAGGGCCCGGAGGTCGGGGCCATGGAGGGCTGGCTCAACTCCCATGGCAGGGAACGCGAGAGCGGCGGGCACCACGAGCACGAGGCGATGCCGGGAATGGCGACCGAGGCACAGCTGAAGACATTGCGCGCGGCGCACGGCGCGGCCTTCGACGAGCTCTTCCTGAAGCTGATGATCACGCATCACACCGGGGCGGTCACCATGGCGACGGACGTGCTGTCCGGGGGGAACAACGTCCAGATCGAGGAGATGGCGAACGACGTGATCGCGCAGCAGACGGCCGAGATCGGGCGCATGCGGAAGATGTCGTGACGCCCGGCGGGTGAGCTCCGTGCGCGTCATACCCTCCCGGCCCGGCCCTCTCGGTGTCATGCTGGAAGTCCGTCGGCCTGCGGAAGGAGTCCGCCGTGCTGCGCGTCGCCGTTGTGGGGTCGGGTCCGAGCGGGGTGTACACCGCGCAGAGCCTGGTCCAGCAGGAGCGGGTGCCGGACGTCCATGTGGATGTCCTGGACCGGCTTCCCTGCCCGTACGGCCTGGTGCGCTACGGCGTGGCACCGGACCACGAGAAGATCAAGTCGCTGCAGAACAATCTGCGCACGGTCCTGGAGCACGAGCGCGTCCGCTTCGTCGGCGGCGTCGAGATCGGCCCCGGTCTGCCGCCCGACCGGCTCCTGGAGATGTACCACGCGGTCGTGTACTGCGTGGGCGCCGCCACCGACCGCCATCTGGGCGTACCGGGCGAGGAGCTGCCGGGCAGCTGGTCGGCGACCGACTTCGTCTCCTGGTACAGCGCGCATCCCGACGCGGTGGCCGAGGCGTTCGTACGGGACGTGGAGTCGGCCGTCGTCATCGGCGTGGGGAACGTCGCCGTGGACGTCACCCGGATCCTGGCCCGCGGCGCGGCCGAGCTGGCGCCCACCGACATGCCGCAGGCGGCGCTCGGCGCACTGGCCGACAGCCGGGTGCGGGACGTGTACATGGTGGGGCGGCGCGGCCCCTCGCAGGCACGCTTCACGACCAAGGAGCTGCGAGAGCTCGGCACGCTTCCCGGGGTCGAAGTGGTCGTGGATCCGGCCGAGTTGGCGCTCGATCCCGCTTATCTCGACCCCGCGGGACTGCCGGCGGCGAACCGGCGGAACGTCGAGGTGCTGCGCGGCTGGGCCGAGCGCCCCTCGCCGGGTCTCCCCCGCCGCATCCATCTGCGTTTCTTCCAGCGGCCGGTGGCGCTCCTGGAGGGGGCGGCGGGCCGGGTGTCGGGCGTGCGGTTCGAGCACACCGCGCCGGACGGCTCGGGCGGCGTGAGCGGCACCGGCCGGTTCGACGACATCGACGCGCAGCTCGTCCTGCGGTCGGTGGGATACCGCGGAGTGCCCCTGGACGGGCTGCCGTTCGACGCGGCCACCGCAACCGTGCCGCATCACGAGGGACGCATCCTGCGGGCGGGCGAGGTCTCGCCCGGCGAGTACGTCGCGGGCTGGATCAAGCGCGGCCCGACGGGCGTGATCGGCACCAACCGCCCGTGCGCCAAGGAGACCGCGCGGTCACTGCTCGACGACGCCGCCGCGCTGGCCGCCCGGGACGTTCCCGGTGACGCGCTCCGCGAGCTTCGCGCGGCGGGCTGCGCGGCCGTCGAGTGGTCCGGGTGGCTCGCGATCGAGCGCGCGGAGGCGGAGCTGGGCCGGTCCCTGGGGCGCGGCCCGGTGAAGATCCCGGACTGGGCGGGCCTGCTGGCGGCGGCCCGCGACGGGACGACGTAGCGGCTGAACAGCGATAAGCGTCGACGCAGGACGCCCGGGAGGCGCGACACATCCCGGCAACAGACGCGAAATCAACAAATCGTTTAAGCCCCCTACGGTCTCGTGCTGTCCACCCCGCCCCCGCACCCACGTTCGCGTTCCGACATCCCCTTGGAGTGCCCATGGCAGCCCCGGCCGCCCCACCGCCCGTCCACCCCGTCGACGAGGTGCCGCCCGTGCGGCAGCTGGCCGCGTTCGGGCTTCAGCACGTGCTCGCCATGTACGCGGGCGCGGTGGCCGTGCCGCTGATCGTGGGCGGCGCGATGAACCTGTCGCCCGCCGACCTCGCGTATCTCATCACCGCGGACCTGCTGGTGTGCGGCATCGCGACGCTCATCCAGTGCATCGGGGTGTGGCGGTTCGGCGTCCGGCTGCCGATCGTCCAGGGCTGTACGTTCGCCGCCGTCTCGCCGATGGTGATCATCGGCACGACGGGCGGCGGGCTTCCCGCGATCTACGGGGCGGTGATCGTCGCCGGGCTCGCGATGATGCTGCTCGCGCCGGTCTTCGGCAGGCTGCTGCGCTTCTTCCCGCCGCTGGTCACCGGCACGGTCATCCTGATCATCGGCGTCTCGCTGCTGCCGGTGGCGGGCAACTGGGTTGCGGGCGGCGCGGGTTCGAAGGACTTCGGCGCCCCGAAGAACGTCGCACTGGCGGCGTTCGTCCTCGTGGTGGTCCTGTCGGTGCAGCGGTTCGCGCCGCCGTTCCTGAGCCGCGTCGCCGTGCTCGTCGGCATCGTCGTCGGCACGGCCGTCGCCGTGCCCACCGGTTTCACGGACTTCGGCGGTGTCGGGGACGCGCACTGGGTGGGCGTCAGTACGCCGTTCCACTTCGGTACGCCGACGTTCCACGGCGCGGCGATCGTGTCGATGCTGATCGTGGCCCTGGTGACGATGACCGAGACCACGGGCGACTTCATCGCGGTGGGCGAGATGACGGGGCGGCCCGTCCAGCCGCACTCACTGGCGGACGGCCTGCGCGCGGACGGACTCTCCACGGTCCTCGGCGGCGTGTTCAACACGTTCCCGTACACCGCGTTCGCGCAGAACGTCGGGCTCGTGGGCATGACGCGGGTGCGCAGCCGCTGGGTGGTCGCCACGGCGGGCGGGATCCTGGTGCTGCTGGGCCTGCTGCCCAAGTTGGGCGCGGTCGTCGCCGCGATCCCGGCGCCGGTGCTCGGCGGCGCGGGTCTGGTCATGTTCGGCACGGTCGCGGCGAGCGGCGTGCGGACGCTGGCCCGGGTCGACTTCGCCGGCAACCACAACCTGACGGTTGTCGCCGTGTCGGTGGCGATCGGCGTGCTTCCGGTGGGCGTGCCCGGGATCTACGCCAAGTTCCCCCACTGGTTCCAGACCGTCATGGACAGCGGGATCAGCGCGGGCTGCATCACGGCGATCACACTCAACCTGCTGTTCAACCACCTTCGGGGAAGCGGGAGTTCAGCCCCCGAGGCCGCCGGCACCGTCGGATCCCCCGTCGCCTAGCCGGTCGTCCTGCCGGGCGGCCGCCGCGAGGACGCTGTCGAGAAGGCCGGGGAAGAGCACGTCCAGGTCGGCGCGGCGCAGCACGCTCATCTTGGCGGTGCCCCGGTAGATCTGCCGGATCACGCCGCTCTCGCGCAGGACGCGGAAGTGGTGCGTGGTGGTCGACTTCGTGACCGGGAGGACGAAGTGCGAACAGGAGAGCTCACTGTTCTCGCCCTCCTCCGCCAGCTCCCGCACCACCCGCAGGCGCATCGGGTCGGCGAGCGCGTGCAGCACCGACTCCAGGCGGATCTCGTCACGCGTGGGATGAGCAAGCGCCCTGCTGCTCGGTGCGGCGGTCGTCACGGCGGCTCCACTTCGTTCGGCCCGGTGTGCGGATGGGGGTGGCGGGTGCGTTGCGGTTGCATCGCCCATTGTACGAGACCCGTCGTAGTTTGACAGGTGCCGTACTACGAGGCCTATCGTACGAGGACCCGCCACGCCCGTCGTGAACGTATAGGAGTCTGCCGTGAGCGCGCTGTTCGAGCCCTACACCCTTCGGTCGCTGACCATCCCCAACCGGGTCTGGATGCCGCCGATGTGCCAGTACAGCGCCGCTCCCGAGGGCCCGGACACCGGCGCCCCGAACGACTGGCACTTCGCGCACTACGCCGCCCGTGCCGCCGGCGGCACGGGCCTCATCATCGTCGAGGCCACCGGTGTCAGCCCCGAGGGCCGCATCAGCCCGTACGACCTCGGGATCTGGAACGACACGCAGGTCGAGGCGTTCCGCCGGATCACCGCCTTCCTCAAGGCGCACGGCACCGTCCCGGGCATCCAGCTCGGGCACGCGGGCCGCAAGGCGTCGACCGACCGGCCCTGGAAGGGCGGCGGCCCCGTCGGCGCCGACGCGCACGGCTGGGACTCGGTCGCGCCGAGCCCGCTCGCCTTCGACGACAAGCACCCCGCCCCGGCCGAGCTCACCGTGGAGCGGATCCGCGAGATCGTCGCCCAGTTCGCCGACGGCGCCCGCCGCGCCCTGGACGCGGGCTTCGAGGTCGCCGAGATCCACGGCGCGCACGGCTACCTGATCGGCCAGTTCCTCTCGCCGCACTCCAACGTCCGCACGGACGAGTACGGCGGCTCCTTCGACAACCGGGTGCGCTTCGCCCTCGAGGTCGTCGACGCGGTGCGCGAGGTGTGGCCCGACGACAAGCCCCTCTTCTTCCGTATCTCCGCCACCGACTGGCTGGAGGAGAACGGCTGGACGCCCGAGGAGACCGTGCGCCTCGCCGCCCTCCTCAAGGAGCACGGCGTCGATCTGCTCGACGTCTCGACCGGCGGCAACGCGTCCGGCGTCCGCATCCCGGTCGGCCCCGGCTACCAGGTTCCGTTCGCCGCGCGCGTGAAGGCCGAGACGGAGCTGGCCGTGGCCGCCGTCGGCCTCATCACCGACGTGGAGCAGGCCGAGAAGATCCTCGCCAACGGCGAGGCCGACGCCGTCCTGCTCGGCCGTGAGCTGCTGCGCAGCCCGTCGTGGGCGCGCTCGGCGGCGCGTGAGCTCGGCGGGGACGTGCACGTGCCGGACCAGTACCTGCGCTCGGTCTGATCCCCGGCGGTACGGCGCTCAGGCAGTCAGGCGCTCAGGCAGTCGGACGGTCAGCCCTTGTCCTGCTCGCCGTACCGCTTCTCGAACTTGGCGACCTGCCCCTCGGCGTCGACCACCCGCGCCTTGCCCGTGTAGAAGGGGTGCGACTCGGAGGAGATCTCCACGTCGACGACGGGGTAGGTCTCGCCGTCGTCCCACTCGATCGTCTCTTCGCTGGCGGCCGTCGAGCGAGTCAGAAAGGCATAGCCCGCCGACCGGTCACGGAACACCACGGGGCCGTAGGCGGGCTGTTTGTCCTGCTGCATCGTGTCTCCTTCAGCGCGCGGTTCAGCGCACCGGCTCGTCGACGGCCGGTACGGGCCTCTCAAGCCTCACCCGGAAGCGGCCGCGCCGCGACTCCGTCCGCTGCCGGTTCACAGAAGCGCGCCGGCCGAAGCGCGCCTACAGGAGCGTGGCCGTGAGGTCGGGGCCCGCCCCGTCCGCGTACGCGTCGTCGTCGAACGGGTACAGCGGCCGCTCGACACGGTGATGGCCCAGGCGCAGGAGGTCCTGGTCGACGCCACCCGGGGTGAGGGCGAGCAGCCAGTCGGCGGCCATGTCGTGGAGTTCGGGCTCCAGGTAGCCGATCTTGACGACGACCAGGTCGTACGTGCGCGGGTCGACGCCGAGGCCGCCCTCTGCGGGGCCCGTGAAGTCGGCGAGCGTGTGGAAGGGCTTGCGGCGCTCCACGAGGACGACGGTGAGTCCGCCGACGCGCACGGCCGCCATGTCGACGCCGCGGTCGTACGCGCCGCCCTCGGCCCGGTCCTTCTGCTCGGTGGCGCGCTGCAACGCCGTGACGGTGCCGGTGAGTTCGTACGGTCCGCCGTGACCGGCGTCGACCTTGCCGCCGACACCGAGCGTGACCTCGCCGCCCACTCCCGCCTCGAAGCAGCGGGCCACGGCGACCGGGTCGGTGATGCCGGGGTGCACGGCCGTGACCTCGCCCGTGCGGATGGCGTCGTTGGCGAGGAGCTTGCCCAGCATGTACGCGAGGTCGCCGGCGCCGCCCGCGGTCGGGTTGTCGCCGGAGTCACTGATGAGGAACGGGCGCCTGTCGGAGGCGACCGCCTTCTCGATGCACTCCTCGGCGCTGCCGGTCGGGCCGACGAAGACGAAGTCCCTGCGGGCGTCCCAGTACCGCCGGGCGAGCTTCTCGGCCTCCGCGGCGGCGAGTTGGGCGTCGTCGCCGGTGACGACGATGGCGGCCTTGCAGCGCGGCTCGTCCGCCCAGGCGTAGCCGACCCACATCGCCGCGTCGAGGATGCCGTCCTTCCGCTCGATGCCGGCGAGCGAGGCGTAGAGGGACTTGGCGGGTTCCAGGCGGGTGCTGGTCTTCTCGCCGGGCAGCAGGACGGGGACCTGGACCCAGGCGCGGTGCGGGCGCGTGCCGTCGAGCAGGCAGCGTACGAGGTTGCGGGCGGCGCGCTCGCGGGTGTCCCAGGCGTCCTCGTGCGGGGCGAGACGGTGGGCCGTGAGCAGGTCGCAGGGGCCGGCGAAGCGGCGCGAGACATTGCCGTGCAGGTCCATCGCGGCGGACAGCAGCGGACGGGTGCCGTGCACGTCGAGGGCGGCGCGGACCGCGTCCGTCAGGTCGCCCTCGGCGTCGGTGAGGCCGATGACGCTCATGGCGCCGTGGATGTCGTAGACCATGCCGTCGAGGGGGCCCGCCTCGCGTATGCGGGTGACGAGCTCGTCCTTGAGGACCAGGTAGGACTCCGCCTCGACCGGACCGCCGGGCAGCGAGGTCGCGTGCAGCAGCGGCACCCACTCGACCACGTCGGCGAGGTCGGAGTCGGGCCGGGTCCAGGTGTAGCGGTCGAGGAGGTCCTGGCCGCGGGTCTGCCGGAAATCGTCCGTGGTGGAGCGGTGCGGGCAGAACGTGGAGGACTCGATGCCGATGCCGCCGATGCCGATGCGCAGGCGGCGTGCGGGGGCCGTGCTGGTCATGCTGAGGCGCTCTCTTCCTGGGGGACGGGTGCGGTGGGGAGGTTGTGGCGCAGGGCTGTGAGGCCCGCGCCGAGCAGTCCCGCGTCGGGGCCCGTGACCGTCGTGGTGATCTCCAGGTCCGCGGTCGCGAGCGGCAGGCAGCGCTCGTACAGGACTCCGCGGACGGCGGCGACCAGCGGTTCGGCGGCGGCGAGTGCGCCGCCGAGGGCCACGGCCTGCGGGTTGAAGAAGTTCACGACGACGGACAGGACCGTGCCGATGTGCCGGCCCGCGGTGCGGACCAGGGTGGTGGCCTGCGGGTCGCCGTCGGCGACGAGCTGGAGGAGCTCGGTGGTGGACGCCACCTCGACGCCCTGCCCGGCGAGTTCGCGCATCAGCGCGGCGCCACTGGCGACCGTCTCCAGGCAGCCGATGTTGCCGCAGCTGCACGGCCGGTCCTGCGCGGCCTCCACGCGTACGTGGCTGATGTCGCCGGCGCAGCCGTTGGCTCCGTCGTGCGGGCGGCCCGCGGAGATGATGCCGCTGCCGATGCCGCGGCCCGCCTTCACGACCACCATGTGGTCGAGGTCGGGGCGGGCGGCGCGGTGCTCGCCGACGGCCATCATCGTGGCGTCGTTCTCCACGGTGACGGGCAGGCCGAGGCGTTCGGCGAGGACGTCGCGCAGCGGGTAACGGTGCCAGCCGGGCATGCGGGACGGGCTCAGGACGATGCCCTCGCCGGGCTTGACCGGGCCGGGGAAACCGACGCCGAGCGCGCGCACGGTGCGGCCCGCCTCCCGCTGCCGTGCGGCGAGTTCGGTGACCTGACCGCAGAGCCAGTCGACGGCCGACTCCGGCCCCACGGTGATGTCGTGCGGCAGGTCGACGGCGTCGAGGACGGTCCCGTCGAGGCCGACCACTCCGAGCCGCGCGTGATGGCTGCCGAGGTCGGCGGCGAGCGCGACACCGCCCTGGGCCCGCACGCGCAGCAGACGGGGGCGCCGTCCGCCGCGCGAGGCGCCCTCGCCGGACTCGGTGAGCACGCCTGCGGCCACGAGTTCCTGCACGCGCAGCGAGACGGTGGAGGGGGCGAGGCCCAGCTCCCGTACGAGGTCGGCCCGGGAGGTGGCTGCGCGCGAGGAGACCAGGTGCAGGATGTGCTGCGCCGACCCCGGTTCGCCCTGAGGTGTGTCGGACATACCGCCCTCTTGATTGCTCGGTTGCTGGGTTGCCTGGTTCAGCGCGTGGGGTTCGATGAGCTCGTTCGGCGCGTTAGTTCGATGAATTTCTTCGATGAATGATCGAAGCCTAGACCGAGCCGAACCAAGATGGTCATGCCCTTCGAACGAAGAACTAGTTGCCGAATGAAGCTATTGACTTGTTTTCGCCGACCGGCCTAGCGTCCGGGCGCCACCCCGTCGCACTCCGGAACTTGGCCGTTCCCCGTCCCCTTGACGGGCGAGACGCCGTCCGCGGCGAAGCCGCCGTCGGGGTGCCGGTTCCGCACCCGCTGCCCACTCGCGCAGGACGTCTGCGCCGAGGTCGAGCCGCCGGCAGCGGCGCCGCGCGGGGCCGGCCACCAGGTGGCCTGTCGCTTTCCGCTGCCGGTGCCGGAGGAGGTGGCCGCCCAGCCGGTGTGACCTGCGGTGATGCCGCCGCCGGGGGTGACTGTCAGTGGTCGGGTGCAGACTGGGCCGTACCTGAGACAAAGGCGTCCTCGGAGGTGTCCGGCATGACCGAAGTGCTACTGACGGTTGGCACGCGCAAGGGACTTTTCATCGGCCGCAGGCGGGGCGGCGGCGCGTGGGAGTTCGACGAAGGCCCGTACTTCAACTCCCAGGCCGTGTACTCGGTGGCGATCGACACGCGGGGCGCTGTCCCGCGGCTCCTTGCGGGCGGGGACAGTGCGCACTTCGGTCCGTCGGTCTTCCACTCCGACGACCTGGGCCGTACGTGGACGGAGCCGTCGCACCCCGCCGTCAAGTTCCCCAAGGACACGGGGGCCTCGCTGGAGCGCGTGTGGCAGCTGCACCCGGCCGCCGCCGAGCGGGACGTGGTGTACGCGGGCACCGAGCCGGCGGCGCTCTACCGCTCGGAGGACCGGGGCGAGACGTTCGACCTGGTGCGTCCGCTGTGGGAGCACCCGACGCGGTCGAAGTGGGTCCCCGGCGGCGGTGGTGAGGGCCTGCACACGGTGGTCACCGATCCGCGTGACGCGCGCGCGGTGACGGTCGCGGTGTCCACGGCCGGGGTGTTCCGCACCCGGGACGGCGGACAGAGCTGGGAGCCCGCCAACTCCGGGGTCTCCGCGGTATTCCTGCCGGACCCGAACCCCGAGTTCGGCCAGTGCGTCCACAAGGTCACGCAGGACGCGGCCGACCCGGATCGCCTCTACCTCCAGAACCACTGGGGCGTGTACCGCAGCGACGACGGCGGTACGCGGTGGAACGACATCGGGGCGGGCCTCCCCTCGACGTTCGGCTTCGCCGCGGCCGCGCATCCGCACCGCGGGGACACGGCGTACGTGTTCCCGATCAATGCCGACTCGGACCGCGTGCCCGCGGAGCGGCACTGCCGCGTCTTCCGTACGGAGGACGCGGGCAGGAGCTGGGAGCCGCTGACGGCGGGGCTCCCCGAGGGCGATCACTACGGGACGGTGCTGCGCGACGCGATGTGCACGGACGACTCCGACCCGGCGGGCGTCTACTTCGGCAATCGCAACGGCGAGGTGTACGCGTCGGCCGACGACGGGGACAGCTGGCGGCAGTTGGCCTCCCATCTGCCGGACGTGCTGTGTGTGCGAGCGGCCGTGGTCGGTTGATCGGCCCGTCCGTCACGGCAGTAGGGTGACGCCCGTGGCACCACGACCCTTGCACGAAATCGTAGAAGCCGGCTGGGCCAAGGCCCTCGAACCCGTCGCGGGACAGATCACCGCCATGGGCGAGTTCCTGCGCGCGGAGATCGCCGCGGGACGCACCTACCTCCCGGCCGGGGCGAACGTGCTGCGCGCGTTCCAGCAGCCGTTCGACGAGGTGCGGGTCCTGATCGTCGGTCAGGACCCCTATCCCACGCCGGGACATGCCGTCGGGCTCTCGTTCTCGGTCGCGCCCGAGGTGCGGCCGCTGCCCGGCAGCCTCATCAACATCTATCGCGAGCTGAACACGGACCTGGGCCTGCCGCAGCCGTCGAACGGTGACCTGACGCCCTGGACGCGGCAGGGCGTACTCCTGCTGAACAGGGCACTCACCACAGCCCCCCGCCGCCCCGCCGCACACCGCGGCAAGGGCTGGGAAGAGGTGACCGAGCAGGCGATCAGGGCGCTGGCCGCGCGCGACCGTCCGCTCGTGTCCGTCCTGTGGGGCCGCGACGCCCGCAATCTGCGGCCCCTCCTCGGCGACCTGCCGTCCGTGGAGTCCGCGCACCCCTCCCCCATGTCGGCCGACCGCGGTTTCTTCGGCTCACGCCCGTTCAGCCGGGCCAACGACCTGCTGGCGCGGCAGGGCGGGCAGCCGGTGGACTGGCGGCTGCCGTGACGCGCGAGCCCGCCGCTGCCGAGCCCGGTCCGGGCCATGACGGGGACGATCCTGCCGACCCCCGGTGGGTTCTCGGCGTCGACTCCGGCGGTTCCGGTCTGCGCGTGGCGCTCGCGTCGGCCGGGGACCTCACACGCCCCGAGACGACGGTGTCCCGCGAACCCGTACGGACCGGCGCGGCGGGCATCGACGCCGGGCATCTGCTCGAACAGATGCTTCCGATGGCCCGGGAGCTGCTCGCCCGCGTCGGCGACCGCGGCCCTGGCGTGCCGCGGCTGAGCGCGGTCGCCGTCGGCGCGGCCGGCATGGCCACGCTCGGCGACGGACTACGGGCCGAACTCCCGGACGCGCTCGCGGCCGAACTGGGCGTACGGCGGCTCGCGTTGGCCGCGGACGGTGTCACCGCCTACGCGGGCGCGCTCGGCCAGCGGCCCGGCGCGGTCGTCGCCGCGGGCACGGGCATGATCGCGCTCGGCACGGACCTCACCTCCTGGCACCGGGCCGACGGCTGGGGACATCTCCTCGGCGACTGCGGTGGCGGTGCGTGGATCGGGCGTGCGGGCCTGGACGCGGCGATGCGGGCGTACGACGGGCGGCGGGGGGGCTCCGCCGCGCTGCTCTCCCTCGCCGAGGAGCGGTTCGGCCCGGCGGCCGGACTGCCGGCCCGGATCTACCCGCGCACGGACCGTCCCGCCGTCCTCGCCGCCTTCGCGCCCGACGTGGCCCGCGCCGCACTCCACGACTCCGTCGCCGCCGGCATCCTGCGCGCGGCGGCCGGACATATCGCCGAGGCGGCGGCCGCGGTGTGCCCGGCCGGTGGCGGCAGTGAAGTGGCGCTCACCGGTGGCCTGTTCAAGATGGGCGAACCGCTGCTCGCCCCGCTCCGCGCCGAGCTCGCGGAGCAACTCCCGTACGCGGGCGCGGCGTCGGCGACCGGCGACCCCCTGCATGGTGCGCTGGTGATCGCCGCCGCGCTCGCTGTCGACGGTCTGCGCCTGCCGTGCGACGGCCGCCTCCTCCACGTCCCTCAGGAGGCCGCCGACCGCTGACGGCGACCCTCGCGCCCCTTCTGACCTGGACAGTTGAGCCATTCGTAACCGAAAGGATAAATACGGACGGATACCGCTCAGCTGCCCCCTCCCCGAACAAGGGAGACCCGTGAGCCAGTAGCATGCGGCGGCATGAGCTCCCCCACTGGGCCTGCATCCGGCCTGCCTGTACGAATGCCGCGACCCCGTCAGCCCGGTCGGCACCGCCGCCCGGAACCCGTGGCCGCTCCCGAGGGCGCACCCGCACTCGTCCTCGCGGTGCCCGGCACGCCCAGCAACGCCTCGCGCAGCCTCGCCGAAGAAGTCGTCAGCATCGCCCGCTCCGAGCTGCCGGGCCTCGACGCCCGCATCGGATACCTCGACGGTGACGACTCGGAGGCCGCCGAGGCCTCGGCATTCGCCGAGTTCCCCTCCCTGCGGGCCGTGCTCTCGCGCGCCGCCAAGGAGCGCACCGCCCGTTTCGAGCAGGCCCGTGCCGCGGGCGCCGACGTCGCGGAGCCCGACGGACCGGTCGCCGTGGTCGTGCCCCTGCTCGCGGGCCCGGACAGCGCGCTCACGCGCCGCATCCGGCAGGCCGTGATCGACAGCCGCACGGCCGCCGAGCTGACGGATGTCCTCGGCCCGCACCCGCTGCTCGCGGAGGGCCTGCACGTGCGTCTGTCGGAGGCGGGCCTGGCCCGTGCCGACCGCGCCCGGCTGTTCACGGTGGCGACCGCCGCCGACGGCATCATCCTCGCCTCGGTCGGCGGCGACGAGGCCGTCCAGGCGGCCGGGATCACCGGCATGCTCCTGGCCGCGCGCCTCGCGGTGCCGGTCATGGCGGCCGCGCTCGACGAGGAGGGTGCCATCGCGGCGACCGCCGAGCAGCTGCGCGGATCCGGCTCGCAGCAGCTGGCGCTCGCCCCGTACCTGATCGGCCCGGAGATAGACGCCAGCCTCCTCGAGGCGGCGGCGAACGAGGCGGGCTGCGCGTCCGCCGAGTCGCTGGGCGCCTACCCGGCGATCGGCAAGCTGGCCTTGTCGAAGTACACGACGGCGTTGGGCATCGCCCCGCAGCAGCCGCAGGGCGCGCCGGTCCTCTAGCGGACCCGGACCGTACCCAGGCACCGGCGACGGGGCCCGAACCCCCGGGGGGGGGGCCGGGGCGGGCCCCCGCCGGGGCGGTGTGCGGCGCGGAAAACGCCCGACGCGGGGGGGGCCCGGCTGGT
>NZ_JBSGTG010000035.1:0-23855 GCF_053607285.1 Streptomyces sp. NPDC055140 | reverse complement strand
CGGGGGGGGTTGGGTACCCCCCGCTTAGGCCGGGTGGGGGGCGGGGGCCCCGTGGGGGCCCCGGCCCGACCCCGGCCCCGGGCCGGGGCCCCCCCGGGGGGGGGGGGGCCCGGGCGCCGTACCCGCTCGGGGACGGTCTCAGCCGAAGATCACGCAGGACGCGGCGGGCGCCTCGATGGAGCCGCTGCGGCGCGGGAGACCGGTCTCGCGGTCCACGGAGAACCACGTCACGTCGCCGGACCGCTCGTTCGCCGCGTACAGGAAGCGGCCCGAGGGGTGCAGCGCCAGGTCGCGCGGCCAGTCGCCGCCGCAGGAGACGGTGGCGCGCAGCGTCGGGCGGTCGGCGGTCGTGTCGAGGGCGAGGACGGAGATGACGTTCGCGCCGCGTGTGGCGGTCCACAGGAAGCGCCCGTCGGGCGCCACGACGACCGCGGAGGGGAACGCGTCGCCGTGCGGCGCGTCCGGCAGTACGGAGATCTCCCCGAGCGGCTGCAGAGCGCCCTCGTCGGCGTCCCACTGGCAGACGGTGACGCTCGGCGTGAGCTCGTTCAGGATGTACGCGCGGTCGCCGCGCGGGTGGAACGCGAGGTGCCGCGGTCCCGAGCCGGGCCGCAGGGCGACCTCGCGGTGCACGTCCAGGCGCCCGTCCCGCATCGAGCAGACCCGCACGGAGTCGGTGCCGAGGTCCACGCTGACGGCCCAGCGGCCGCTGGGGTCCGGCATCACCTGGTGGGCGTGCGGGCCCTGCTGGCGCTTGGGATGCGTGCCGGAACCCTCGTGCCGCAGTTCGTCGACAGAGCCGCCGTCGAGGGTGCCGTCGGCGCGCAGCCGTACCGAAGTGACACTGCCCGAGCCGTAGTTGGCGGTGAGCACATGGCCGTCGTACAGGGCGAGATGGGTGGGGCCCGAGGCGCGGACGGACACGCCGCGCCCGGCGAGTTCCGGCTTGCCGTCCCCGGTGCGGAACGCGGCGACGGCTCCCTCCGAGGTCTCGCTCACCGCGTAGAGGATGTCGCGCGCGGGCGAGAGCGCGAGGTACGAGGGGTCGGGGAGCGTGTCGACGGAGCTGAGCACGGTGAGTGAGCCGCTGTCCATGTGCACGGACGCGGTGAGGATCCCGGAGCCTCCCGCGGCGGTGAAGGATCCGATGTACGCCCGTCCGCCCTGCCTGTCGCCCACTCGAATCCCCTTGCACCGCATGCACGGTGAGCCCGGTGCTCGCCGTTCGTGCGGCCGACGGTAGCAGCGGGTCTAGACCAGGAAGTCGCCGGACGCCCTGGCGAGTGCCTCGGGATGCTGTACGTACGCCGGCGTGCGCTCCGTGGTGTCGTACGTGCGGTGGAAGACGGGGGTGGCCGAGCCGGAGATCGGCGGCACGATCCAGGACCAGTCGGCGCCGACCGTGCGGCCCTTGCGCTCCTCGCGGTCGAGGTGGGTGAGGAAGCGCCGGGACTCGGTGTGATGGTCCGTGACGGTGACGCCTGCTCGGTCGAACGAGTACAGGACGGCGCGGTTCAGCTCGACGAGGGCTCGGTCCTTCCACAGGGAGCGGTCGCTGGTGGTGTCGAGGCCGAGACGTTCCGCGATAAGCGGCAGGAGGTCGTAGCGGTCGGTGTCGGCGAGGTTGCGGGCGCCTATCTCGGTGCCCATGTACCAGCCGTTGAAGGGGGCGGCCTGATAGCAGATCCCGCCGATCTCCAGGCACATCGTCGACAGGGCGGGCACGGCGTGCCAGCGCAGGCGCAGCCCGGCCCACCAGTCGTGGTCCTCGTGCTCGATGGGGACTTCGAGGACCGCGTCGGGCGGCAGGTCGAAGCAGCGCGGCTTGTCGTCGGTGCCCTGGACGATCAGGGGCAGTACGTCGAAGGGGGTGCCGTCGCCGCCGCGCCAGCCGAGGCGCCGGGCGAGCGCGGTGAGTCCCTCGTTGCGCGGGTCGCCGACGACACGGCCGTCGCGCTGCACGTACCCCGCGTACCGGATGAGCTGTTCGTTCCAGATGCGCGGTCCGGGGCGGTCCGGCGCGTCGGGTGCGAAGACGGTGATCAGGGGGCGGATGCGGCCGCCCTGGGAGGCCCCGCGCAGATGGTCGGCGCAGGCGGCCGCGATGTCCTCGGCGGCGGTGAGGTGGCGGCGGTCACGGACGTGCAGGGAGTTCCAGTAGAGGCGGCCGATGCAGCGGTTGGCGTTCCGCCAGGCGACGCGAGCCCCGAAGGTGAGCTCGCGCTCGGTGTGGCGATACGTTCCTGTGTCCGCGATCTCGGCGTATGCCTCCGCGAGGCGGGGGGCCGGATCGCCGAGCCGCTCCTCGGCGTGGTGGGCGCGGATGAAGTCGGATGCGGCGGGCCAGAGTTCTGGGGTGCGGGGAGCTGGGTCACGGGGGTGGGAGCTGCGGGGGTGGCCGATACCGGTGGCGGAGGGGTGACGGCGGGCGGCGCCCTCCGGGCAGCGATCGTGCCGCTCCTGGAAGCCTCCGCCCCAGGCGATGGCTCCGTCTCCGCTCGCGGCTCCGACCCGCGCCGCGCCGACATCCCTTGTCTCGGCTCGATTCCTGGCCGTGGCTCCGTCCCACGCCGCGACTCCGTCTCTTGCCTCGGCTCGGTCCAGCCAGCCGGCGGGACCGTCGGTTCGCTGTGGTGTATCGGGCATGGCGCACTCCCAGGGGGTCCCCGGCCGCGGGCCCTCCCGCGGGGCCGCGCACTCCGTGCGTCCACATGATGCCGCTGCGTCACCCATCCGGGGGCCGATCCGTCGTCTACGTGACAGGTGAATCCGCCCCGGGCCGCGCCGGGCCGTCCGGCTCGCGGGGCGTTGCCGCAGGTGGGACAGGTGCCGTGGGGCCGCGACCGTACGCGCGATCAGACCCCGACCAGTGGGGAGCGCGCAGAGCACTACAGGGGCGCGAAATATCCAGCGCGCGCCCTCTTCCGGTGGGCCGGAGCCGCGAGGGCTCAGACGCCGACCGCGACCCGGTTGGATCCGCGCAGCGGGACGGCGAGTTCGAGCAGCGCCTGCTCCAGGGCGTGGAGATGGGCCAGCACGGGTTCGCCCTCGACGACCTGCGGCACCGCAGCGGATGCGGTCTGGCGGCGCTGCCCGCCCGCCGGGGCGTCGGTGAGCGCCTCGACGGCGGTCTCCACGCGCCAGCAGGCCGCGGCGAGCCGGGCGTCGTGCGAGGCCTCCGGGTCGGCGACGACGGAGGCTAGCCCGCGCACCTCGCGCGCACAGTCGTCGAGCAGTTCGAGTACGTGCCGGGCCCGGCCCATCCGCGCCCGCATCGGGCTGAACGGATGCACCAGCGGCGCGAGCGAGAGCCGCACCCTGCCGAGGATCGACTCCAGTTCGGTCACGCGCCGGGTCGGGTCGGCCGTCGGTGAGCCCGCGAGCCGGGCGGCGGACTCGGCGGTACAGGCGTGGACGCAGCGCAGGGCCCGCTCGACCCACGCGTCGGTGACGGAGTGCGTGGTCACCGGCAGCACGAGCAGTACCGCGAGCACGGCGCCGAGCGCCCCGACGGCGGTCTCGCTGACCCGCAGGACGAGCAGCGCCGGGTCGAGCACGCCGAGCAGCCCGTACAGCATGCTCGCCATGACGGTGACGGCGAGCATCATCCACGTGTACGAGACAGCGGCGGTGTAGAAGATCCCGAACACGCTGAGCGCGACGATCACCGCGGCCGCGACCGGCTGGTCGTGCAGCGGCACGGCCACGGCGAAGCCGAGCACGATGCCGAGCACCGTGCCGAGGAACCGCCGGAATCCGCGCACAACGGTCTCCCCGCGGGACGTCGTGTTCACGAACACCCACCACGTGGCGCCCACGGCCCAGTACCACCGCTGGTCGGACAGCACCTGACCGGCGGCGAGCGCGAAGCCGGCGCCCATGGTCGCCTGCACGGCCTGCCGCGTCGTGATGCGCGCGAGCCGGCGCCCACCGGTGGGCGCCGCCACCGCCGCGGGCGTCGGCAGCCGGCGCTCGTAGCACCACAGGCCGAACCGCACGACGGACGCGGAGGCCAGCGAGAGGAGTACGGCCGCGTACAGCTCGGGGAGCTGGTCCGGCACGGTGTGCAGGAACTGCGCGGCGAAGAAGGTCATGAACGCGAACACGCCGAGGGAGTGCCCGCGCGGCCCCCACCGCCGCGCGTACACGCCGGCGCCCACAACCGCGAGGAACGCCAGGTCACGGGCGACGGGCACGTCGTGCAGCACGGCCGCGAGCCCGAGCACCGGGAGTCCGACGGCCGGGAGCAGCGCGGTTGTCACGGCCTGTCCGCGCACCGTCGCGTCGGTCACCGTGAACAGGGCGAGCAGCGCGGCCAGGCCACCGGTGATGGCCGCGACGAGCGAGTGTCCGGCGAGCCCGCACAGGGCCACCGCAAGGCTGATGCCGAGGACGCCACGGGCCGCGAAGCGCAGCCGCAGCCGCCCCGGATCCGGAGCCACGAACACCCTCTTCAGCACAGCCACCCACCCTTTCCGCGTCGCCGCGGAACTCCGCATGAAAAAGGCGCCGCGGAGATCCCGCAGCGCCATCGACGGGAACATCACAGCACCTCAAGGGCCTATGGATCAACAGCAGGCGAAAGCCTTGGGCCAATGGCCCAGTCAAAAGCTCCGCGCCTCAGCCGGAAGGGGACCAACGGACCACGGCGAGGGAGACGGCGCACTGCCGGCCTTCGAAGCGGCAGGCAAACGGCCGACGACCCGTCCGCCGCGCTTGAAGCCGGTGACGACCGCCTCGGCGGGGCGGGCCCCATGGACGTACGCCTCACGCATCCGCGTCACGAGCTGAGCCGGCGCCGCCGGAACCTGCTCACCGCTGGCCCCCGCGGTGCTGCACGGACGACGTCGCCTACTTACTGTCGGTTAGTGGAGCACCACACCACGTGCTCGGGAGCGGGATCGGAGGACCGATCGTGCTCGGGAGCTGGATCGAACGTCCGACCCGGAGGAGTCTGCATGCCTGAGCTGTTCATCGGTGGCAGGTGGATCGCTGCCGTCGACGGGCGGGTGCGCGAGATCCGCTGCCCGGCCGACGGCACGCTGGTCGCGACGGTCGACGAGGCGGGTCCGCAGGACGCGGCGGCTGCGGTCGCCGCGGCCCGTGAAGCCTTCGACCGCGGACCGTGGCCCGCCACACCGGCCGCCGAGCGCGGCGCGCTGCTGCTGCGTGTGGCCGCCCTCGTCGAGCGTGACAAGGACGCACTCGCCCGCGCCGAATCCCTGGACACCGGGAAACGGCTCGTGGAGAGCGAATACGACATGGACGACATCGCCAACTGCTTCCGCTACTTCGGCAATCTGGTGGCCTCCGGCGGCACCGACCGGATCGTCGACACCGGCAACCCCGGCGTGGACAGCCGAGTGGTGCACGTGCCGGTCGGCGTGTGCGCGCTGATCACTCCCTGGAACTATCCGCTGCTGCAGACCGCGTGGAAGGTCGCCCCCGCGCTCGGCGCGGGCAACACCTTCGTCCTCAAGCCCAGCGAGCTCACTCCCCACACCGCGATCATCCTGATGCGGCTGCTGGCCGAGACCGGACTGCCCGACGGGGTCGCCAATCTCGTCCTGGGCACCGGTCCGGACGCGGGAGCACCGCTCACCGAAGACCCTCGGGTCGACATGGTGTCGTTCACCGGTGGTCTCGTCACGGGACGGCGCATCATGGCCGCGGCCTCGGCCACCGTGAAGAAGGTGGCTCTGGAGCTCGGCGGCAAGAACCCCAACATCGTGTTCGGCGACGCCGACTACGAGACGGCTGTCGACTACGCCCTGATGGCCGTGTTCCTGCACTCCGGTCAGGTCTGTTCGGCCGGGGCGCGGCTGCTGGTCCAGGACGAGCTGCACGACAGGTTCGTCGAGGACCTGGTGGCGCGGGCCCGGGCGATCCCGATGGGCGGCCCGTTCGACGAGGATGCCCGCACGGGTCCGCTGATCTCCGCCGCCCACCGCGACAAGGTCGAGGCATATGTGGCCGCCGGCGTTGCGGAGGGTGCGGTGCTGCGCTGCGGTGGCGTCCGGCCCGAGGGCCCGGCACTGCGGGACGGTTACTACTATCCGCCGACCGTCCTCGCCGAGTGCACCCCGGGCATGTCGGTGGTGCGCGACGAATCCTTCGGCCCGGTCCTGACCGTCGAGCGGTTCCGCGACGAGGCCGAGGCGGTCGCCCTCGCGAATGACACCGTCTACGGCCTGACCGGAGCGGTCTGGACGCAGAACGCCGAGCGAGCCGAGCGGGTCGCGTCCCTGCTGAACGCCGGGACCGTATGGATCAACGACTTCCACCCGTACGTACCGCAGGCCGAGTGGGGCGGGATGAAGCAGTCCGGCGTCGGCCGGGAGCTGGGTCCGACCGGCCTCGCGGAGTACCAGGAGGCCAAGCACATCTGGCGTAACACCGCGCCACGGCCGCAGCGGTGGTTCGAGTGAGCCCTGGGCACGCCACCACCCGCGCGGGAGAGGAGAACGGCGATGCCGGACATTCCGCCTGATGGACCTGGTCACGCCGCGAGTGGTCAAGACCAGGACGCCGCGCTCACGGAGCTGGGCTACAAGCCCGAACTCAAGCGCACCCTAGGCAATTTCCACACCTTCGCCGCCGGAATCAGTTACATCTCCATCCTGACCGGCACCTTCCAGCTGTTCTACTTCGGCGTCAGCTTCGGCGGGCCGGCCTACTGGTGGTCGTGGCCGATGGTTTTCATCGGGCAGCTGATGGTGGCGCTGAGCTTCTGTGAACTCGCGGGGCGCTTCCCCGTCGCGGGGTCGGTCTACAACTGGGCCAAGCACACGGGCGGTCCGCACATCGGCTGGCTGGCGGGCTGGATGATGACGATCGCGACCATGGTGTCGCTGGCCGCCGTGGCCCTCGCGTACCAGCTGACGCTGCCTCAGATCTCGAGCGTCTTCCAGGTGATCGGCGACGGGACGGGACAGTACGACGCGGCCACCAACGCCGTGCTCCTGGGCACGATCCTCATCCTCTTCACCACCCTGGTCAACGCCTTCGGCGTCAAACTGATGGCCACCATCAACTCCGCCGGAGTGTTCATCGAGTTGATCGCCGCGGTCGTGCTGGTGGGCCTGCTGGCAGCGCACATCACCCGCGGTCCGAGCGCGCTCCTCGACACCGACGGCTACGGACAGGGCCAGCCGCTCGGCTACCTCGGCGCATTCCTGACCGCGTCGCTCGCCTCGGCGTACGTGATGTACGGCTTCGACACCGCCTCCTCGCTCGGTGAGGAGTCCATCGATCCGGCCCGCAACGCTCCGCGCGCCATCCTGCGCGCACTGATCGCCTCCTTCGTCCTGGGCGGCCTGATCCTGCTCTTCGCGCTGCTCGCCACCCCTGATCTGCGGGCCAAGGAGCTGTCGGTGGACGGTCTGCAGTACGTGGTGAAGGCCACGCTCGGCGAGACGGTCGGCCTGGCCGTGCTGTGGTGCGTCGTCATCGCCATCACCGTGTGCGCCTTGTCCGTACAGACCGCCGGCCTGCGCATGGCGTTCGCGATGGCCCGTGACAACAACCTGCCGGCCGGCTCCAAACTGGCCAGGATCAGCCCGCGGTTCAAGACACCGGTGGTCGCCACGTGCCTGATCGGGATCGTGGCGATCGCCATCCTCGTCGTCAACATCAAACAACCGCAGATCTTCTCGGTTGTCACCAGCATCGCCATCATCATGATCTACATCGCGTATCTCCTGGTCACGGGGCCCATGCTGGTACAGCGGCTGCGCGGCGAGTGGATGCCCGCGCCCGGCTGCTTCTCACTGGGCCGCTTCGGCCTGCCGGTCAACATCCTGGCGGTGCTCTGGGGCGCCGCGATGTCGGTCAACCTGCTGTGGCCGCGCGCCGCGGTCTACAACGCCACCGGACCCCAGCACTGGTATCTGCGATGGGGCGGCGTCCTGTTCGTCAGCGTCGTCGCGGCCGCGGGCTTCACCTACTACTGGTTCGTGCAGCGCAAGAAGACCGGCGTGATCGCCGAACACGCCGTCGGAGAACCTCCGGAGCCCGCACCGGCCCACGGCGGATTCTGAATCGAGAAGGAGCAGCAGAGGTGGACGAGTTCGATTACGTGGTGGTCGGCGGTGGTACGGCCGGGGCGGTCGTGGCCGCGCGGCTGAGCGAGGACCCGGCCATCACTGTCTGTGTGCTGGAAGCCGGTCCCTCCGACGTCGGCGACGACAGCATCCTGCGGCTCGAGCGGTGGATGGCCCTGCTGGAGTCCGGTTACGACTGGGACTACCCGGTGGAGCCGCAGGAGAACGGCAACAGCTTCATGCGACACGCCCGCGCCAAGGTCCTCGGCGGCTGCTCGTCTCACAACTCCTGCATCGCGTTCTGGGCGCCGGCCGAGGATCTCGACGAGTGGGGGGCGCTGGGCTGTACGGGGTGGAGCGCCGCGGACTGCTACCCGCTCTACCAGCGCCTTGAGACCAACGACGCGCCCGGGGACCACCATGGCCGCTCCGGCCCCGTCACCATCCGCACGATCCCGCCCAACGACCCGTGCGGCAGGGCCCTGTTGGCCGCCTGCGCCGACGCGGGCATTCCCACCACGCCGTTCAACACCGGCTCCACGGTGGTGCGCGGCGCGCACTGGTTCCAGATCAACGCCCGTGCGGACGGCACCCGTTCGTCCGCGTCCGTGTCGTATCTCCATCCGATTCTCGACAACCGGCCGAATCTGGAGATCCGTACCGGGCTCCAGGCCAAGTCGCTGCGGTTCGACGACGGCAAGCACTGCACCGGTGTCGATTACTTGGAACCCGACACCATTCACAGCGGCTCGGTCGCGGCGCGGCGTGAAGTCATCGTGAGCTGCGGGGCCATCGACTCGCCGAAGCTGCTGATGCTGTCGGGCATCGGCCCGGCCGGGGATCTGCGCGATTGCGGCGTCGATGTGCGGGTGGACTCCCCCGGTGTCGGCTCGCATCTCCAGGACCATCCGGAGGGTGTGATCATGTGGGAGGCGAAGCAGCCCATGGTCACGAGGTCCACCCAGTGGTGGGAGATCGGCATCTTCGCTGGAACCGAACCAGGCCTGGACCGGCCCGACTTGATGTTCCACTACGGCTCGGTGCCCTTCGACATGAACACGTACCGGCGCGGCTACCCGACGACGGACAACGCGTTCTGTCTCACGCCGAACGTCACCCGGGCCCGGTCCATGGGCACGGTGCGGCTGCGCACCCGCGACTTCCGTGACAAGCCCAGGGTCGACCCGCGGTACTTCACGGATGAGCACGACATCCGGGTGATGATCCACGGGCTTCGGCTCGCACGGGAGATCACGGCGCAGGCGCCGATGGCCGCGTGGGCGGGTGCCGAACTCGCCCCGGGCCCGGCCGCTCAGTCCGACGACGAGCTGTTCTCGTACGTCAAGGAGACCCACAACACGGTGTATCACCCGGCGGGAACGGTCCGGATGGGCTCGGCGTCCGACGCGGACTCTCCGCTCGACCCGCAGCTGCGGGTCAAAGGGGTCAGCGGGCTGCGGGTGGCCGACGCGTCGGTCATGCCGTTCCTGCCTGCCGTCAATCCGTGCATCACGACGATGATGATCGGCGAGAAGTGCGCCGACATGATCAAGGCGGGTTGATCCGGGGTGGGTGTTGACGGTGCGGCCCGCCCAGGCGGCCATCGCGCACAAAGGTCGCCTGCCTCGACGGTGTCCGCATCCGGTCGGCACCCGGCCGCCGAACTCGATCACCCACATCGGGCGCATCGCATAGATCACGCGGAATACAAGATCACCTACGAGGGTTGCGGCAGACGTCGAACATTGATCCACCTGGCAGCGGGAGGCAGCTCATGAGCTTCAGCGACAGCAGCAGCACGCAGGCATCTGCGATCGGAAGGTACGGCCTGTGGAACACCGGGCTGCGCGACCCAGACCCTGCCCGGGCGGCCGAACTCGCCGAAACCGCAGCGGAGTTGGAGCAGTTCGGCTACGGCGCGCTCTGGCTCGGCGGCAGCAGTGGCATCGAACACGCCGCCCCGCTGATCGAGGCCACCTCGAAGATCACCGTCGCGACCGGCATCCTCAGCATCTGGCAGCACGAGGCGCGGGAGACCACCGACCGCTGGGCCGCCCTGGAGGCCGCCCACCCCGGCCGGTTCCTGCTCGGCCTCGGCGTGAGCCACGCGAAGCTCACCGCGCAGTACAAGCGTCCGTACGGCGCCATGGTCGACTACCTCGACGCGCTGGACGCCGCGGGGATCCCGGCCGACCGCCGCGTGTTGGCCGCGCTCGGCCCGCGCATGCTGGAGCTCTCCCGGGACCGTGCCGCCGGCGCCCACCCGTATCTGGTCACCCCTGAGCACACCGCGCAGGCCCGTGAGGCGCTCGGCCAGGGGCCGCTGCTCGCGCCGGAGTTCACCGTGGTCCTGGAGGCCGACGCGGACCGCGCCCGGGCGACCGCCCGCGAGACGCTCGCGTTCTATCTGCAGCTGACCAACTACACCAACAGCTGGCTGCGTCTTGGCTTCACCGAGGACGACTTCGCGAACGGCGGCAGCGACCGGCTCGTCGACGCCCTCTTCGGCTGGGGTGACGAGCAGCGGGTGCGCGAGCGGATCGACGCCTTCCTGGACGCGGGCGCGGACCACGTCGCCATCCAGGTGCTGGTCTCGGGCGAGGACCGGGCCGGCCTTCCCCGGGAGCAGTGGCGGCGGCTGGCGGCGGCACTGGAGCTCTGAGTCCAGGGGCGTGAAATCCTCGCGCCTTCCTGGACGGGCGGGTCACCCACGAGTTGATGCTGTCGGTCCGGCCAACCGCCGACGCCGATCCGGACTGCAGCGAGTGGGCAGCCGAGTCCGCCGTCATCTGGCGGAACATGCCGAAGATCGTGTTCTCCAGAACGCCGGGGAACACCGGCTGGAACACGACGATCGTGCGGGACCTCGTCGTGGAGGACACCTGGCGCTGAAGGAGCGGACCGGCGGGGACATGGCGCTCGGCGGCACCGATCTCGCGGCGGCCTTCATGGGGCACGACCTGGTAGACGTTCCGCCTGTTCGTCGATCCGGTGCTGATCGGGGGCGGGAAGCCGCTGTTCTCCCGGCGTCGGGCCGCACGGTCCCGCTCCGGGCTGGTGGCGAGCCGGACGTTCGGGAACGGGGTCGAGCTGCTGCGCCACCGGCGTGCCTCGGAGGCGGCCACGTAGTCACCCGTACCTCGGAAACGGGACCGCCCCGGCCGGCTGGTGCCGACCGGGGCGGAACGCGTCACACCGGGAGTGCTGCCTGAAGTGCTCAGGCGAGCGACGCGATGGCCTGGTTGAACGTGGCCGACGGGCGCATGATCGCCGCGGCCTTGGCGGCGTCGGGCTGGTAGTAGCCGCCGATGTCGGCCGGGTTGCCCTGGACCGCGATCAGCTCGTCGACGATCGTCTGCTCCTGCTCGCCGAGGGTCTTGGCGAGCGGCGCGAACGCCTCGGCGAGCTGGGCGTCGTCGGTCTGCTTGGCCAGCTCCTGCGCCCAGTACAGGGCGAGGTAGAAGTGGCTGCCGCGGTTGTCGATGCCGCCCAGCTTGCGGCTCGGCGACTTGTCCTCGTTGAGGAAGGTGCCGGTCGCGCGGTCGAGGGTGTCGCCCAGGATCTTGGCGCGGGCGTTGCCCGTGGTGGTCGCGAGGTGCTCGAAGGAGACGGCGAGGGCGAGGAACTCACCGAGGCTGTCCCAGCGCAGGTAGTCCTCCTTGACGAGCTGCTGGACGTGCTTCGGGGCGGAGCCGCCGGCGCCCGTCTCGAACAGACCGCCGCCGTTCATCAGCGGGACGACGGAGAGCATCTTCGCGCTCGTGCCCAGCTCGAGGATCGGGAAGAGGTCGGTCAGGTAGTCGCGCAGGACGTTGCCGGTGACGGAGATGGTGTCCTCGCCGCGGCGGATGCGCTCCAGGGAGAACGCGGTGGCCTCGACCGGCGACATGATCTCGATCTGGAGACCGTCCGTGTCGTGGTCGGCCAGGTACGTCTTGACCTTCTCGATGAGCGTCGCGTCGTGCGCGCGGCCCTCGTCGAGCCAGAACACGGCCGGGTTGCCGGTCGCGCGGGCGCGCGTGACGGCGAGCTTGACCCAGTCCTGGATGGGCAGGTCCTTGGTCTGGCAGGCGCGGAAGATGTCGCCCTCGGCGACCTCCTGCTCCAGGACCACGTTGCCCGCGGCGTCCACGAGGCGGACGGTGCCCGCGGCCTGGATCTCGAACGTCTTGTCGTGGCTGCCGTACTCCTCGGCCTTCTGCGCCATGAGGCCGACGTTCGGCACCGAGCCCATCGTGGACGGGTCGAAGGCGCCGTTGGCGCGGCAGTCGTCGAGGACGACCTGGTAGACGCCGGAGTAGCTGCTGTCGGGCAGCACCGCGAGGGTGTCGGCCTCGTCGCCGTCCGGGCCCCACATGTGGCCGGAGGTGCGGATCATGGCCGGCATGGACGCGTCGACGATGACGTCGGACGGTACGTGCAGGTTGGTGATGCCCTTGTCGGAGTCGACCATGGCGAGGGCGGGGCCCTCGGCGATCTCGGCCTCGAAGGACGCCTTGATCTCGGCGCCCAGGTGGGGCACGGAGTCCAGGCCCTTGAGGATGGTGCCGAGGCCGTCGTTCGGGGACAGGCCGGCGGCGACGAGAGCCTCGCCGTACTTCGCGAACGTCTTCGGGAAGAAGGCGCGCACGACGTGGCCGAAGACGATCGGGTCGGAGACCTTCATCATCGTGGCCTTGAGGTGCACGGAGAACAGCACGCCCTCGGCCTTGGCCTTGGCGATCTGCGCCGTGAGGAACTCGCGCAGCGCGGCGACGCGCAGGACGGAGGCGTCGATGACCTCGCCGGCGAGGACCGGTACGGACTCGCGCAGGACGGTGGTGGTGCCGTCGGCGGCCGCCAGCTCGATGCGCAGGGTGCCGGGCTCGGCGATGACCGCGGACTTCTCGGTGGAACGGAAGTCGTTGGCGCCCATGGTGGCGACGTTGGTCTTCGACTCCGGCGTCCACTTGCCCATGCGGTGGGGGTGCGCCTTGGCGTAGTTCTTGACCGACGCGGGGGCGCGGCGGTCGGAGTTGCCCTCGCGCAGGACCGGGTTGACGGCGCTGCCCTTGACCTTGTCGTAACGGGCGCGGACGTCCTTGTCCTCGTCCGTCTGCGGGTCGTCCGGGTAGTCCGGCAGCGCGTAGCCCTGGGCCTGCAGCTCGGCGATGGCCGCCTTCAGCTGCGGGATGGAGGCCGAGATGTTCGGCAGCTTGATGATGTTCGCGCCGGGCGTCTTGGCCAGCTCGCCGAGCTCGGCGAGCGCGTCGTCGATGCGCTGGCCCTCCTCGAGGCGCTCCGGGAAGCTGGCGATGATCCGCCCGGCCAGCGAGATGTCGCGGCTCTCCACACTGACGCCGGCGGTCGAGGCGTAGGCCTCGACCACGGGCAGGAACGAATACGTCGCGAGGGCCGGGGCCTCGTCGGTGTGCGTATAGATGATGGTCGAGTCAGTCACCGGGTGCTCCGCTCCACGTCTGCAACATTGCTCGACATCAAGATATCTCGTGACCGACCCCCTCTCGACAGGACCCCGCACCGGATCCCGCACCGGATCCCGGGCTGCTTCCCTGACGTGCTCCGCCGGCCCGCACAATCCCGGATCCACTGGACCATTGGTACAGTCGTCCGGCGATCACCGCCCCGCGAAGGAGGCCGCAACCCATGGCCGTGGACGAGTTGGACACCCGCATCCTGCGTCTCCTCCTGGAGCAGCCGCGTACGAGTGTGCGCGAGTACGCCCGCATCCTCGGCGTGGCCCGCGGCACGCTCCAGGCGCGGCTCGACCGGCTGGAGCGCGACGGCGTGATCACCGGCACCGGTCCGGCCCTCTCCCCCACGGCGCTCGGTCACCCCGTCCTCGCCTTCGTCCACATCGAGGTCACGCAGGGCCATCTCGAAGACGTCGGCGACGCGCTCGCCGGCGTGCCGGAGATCATCGAGGCCTTCTCGATCACCGGCGGCGGAG
This sequence comes from Streptomyces sp. NPDC055140, assembly GCF_053607285.1. Classification (NCBI taxonomy): domain Bacteria; kingdom Bacillati; phylum Actinomycetota; class Actinomycetes; order Kitasatosporales; family Streptomycetaceae; genus Streptomyces; species Streptomyces sp. NPDC055140. Next base: position 9,863 of record NZ_JBSGTG010000035.1, on the reverse strand, counting down.
ACCTCCTGACCCGCGTCGCGGCCCGCGACAACGGCCATCTGGAGGACATCATCCAGCAGCTCAACCGGCTGCCCGGCGTGGTCCGCACCCGCACCGAGGTCGCGCTGCGCGAGCGCGTGCCGCACCGGATCCTGCCGCTCGTCGAGGCGATCGGCCGGGCCGCCGCCGAGCGCCGGTGACCGCCGCCTTGGCATCCTGGAACGCATGAGCACCCTGGGCAGCACCGCGGTCGTCCTCGACCTCGACGGAACCCTCGTGGACAGCGAGCCGAACTACTTCGAGGCGTGCCGGCGCACCCTCGCCGAGCACGGCGTCCCGGACTTCACCTGGCAGGAACACGAGACGTACGTCGGCATCAGCACCCAGGAGACCATCGAGATCCTGCGCCAGAAGTACGGCATCCAGGCCCCGGTGGAGGCGCTGCTCACAGAGATGAACACCCGCTATCTGGCGCTCGCGCGCGCGGGCACGGCGGTCTATCCGCAGATGCGGAAGCTCGTGGAGCGACTGCACGCGGAGGGGGTCCCGATGGCCGTAGCGTCCGGATCGTCGCCCGAGGCCATCGACGCGATCCTGTCGGGTACGGGCCTGGCCGCACAGCTCAGGATCTACGTCTCCGCGGACGAGGTCGCCCACGGCAAGCCCGCACCCGACGTGTTCCTGGAGGCGGCGCGCAGGCTCGGCGCGATGCCCGCGCACTGCGCGGTGATGGAGGACGCGATCCCGGGAGCCGCGGCCGCGTATGCCGCGGGGATGCGCTGCATCGCGATCCCGTACGTGGCCGCGCAGGCCGACGATCCCGCGTTCGCCACGGCGGGGCTGCTGTTCCGGGGCGGGCAGCGGGAGTTCACGGCCGAGGCCGCGTACGACTGGCTGGCGAGGACGGCGACTCCGAGCACGTGACCACGTGAACTCTCCGGACAACCATTGATCTCCGACTCTCCGCGCAGCGATTGATCTCTCTGGACGAACAGTCCAGCTCTTTATAAACTGTCAACATGTCCGAACCCGGTCACACCCATCTCATGGAGCAGCTCCAGCAGGTCGCCAAGGGGCTCGCGGCCACGTTCGCGCCGTTCTGCGAGGTCGTCGTGCACGATCTCGACGACCCTGACCACGCGATCGTCGCCATCGAGAACAACCTGTCGGGCCGTTCCGTGGGCGACCCCGCCACCGAACTCGGGCTCGCACGGCTGGCCGACGACACGTACCCGCAGGTCGTGGCGAACTATCCGAACCGGTTCGCGGACGGCCGCCGGGTCAAGAGCACGTCGATCGGCGTCAAGGACGAGCAGGGCCACTACGCCGGCGCGCTCTGCCTGAACATCGACATGACCGTCTTCGACGGCATCCGCACCGTGCTCGACCACTTCGGCCGCTCCGACGGCTCCGCGACCCCCGCCGAGTCGCTCGACCCGGCGGGCGGCGACGCCATCCGCGCCCGCATCGACGCGTTCGCCGCCGACCGCGCGACCACGCCCCGCGCCCTGCGGACGACCCAACGCCGTGAACTCGTAAGGGAGTTGAAGGCCCAGGGCTTCATGGAAGTACGCCGGTCGGCAGGCATCGTCGCCGACCACCTGGGTGTGTCGAGGGCGACGGTGTACGCGGATACGAAATGAGCGGATGCCACATGCCGCATGCCCGGACGCCACATGAGCAGCTGCCAATTGAGAGGAAGTCCCCCATGGCCGACCTGACGCCGACCGACCTGCCGACCTACGAGGACGTCGTGCGCGCGCACGAGCGCGTCGCCCCGCACGCCCACCGCACCCCCGTGCTCACCTCGCGCCTCACCGACGCCGAACTCGGCGCCTCCCTCCACTTCAAGTGCGAGAACCTCCAGCGCATGGGCGCCTTCAAGTTCCGCGGCGCGTTCAACGCGCTGTCCAGGTTCTCCCCGGAGCAGCGCCGCGCCGGCGTCGTCGCCTACTCGTCCGGCAACCACGCGCAGGCCGTGGCCCTGTCCGCCGCCATCCTGGAAATGCCCGCGACCATCGTCATGCCGCACGACGCGCCCGCGGCCAAGCTGGCCGCCACCAAGGGGTACGGCGCGGAGGTCGTGATGTACGACCGCTACTCGGAGAACGTCGAGGAGATCGGGCACCGGGTCGCCGCCGAGCGGGGCCTGACGCTGATCCCGCCGTACGACCACCCGGATGTGATGGCGGGTCAGGGCACCGCGGCCAAGGAGCTGTTCGAGGAGGTCGGCGAACTCGACGCGCTGTTCGTGCCGTTGGGCGGCGGCGGGCTGCTCTCCGGGTCGATCCTCGCCGCCCGCGCCCTGTCCCCGGGCTGCGCGGTCTACGGCGTCGAGCCCGAGGCGGGCGACGACGGCAGGCAGTCGCTGCGCTCGGGCCACATCGTCGACATCGACACCCCGCAGACGATCGCGGACGGCGCGCAGACACGGCACCTGGGCAAGCACACCTTCGCCGTCATCAAGGACGGCGTCGACGACATCCTCACCGCGACGGACGACCAACTCGTCGAGTGCATGCGGATCTTCCACACCCGGATGAAGACCGTCGTCGAGCCGACGGGCTGCCTCGGCTTCGCCGCCGCGCGCGCCCTGGCCGGGCAGCTGCGCGGCCGCCGCGTCGGTGTCATCGTCAGCGGCGGCAACATCGACGTCGAACGCTTCGCGCAGTTGCTCCGGCCCTGAGGCGCTTCCCTGCAGCGCTGCACACTCAGTAGCGCTGCTCGGACTCAGTAGCGCTGCGCCTTGGCGACCTTCGCGGTCAGCTTCATCTCCGGGGGCTTGCGGCTGATGGCGAGGGGCTGGGCCCGCTCGCCGGGGTCGAGGTTCTCCGCGCCGACGTACCGGGTCTCGACGACCTTGCCGTCGGCGTCCTTGAAGTCGACCTGCACCGCGTAGGACGCCTTCTTGTCGGTGCGGTTGGTGATGTTGACGACGACGGCGAACACGCCGCCCGTCTGGGACCGAGGTTTCCCGGTGAGGGCGACGTCGGCCGTGGCGTTGCCCTGGCCCTTGACCTTCATGAGTTCACTGGCGGCCGCGGCGTTGGCCCGTTCGACCTCTGCCGACACGGACGCCTCGAACTCGGAGGCCCTGGCCGACGCGGAGCTCGCCGCCGCCGAGGCCTCCGCCTTCGCCGAGGCGACGGCCGACTTGGCGGCCGACGCCATCGCGGAGGGCGGGGTGCCGGAGAAGGAAGCCGTATTGGGGGGTGTCGCGCGCGGGCTGACGCTCGACGAACTGTTGTTGCCGTTGTCCGTGCTGCACGATACGAGGGCCGCGGCGCTTGTCGCGGCGGCGAGCACCGCGAGGACGGCCGTCATGGACCGCCGCCGGCGCGGCGCTGGCTTCTTCCCGGGGGAACCGGCACTCATTCAGACGTCTCCTTGAATCTCTCCGAAAGGTCTGGCTCTTTCCGGCACCTCTGACAGGGGTGCCGACGAGGTCAATAGCGCATGATTCCGACGATTCCCGTCTCCTCCGGGAGGGTTCCGTCGGGGACGAAGCGCACCTCGGCGCCCGTCTCCAGGGCCCGTTCGACGATCTCGTCGACGATGTCGTCGTGGGCGTCCAGGTCGCCGGGCTCGGCCGGGACCAGGTGATCGCCGTCCTGCCGGACGGTGGTGCGGAAGTGCTCCTCGACGACGAGTGCGCGGACCCGCCCGGCGGCGACGTGCTCCCACACCTCGTCCACGCCCGCGGCGAACTCCTTCCAGCCCCGGGCGCGCTCGATGTCCGCCATGGTGGCGGCCACACTCTGCTGCTCCTGTGCGGTGACGGCGGGCCGCACCGCCTCGCGCACGGCTTCCGCTCCGGCGTTCGCGAGCCCGCCGAGGGCCACGGGGACGGCGTGCTCGGTGGCGGTTCCGACCTCGTTGAGCAGCGTGACGGCCGCCTGCTCACCGGCCACGTACAGCCGCGCCGTCGGAGCCAGGGCCTCGCCGAGCGCCGTGTCGACCTGCCGGAGGAACTGGCGGGTCTGCTCGTCTCGGTAGGTGCTCGGGAGGTCCCCGATGCGCTCCTTGCGCTCGGCGTCGGGGTCGTCGAGGCTCCGGGTCAGCGGGAATCCCGCGGTGTGCTGCTCCACGAGGCGCCGCGCGTCGCCCCTCCACAGCGCGGCGCGGTCCGCCGAGACCGCGAGGACCCAGTAGGGCTGTTCGGCGGTGTACGCGGCGACGAGATTGCGGGTCAGATACGTGTCGGCGAGGACGACCCGTTCGGGGACGGTGCGCGGCAGCGACCACACGTGGTGCTCGCCCGGCGAGGCGAAGATCGCCAGACCGTCCTCGGCGTGGTCGAGGTCGATCTCCGCGAGCGCCAGATCCAGCTGCTCGACGACGTCCTGGCGGCGCTCCGGGGTCACCGCGGGATCGGCCTCCAGCTCCTTGGCCGCGCCGGCCAGCAGATTGCGCAGCCGGATGGGGTCCTGCGCGTTGTCCGGCTTCCGCCGGTGCGTGGGCACGAGGACCGACACTGCCGGATAGTGCCGGGGCCGGCGCAGCGACGCGAGCACGGCGGGTGTCAGTTCGGGCTGCATGGGAGCGCCTTCCCAGAGGAGTGAGGCTTCGCAAGGCTTCCTCGATGCACGATATGCCCGAAATTCCGGTTCAGCGCGCGGCACTACTCCCCTTGCCGCCCACTCACCCCCCAAGGGGACATCCCGGACATTTTGTGAATATGGTCGTCCTCTGTCGGTTCCAACGCCCCACGGCCAGAGGAAGACATGAAGGCAGAAGGCACCCTCGCCGCCGACCAGCCCGAGCAGTCACCCGCGGCCAAGCTGACCCTGCTCACACTGACGACGATGGTCGTCGGATCCATGGTCGGTGCCGGCGTGTTCTCCCTGCCGAGCCGCTTCGCGCAGGAGACCGGCGTGGCCGGCGCCCTGATCGCGTGGGCCATCGCCGGCACCGGCATGCTGATGCTCGCCTTCGTCTTCCAGAAGCTCGCCGTCCGCAGGCCCGATCTGGACGCCGGTGTGTACGCGTACGCCAAGGCCGGGTTCGGCGAATATCTGGGCTTCTTCTCGGCGTTCGGCTACTGGGCCAGCGCCTGCGTCGGCAATGTGACGTACTGGGTACTGATCATGTCGACCATCGGCGCGATCGCCCCGGCCCTCGGCGAAGGCGACACCGCCCTCGCGATCATCCTTTCCTCCGCGGGGCTGTGGGCGTTCTTCTTCCTGATCCGGCGGGGCGTCAAGGAAGCCGCCACGATCAACCGCATCGTCACGGTCGCGAAGGTCGTGCCGATCCTCGTCTTCGTCCTCCTGGCCCTGTTCTGCCTCAAACCGCATGTCTTCGCGGAGAACTTCGGCGGCGCCGACTACGCGGGCTCACTGTTCCACCAGGTCAGAGGGACGATGCTGGCCACGGTCTTCGTGTTCCTCGGCGTCGAGGGTGCGAGCGTCTACTCCCGCCACGCCAAACGCCGCGAGGACATCGGACGCGCGACCGTGCTGGGTTTCCTGAGCGTCTTCGCCGTCTTCGCCTCCGTCACGATCGTGTCGTACGGCATCCTGCCGATGAGCGAGATCGCCGAGCTGCGCCAGCCGTCCATGGCAGGCGTCCTCGAGGAGGCGGTCGGCACCTGGGGCAAGGTGTTCGTCAGCGTCGGCCTCATCATCTCCGTGCTCGGCGCCTATCTCGCGTGGACGCTGATGGCGGCCGAGGTCCTCCTCGTCGCCGCCAGGGACAGTGACATGCCGCGGTTCCTGGCCCGCACGAGCCGCGCCGACGTTCCCGTGCCCGCACTCGTGATGACCACGGCCCTCTCCCAGGTCGTCCTGGTCATCACCTCGTTCTCCGACGACGCGTTCAACTTCGCGCTCGATCTGACCAGCGCCCTGTCGCTGATCCCGTTCCTGCTGGCCGCCGCGTTCGCCGTGAAGATCGCGGTGCGACCGGACGCACTCACGGTCGGGGCCCACGACTCGCGCGGCGAACTCGTCGTGGCGGGCGTCGCGACCGTCTACACGGCGTTCCTTCTCTACGCGGCCGGCATGAAGTTCGTCCTGGTGTCCTTCATCATCTACGCGCCCGCCACGGTGCTCTTCGTGATGGCCCGCCGCGAACAGGGCAGACGTCTGTTCTCCCCCGCCGAACTCGTAATCCTCGCGGTGTCCGTGGCCGGAGCAGTCCTCGGTGTCATCGCCCTGGCGGCCGGCTGGATCAGCCTCTGACCGGCCCGCCCGTCACACCGACTCTCTGGAAAGGCACATCGTGACCAGCAACGACACCACGGCCGAGCCGGCGCTCGGCGTCCACTCCGAGGTCGGCACGCTGCGCAAGGTCCTGGTCTGCGCGCCCGGCCTCGCCCACCGCAGGCTCACCCCGACCAACTCCGACGACCTCCTCTTCGACGACGTGATGTGGGTGGAGAACGCCCAGCGCGACCACGCCGACTTCGTCAACAAGCTGCGCGGACGCGGCGTCGACGTCGTCGAACTGCACGAACTCCTCACCGAGACCATGACGATCCCCGAGGCGAAGGCCTGGCTCCTGGACTGCAAGATCGTCGCGAACGAGGTCGGCCTCGGCCTCATGGACGACACCCGGGCCTTCCTCGACGAGCTCAGCCCGCACCGTCTCACCGAGTATCTGATCGGCGGACTGGCCACCACCGACCTGCCGGACGAGTTCCGCTCCGACTACGTCGACCTGGTCCGCGAGTCGACGGGCGTACGCGAGTACCTCATGCCGCCCCTGCCCAACACCCTCTACACCCGCGACACGACCTGCTGGCTGTACGAAGGCGTCACCCTCAACCCGCTGTACTGGCCCGCACGCCACGACGAGACCCTGCTGATGAAGGCGATCTACACGTTCCACCCGGACTTCACCGGCTCCACCGTGTGGTGGGGAGACCCCGAACGGGACTGGGGCCAGGCCACGTTCGAGGGCGGCGACATCATGCCCGTGGGCAACGGCGTCGTCCTGATGGGCATGAGCGAACGCACCTCACGCCAGGCGATCACTCAGGTGGCGGCCGCGCTGTTCGAGAACGGCGCGGCGGACCAGGTCATCGTCGCCGGCATGCCGAAGCTGCGCTCCGCCATGCACCTGGACACCGTCTTCACCTTCGCCGACCGCGACATCGTCACGCTCTACCCGGCCATCATGGACGCCGTCCACACGTTCACTCTGCGCCCCGGCGACGATCCGTCCGGCCTCCACATCACCGACGAGGGCTCGCGCCCGTTCGTCGACGTCGTGGCGAAGGCGCTCGGCCTCGGCGCACTGCGCGTGATCGAGACCGGCGGCGACGTCTACGCCTCCGAGCGCCAGCAGTGGGACAGCGGCAACAACGCCGTCGCGGTCGAGCCGGGCGTCGTCATCACGTACGACCGCAACACCCAGACGAACACGCTGCTGCGCAAGGCGGGCGTCGAGGTCATCACCATCGTCGGCGCGGAACTCGGCCGCGGCCGAGGCGGCGGGCACTGCATGACATGCCCGCTGATCCGGGACCCGGTCGACTTCTGACCGGCGCCGAGTGCGCCCGGCTCAGCTGTCGTACGCGTAGAAGCCGCGCCCCGACTTCCGGCCGAGCGCGCCCGCGGCGACCATGCGGCGCAGCAGCGGCGGGGGCGCGTACAGCGGCTCCTTGAACTCGTCGTACATCGACTCCGCGATGGACTGGGCCGTGTCGAGGCCGATGAGGTCGAGGAGGCGCAGCGGGCCCATGGGATGCGCGCAGCCGAGCACCATGCCGTTGTCGATGTCCTCGGCGGACGCGGCCCCCGACTCCAGCATCCTGACGGCGGAGACGAGGTAGGGGATCAGCAGGGCGTTGACGACGAAACCCGCCCGGTCCTGGGCGTGGACGACGGTCTTGCCGAGCCGCCGCTCGGCGAAGTCCGTCACCGCGTCGGTGACGCTCTGCGCGGTGAGCTGGGTCGGGATGACCTCGACGAGGCGCTGTACGGGTACGGGGTTGAAGAAGTGGACGCCTACGACCTGCTGGGGGCGCGAGGTGACCGCGGCGAGGTCGATGATCGGGGTGGAGGAGGTGTTGGAGGCGATGACCGCGTCCCCGCCGCCGAGCACCCGGTCGAGCTCCTTGAACACGGCGGTCTTCACGTCGGGCTGCTCGGCGACGGCCTCGACGACCAGGTCACGGTCGGCGAACTCGTCGAGGTCGGTGGTGAACTCCAGCCTGGCGAGGGCGGCTTCGCGCTCGTCCGCGCTCAACTTGCCGCTGCGCAGGCCGCGGTCGAGGGACGCGGTGATACGGGACCGGCCGGCCGCAAGCGCCTCTTCGCCGCGCTCGGCGACCAGGACGTCGAGACCGGCGCGGGCGCAGACCTCCGCGATGCCCGATCCCATCAGGCCGCAGCCCACCACGCCCACTCTGCCGAACTCACGCATCGAAGATCGTCCTCTCTTACCGCCGCCCGCGGTTGCCGGGCCACCAGTTGTCGCAATACGACAGGGTCACTGCCAGTCGGTGCGTCCGCCCGTGTCGCACAGCTCGAAGACGACTTCCCCGGCGTCGGGGTCGCTGCCGGCCACGGGCCGCACCCGGGCGCCGATCCACACCAGGTTCGGGGCGGCACCGACGACACGGCACCGGAACACGAAGCCTTCGGGGAAGCGGACGAGGGACTCGTTGCGCGCCGTCCCCGTGTAACGGTTCACGACGCTGGACTGCACGACGACGCCAAGACCGTCGCTGTGTTCGGCCTGCAGATCGCTCGACGCGCACACCGGACACAGCAGCCGCCGGAACGAGGCGGTGCCGCACCATCGGCAGCGCTGGATCGTCAGGCCGGTCCCGTCGGGCCCGGTCGGCGCGGTGTGGGACACCTGGTGCCCGATCGGCGCGGTGTGGGTTGCTGTTGCTGTCTCGGACACGGCTCGGCCCCCTGCGCTCGGCTCTGATGCGCCGCACCATCGCGTCGGCGCCTCCGCACCGTATGGCACTGAGTTCCGAGCTGTAAAGGTACTGAGTGCCAAATCCAGTCGGATCCGTCCCCGGATCGAGCCCTCAGCCCTGGCCGAAGGCCGCTTCGATCCGCTGCACGACCTGCCACATCGGGGCACCCTTCGGGGCGACCATCACGACGACTTCTTCCTCGGCGGCGGGCAGGGCCGCACCCCGATCCGCGCCACTCCAGACACCGCGCACCATCCCCAGAGCGTGGTCCACGGCCGCGTACGGGTCTCCCTCACCACCCGAACGGAGCCAGGAGCGGAGCCCGTTGTTATGGGCGGCGACGACGGACGCGGCGATCACCTCGGCCCGCAGCGCGCCGTCCCGCTCCCCCTCGAAACGCTCCCGCAGATAGCCCGCCAGGGTGCGCTCGTAGCGCCGCACCACCGACAGCTCGTACGTCCGCAGCCCCGGCACCTCGCGCGTGAGGCGATAACGCTGCACGGAGAACTCGGGGTTGGCCGCGTACATGCGCAGCACGAGGCGCGCCGCGTCGGAGACGGTGCCCACCGGGTCGCTGCCGTCATCCTCTTCGAGGAACGCCGTCATGTCGGCGAGGCAGCGCTCGTGATCCGGGAAGACCGCGTCCTCCTTGGACGGGAAGTACCGGAAGAACGACCTGCGCCCGACACCGGCACGGGCGACGATGTCGTCGACCGTGGTCTGCTCGAAACCCCGGTCGAGGAAGAGCTGGAACGCCGCCTCGGCGAGCACCTCGCGCATCGGCGCTTTCTTGGCCGGTCTGGTCGCCTCAGTCATGCCGGGAACGTAACACCGAAGCGGCCCCTCTGGCACCACGTACCTTGCCAGAGGGTACTGAGTGCCATAGTGTCGCTTTCAGGAACCACACCAGGGTAGGAGAGCCGGCGTGAGCTTGAGGATCGTTGTCACCGTGAAGTATGTGCCGGATGCGACGGGGGACCGGCATTTCGCTGATGACCTGACGGTG
>NZ_JBSGTG010000034.1:0-75962 GCF_053607285.1 Streptomyces sp. NPDC055140 | reverse complement strand
GCCTCCGGCAGCCGAATACTCGCTCCGCTCGTTTCGCGCGTCCCCGCGCGAATTGCCCGCCTCCGGCGGGGAGTTATGGAATTGGCCTCCGGCCATTCCATAACGTGCGTGCCTCCGGCACGAAAAGCGGGAGTGCGCTGGTTTTGTTCTGTGGGTGGGGTGTTGAGGATTTGGTTGAGGGTGAGTCATGTCCGGTGTGGTGTTGGGGTTTTGGGGAATCTCCGATTCCCTTAAAGATGAAGGGAATTGAGTTTTAGTATTCCGTGGAGAAAAGTAAACCACGGAATACGGGGGAAGGGGGTTGGGCCCCTCCGGGGCCCAACCCCTTGGAAGGGTGCGGGAATCGAGGGTGAGGGGTCGGTGGCCCTCCGGGCCAGGGAACGATGGTGGGGCGTGTCCTGCGGGTGGGTGGCCTGCCTCCGGCAGGAACTCCCCCAGTGCCTACTCTCACCTTTTCTCTCCCCACTCCCGTTCATCCGGTCGCGGAGGCTCCGCCGACGCGGCCGAGAGCGCCTCCGGCGCCCCCTGCCCCAAGCGCGCGCCCGCCGTCCGTCCTCCTGCCTGTCCTTCCTGCTGTCACAGACGGTCGAGGGTGCGTGTGAGGGGTTGTCAGAGTGCGTACCAGGACCGGGAGACGGACATGACCTGGCTCTTTGCTGAGATACGGCGATGGCTGTACTGCCTGATCGTGGATCTGATCAGCTAACTGATAGCTGATCAGATGGCAGGTCAGATCGTGTGCCGGATTCTGGGTCTGCATAGTTAGGTCGTTTCGGGTGCCTCCCCACTTCAAGAGTGTATTATTGATTTCACAGGCAGGCGGCAACCTGGCTGAGTCTCAATCACCAACCCGAGGAGCCCCCTTGAACACAGAAACCGTTGATGCGGTAAGCCGACTCGCGATCCACATTGCTGGAGAGCACGAGACCAATGCATCTGTCGGTCTGACGCTCATTCCCCTACTCAAAGTCCCGACGGCCATCATCGAATTCCGGCACCCTACCGCCGCGCGCGTTTGGTGGGAAGGCTGGTGCGAGGCCGCCGAAATGCTCGACAGGATTTTTCCCGAGCAGATCGACGCAGGCGAATTGCGTGAGCCCGAACTCACCATCAATTCGTTTGTGATTCTGGCCGATGCGCCCCGTCGCGCCAAGATCCGGGCCCGCAGCGCGGGAGTGAGCCCCGACGGAATCGGCGCGCTGTCGGTCACCGTCGGAGGCCTGACGATCGCGTGTGCGTCGCGGGACGCGGTCGAGTGCCAGGTTCGCGGGTGGCGCGAGGCGTACGACATGTTCGCCCGTGACGGAGGGTTCGGACTTCCGTCCGCCGACCAGGTGGCCGCTCTCGTTCGGGCGGACCACGCCCGCCACGCGGTCAACGAGCTGTCCACCGCAGCCGAGGAGCAGCAGGCGGGCCGGACGCAGTAGCGCGCGCCCAGGGTGGGGCGACCGGCGTTGCCCCACCCTCCCGGAGTCACAGTCACCAGAGAGGGGACACCATGACCGCCACAGGACCGATCAGCCAGGGGCAGCGGGTACGGATCGAGCGCCGCCCCAGCCGGGGTCTGGCTGCCTACGCCCGCCCGAGGACCGCGAACCGGCCCGCCCCGTGGCCCGAGGTGTGGGAAGGCACGGTGTTGCAAGTGGCCTACGAGGACGACGAGTTGACCGACGTCGAGATCTACGGCAAGCGCGAGAGCACCGGCGAGACCATGCGGGTCACGTTCAGCCTCACCCGGAACGCGTTCTTCCGTACTGCAGTGACGCCGGTGAAGTCGTCATAACTCGCCATGTCCGGGGGGTGATTGTGGGTTGAGATCACCCCCCGGAAGAGCGTATTATTGATTCTACGGATGAGCGGCAACTCATCCGCCGCCAACTCACCAACCCAAGGCAGGGGAACAATGAGCGAGTACTACGACCACGTACGGCAGAGCCTTGAAGGCCAGCACGATGACCCGAGCGAGGATCTCGGCACGGACGCGATGCGCTGGACTCCCGCACCCGTCAGCGGCGCCGTGACCGGCGAGGCGATGGACACCGCCGCCGGCACAGCACACGCGTTGCTCAACCGCGCAGCCGACGCGTACCTGTCCCTTCTGAACGTTCTCAGCGACGGGACACACCACATGGTGGCCAGCGCCACCACGCCGCACGGCATTGTCGCCGAAGGCCAGGAACTCACCGTGATGGGGGACGGCCTGATCATCAACGACGCCGCATCTACGCGCGTGTGCGCTGTGATCGCTGCGGGCTTGGTCGGGTCCGCCACCGGTGGACTGGTCGTACGCAGCTTCGGCCCCGACGGGTCGGAGTTCGTACGCGGCTGGAAAGTCCGGAACTTCTGGCTTCGGCCGCTCACTGCCGAGGACATCCGGGAGGCGTACGCCGTCGACGCCGAAACCGGCGCACCTCTGGCCCCAGAACCGGGCGTTGAGTACCGGCAGGCCGAGGAAGTGCCCCGCCCGCAGGCGGAGACGAGCAGCGAGAGCACCGGCCGCACCGCGCCCCGGGATGACCGGCCCCCGAACCGCCGCAACTGAGCACCTACCCGCCCGGGCCGGTCACCCGACCGGCCCGGGCGGGTACACCCTTGCTCCCCCTGCCCCGCCCTCCCGGTGTGAGCGGCAACTCACCCCGGCACCAACCCGACCAGGAGTGACCCAACATGACCGCGAACCCGTCCCCCGCCGACAGCACGCACACCGCTGCTCAGGCGCCGGCCCCGGCCTCTGCCGAAGTGCCGGCGCCCACCGCCCCGACTGCCGATCTGCCCCGCAACCTGGTCCACCTCACCGCCCGCGCAGAAGCGGCCGGATGGACCATCACCGTCAAGACGCAGCCCGGACACTGCGCGCTGCTGCTCACCGCCCGCCAGGAGCCCAGGAAAACCGTCCTGCGGTGCGTGTGGAGGCTCACCGCCCGGGGCTACCGCTGGGACGGCGCCACCCTGACCCGCAACGGCCAGCAGACCGCCGAGGACATCGCATGGAGCGCCCTGGGGGACCTGGTGGCCGCCGAGGCTCCCACCGCCCGCACGGCGCCGGTCCTGTCGGCCTACGGTGAGCGGAGCGCCTCCCCCGTGACGGCGGAGGTCGTCTCAGCGTCCATCGCCGCCGCCCCGGCGGGCGAGGTCCCCGTCATGCTGCGTCCGTGGATCAAGGCCACCGTCCCGCTGGAGCTGTACCCGTCGCGATTCGTCGGGCGCGACTACGCCGGAGCTGACTGCCTGCTGACCCCCGCAGGCGCCGACGCCGCCCCGGACAGTCAGCCGGTCCTGTCCATGCTCCCCGCCGACTACCTCACATCGAACGCCGCCTACCTCGAAGATCTCGCCGCGTACGCCGTCGCGGAGGGCCGCACCCCCGAGGAAGGGGCAGCGTTCGCCAGGTGGGTGATCTCGTCCGGGATCCTGACGTTCGGGGTGTACGGCTCGGCGTATGAGCAGTGGGTGCAGTCACTCACCTGCACCATGACAGCCCGCTACGCGGTGCTCACGTACACGCGGATGAACGGCGCAGCGCTTCGTCTGGAGTGCGGTTGCGGGCAGCGCCACCCGGGCCGCCCGTGGGAGGGCGCCACCGTGTGGAATGACGACGGGTGCCACTACCGCAGTTCCAGCGCCGTCCCCCTGGGCCGCATTGCCGACCTGATCACCGCACGCGGGTACCAGGTTGCGGGTGAGTGGACACACGGCGAAGTTGTCCGCCGGGTGACTGTCGAGCAGACCGCCCTACCCGGAGCGGAGATGCCGCCGACCGTGGCCGCAGCGGACGCCCCGCCGTCCGCCCCGGGCACAGCCGAAGCGTGGGAGGCCGATGGCGGAGCCTGCCCTGGTGTCGAGCCGCCCCGCGGCCCCGAGCCCGGACCGAGCGGCGACGCCCCCACGGCCCCGCCCGCCGCGCCGTCGTCCGACGAGGTCGCCGGCCTGCCCAAGAACGCGCGGACGCTGGCCGAGGCAGCGACCGCGAACGGGTGGGATGTCACCGTCACGGCCAACCTCATGCAAGGCACCCTCGTACAGGCGGTCGAGGTGTCCGGCGAGTTCCCGGTACGCACCGGCACTCAGGGATACACCGCCCGGTGCGTGTGGGACGGGGCCCGTTACTGGGGGTCCGCCTCGCAGTGCAACGGCCGCCACAGCGCCGCATTCCGCGAAGTGCTCGCGTGGGTGCGCGACGTGCGCGCCATCAACCGGGCGGACGAGGAGGCCGGCCGGACCGTGTGGGGACGCGACGCGGCTGAGTGGCACCGCCAGCTCGCCGACGCCGTCACCAAGATTGCCGAGACGGCCGCCGATGCCCGGTTGGAGCACGGGCATGTGACCGGCGACGCCGCCGAGCGTGCCGGGGCAGCTCTGGCCGCCGCCGAGCAGGCGCACCGTGACGCGGTCGACGCGCTCACCCGGGCCCAGCGCGGCCACCGGGAGACCGGAGGCGAGGACGCGCGGCCCCTGGCAGCGGAGCGGGATGCGGTGCTGGACGCGGGCAAGCGGGTGCGCGCCGCCGTGGAGCAGGTCAAGGACGCGCCGCGCGCGACCGAGGCCGAGGCGCTCGCCCTGGTGGCGATCGCCGAGGGCGAGCGCCTGTTGCAGGCCCAGGAGGAAGCGTGGCGGGCACGGCTTGCCACCGAAGGCCGGGAGCCCACCGCCGCCGGATACGGGCGGCTCATCCAGATGTTCGAGGACCCCCAACGCGCGTGGGTGGCCTGGCACGCCGAGCACGGGCGCACCGGCGAACCCTTCCACGCCGCCTACGACCGCTGGGGCGAGGAGCGACACGGCAAGGGACAACGGGCCGCGTACACCTGCGCGTACCTGAACGCGCGCGCCGCTCAGGACGCCGCACGCGGAGCGCTCGCCGTCGCGGTCGGCACCGCCCAGGGGGGCGGGGAGGGCCGCGCCCTGGTGCAGCGCGGCAGGGACCGTAGCCGGTCAGCGCGGGAATGGGTGCGTCACTGGCTGACGCGTGGCTGGACGACGGACGGCCGGGCCGAGGAGTTCGCCGAGCAGCACCCCGCCGAGGTGGAAGCCGTACGGGTCGCGCGGCTGACCGTGGACGGAGTCGAGGCCTACCGCCGCGCCGAGAGCGAAGGGTGGCAGGCGGAGCAGGCCGCCGCCAACACTCCGTCCTGACACACCCCCAACCGGCCCGGGGCCCCGGGCCGGTCCGGGCTCGCACGCCGGGACCGGCACTCTGGAGGAGCCAGAGCTGTGCGGATGAGCAAGTGCCGCGCCGACACTCTGAACCGAGGCGCGCGGTTTCACCACCAACACCGGGAGCAGCGCGGGACGTTGCCGTGTCTGGAGAGCGGGGACCCAGGTATACGCCTGCTGGAAGCGCGGTGAAGGCCTGGTGGTGGCCGTCCATCTGGGTACCGGCGAGGTGCCCGACGACGTGATCAACCCGGGTGGAACGATCCCGATCCGGATCACGGTCAACGGTGACTGCGTCTTCATTGCCGACTGATACGGCAGAAGCGTTGAACCCCCCACCATGTAGAGAGTATTATTGATTTTGCAGGTGAGCGGCAACTCACTCGCCACCAACCCAACTCGCACCAGAAGGACAGGGCATGGACTACATCGACACCAAGCACGTGGCCGCCGAACTCAAGCGCCGGTTGCAAAAGGCGTTCCCCGGCGTGCAGTTCAACGTGCGCAAGGGCACTGGTACCGCCGCCGCGTGGATCTCCGTCCACTGGACCGACGGCCCCTGCACGGCCGACGTCGAAGAGCTCACCCGCCCCATGCAGGGCGCGCAGTTCAACGGCATGGAGGACCGCTACGAGTCCACCGACAACACGGTCACCGTCACCGTCAAGGGCCAGAAGGTCACCGGTAAGCCGCTGGTCGACGGCATCAACACCCACCGGGACGTCTCCGATGACGCCCTGAAGGCCGCCGCCGTCCTGTGGTCCGAGGCCCACGACGGCACCGAGCCCTCCACTAGCGGCATGCTCGCCGCCTGCGTCGTCGACGGCCACGTCATCCAGGAGAACTGGGCCCCGCAGCAGATGTGGCAGATCGCCAGTGACGTTGTCCTGCCCCAGCGCTGGGCCGCCGCCAAGGAGCAGGCCGCCACACAGGCCGCCCGTCCGGTGAGCGCCGACGAGGAGGGCGACGAGGGCGCGGAGGGACTCACGCTCCAGCACACGGCCGAGGACGGGACAACCGTCACCGGTACGCGTCTGGGCGACGGTGCCGCCGACGTGCTCAGGCGCCACGGCTTCAACTGGCACCGCAAGAACCAGTACTGGTACGCCCCCGGCAGCCGCGACCAGCAGGCCGACGCCGAGTTCATGGCCGCCGTCGCCGCCGACCTGCGCGCCGAAAACCTGAGCGTCACCACGGCGCAGCCCGAGTCGACCCCCACCGCCTGACCGCCCCACGGCCGGGCGCCCACGGCGCCCGGCCCGGCCTGCTCCCGGAGGTTTCATGCCCACCCACGCTGCCTTCCAGCTCATCGGCGACCGTTCCCACCAGTGCGACGCCACCGCCACCTACACCCACAACGGCGCCCGCGCGTATGTCCTGTGCGACGGCATCGGCTCCACCGGGGCGGTGCGCGACTGGACCCGCACCGCCGCCCGCCGTCTCGCCCGCACCGCCGCCCTGCACGCTGGCGCCGAGGCCGGCCTGAGGGCCGTCTACGAGGCCTACGCCGCCGAGCCGGAGCGGCAGGACAAGTCCGCCCGCTACGACCCGCCCGCCGCCTGCGCCGTCGTGGCCGTCACCGTCCCCGGCAAGCCGCTCACCGTCGCCTGGTGCGGAGACGCCCGCGCCTACGTCCTCACCCCGCGCGGCACCGTCCAGCGCCTCACCGACGACCACAACCTTCGGCGCATCTTCCAGGGCAACCGCAACCGCATCACGTCGTGCCTGGGTGCGACGGAGACCGACGCGGAGAGGAAAGCACAGTACGGGCATCCCGCAATCGAGTCCGTCACCCGTGGCGCGGAGAACTGCCGTCTGCTGCTGGCCAGCGACGGCACGTACGAGCCCTTGGAGGACTCAGCCCGCAACCTCGCCAACTACCTCACCAGTACGCCGAGCCAGGCCGCGCGGGACGTCACCAGCTCGGCGATCGCCCACGCCGGAACCTACGCCGACAACGCAACCGCCCTGGTCGCCGACCTTCGCACCGCCCCCACCAGGTAAGCCGCGGGTCGCACCCCGGTAACCACCTCCGAGCCGACCACCCGACCGGCCGGGCGCGCCAGTCGCCCGGCCCACCGAGCGGAGCCCTCATGTCCACGCGCTTCCCCTCTCAGCTCACCGGCGATCGCCTGCACCCGCTGGCCGCCGTCACCGACCCGGGCGCCGTCGAGGCGTGGGAGACGGACGGCGGAGCCTGCGCCGGCGTCCAGACGCCCCGCGCCCTGCAGGCCGCCCCGACCGCCCCCCGCAGCACCCGGCGGATGTTCATCGCCCGTTGCGCTGCAGGGGAGTTCGGATACCGCAGGGCTGACGGCCTGGCCCTGACCGTCCACCGCGCCGAGGAGGACGGCGGCCCCGCTCTGTGTGGCGATGCCCCGGCGTGGTGGGAGTCCGCAGACCCCGGACAGGCGCTGCGCCGGGTGTCCTGCCACGACTGCACCGAACTGTGGATCGAGCGGGCGGGCATCGGGCCCCGGTGGCAGGTGGCCGACTGCATGCGATGGAGGGTCTACCGGACCGAGCGCAACCGGTACGGCACGCCCGTCAGCGTGTTCGACGGCGACGTCACGCGATGGGACCGCATCCTCGGCCACCGCCGGTGGTGCTTCTACCACTCGGCCACCGCGGCCGGTGTCCGCATCTGCGCCTACCCCCGAGACGGCGACGAGCACAAGGAGTGGTGGTTCCCCGCCGCGCCGCAGCCGACCCCCACCGGCGCCTAGGCCAGGCGCACCGCCCCTCTCGCCGCCGGTCCGGGACCGCACCCCGGACCGGCGCACCACCTCACCCCGAAAGGCGGCACGTCATGCCCGGAAAGCTCAGCAAGGAGCAGGCCCAGAAGCACAAGCAGGCGTGCGAACTGGTCGCGGAAGAGCGGGACTTGACGGAGGAGGAACGGGAATTCGCCCTCGATCACTACCACGAGTCCGCGAACACGGGCCGCGCCCTGGACGGCGCGTTCTTCACGGCCGCCGGGCTCGCCGGCAGCGGGGACGGCGAACGGGGGAAAGTGTATAATTGATTTCATTAGTAAGCGGCAAATTGCTCAACGCCAACCGATCGCACAAGGAGCACTCCGTGAGCGACACCGCGACAACCACACCGATGCAGCAGATCACCCTGCGGCTCGGCCAGATCCGCGTCAACGAGCGCAACGTGCGTCAGGAACTCAACCTCGACGAGAAGTTCCTCCAGTCCGTCGCCGCCAACGGCGTGAAGGTCCCCGTCGTGGTCCTCCCGCTCGGCGAGGACACGTACGAGCTGAAGATGGGACACCGGCGCTGCTTCGCCGCCCGGACCACCAAGGAGACCGAGGAGGAGCAGGACGCGATCGAGGTCCCCGCGTACGTGCTCGACCCCTCCCTGCGCGAGGCCGGTGAGGACTTCATCGACCAGCTCATCGAGAACGACGACGCCTACCGTCGTGGCCTGACCGAGCTGGAGCAGGCCGACGCCCTGTTCGGTGCGGTCGGCGAGGGCATGAAGCAGGCGAGGGTCGCCGAACTCACCGGCCGGACCCGCACCCAGGTCTCCCGCGCCGTCAAGACCGCCAAGACAGTCGGCGAGCGGACCCGTTCCGTCCTCGCCGGGGCCGGAACGTATGACCTCGATCTCGAAGTGCTCGGCGTGCTGGGCGAGTTCGACGACGACGGCGACGCCGTAGACCGGCTGCTGGAGGCCTACCGCACGGGCCGCTTCGAGTTCCAGGTCCAATGGGAGCGCGACGACCGCGCCGAGCACCAGGCCCGCGACACGGTCCGCCCGCAGCTGAAGGAGGCCGGAGTACGGCTGGCCGAGGACTCCGACACTCTTGCGCCGACCGCCGAGCCGCTCGCCGAGCTTGACGGCCCGGACGGCGAGCCCATGAGCGCCGAGGCCCACACCGGGTGCCCGGGCCACGTGGCCACCTGGGCCGAGAACCCCAACGAGCCCGGCGAGGTGGACTACTTCTGCACCGACCCGGACCGCTTCGGCCACCGGCCGCCCCAGGAAGACACCCCAAAGACGGACGGCGAGAAAGACGTACAGCAGGCCGAGGCGGCGAAACAGGCCAAGCCGTCGCAGCCGTCACGCGAATACGTCAAGGCGGGCAACAAGGCCTACCGCGCCGCCGAGAAGGCCCGACAGGTGTGGCTCAAGGACCTGATCGGCCGCAAGAGCACGCCGAAGCCGCTCACCGCGTTCATCACCAAGCAGCTCCTGACCTGCCCCAAGCCGGTGGCCCAGTGGTCGGGCGACGTCGGCCGCCGCAACCTCATCAAGGGTCGCCGACGCGAACCCGGCGTCGCCCTGGAAGGTCGCCGACCGGAACCCGGCGTCGCCCTCGAACGTCACCTCCCAGAACCCGGCGCTGCCCTCGAAGGTCACCGACCCGAACCCAGCGTCGTGCTTGAAGGTCACCGCCCAGAACCAGGCTTTGCCCTTGAAGGTCGCTGCCTCGAACCCGGCATAACCCTCGAAGGTCGCCATCCCGAACCCGGCGTAGCCCTCGAAAGTCGCCGACTCAAACCGGGCGTAGCCCTCGAAAGTCGCGGACCCGAACAGGGCGTCGCCAAGGTGAGGTTGTCCGGTGCCACGGTCACGAAGAGCGTCGAGCAGCTCGTCGAGAAGCTGGGCAGTGAAGAACGTGCCGCGGTGGTCGACATCGGCTCCAGGCTGCAGGCCGGCCAGGTAGGCATCCCGCTCGGTGTCAGCAAGATGAGCCAAGCAGGCGGTGTGGCCACGCACGCGAATGCCGCGACAGCCCCCAGGATCGTCCGGGGCAGCTCCGTGGCCGCAGTGAGGCCAAGCGGGCGGCTCCGGGGATGGTGTGGTCATACACCAGAGGACGATCAAGCACGGCCGACAGTTGCCGTCCCCGGCGCCCTCCCACAACACGGAACACCTGGAGACGACCAGCCACCACGGCCGGCGGGCCGAGGCCCGGCGAACGCACCCCGCTTCACGCATGGATCCCGGATAAGCTCACATGTCCGGAGTCCAGAAATCGGACTTGTCGGTCAAGATGCTCGACCGGGGAGTATCTCTGAGAAGCGTCCCAGCGCCCCTCAGAAGAGACTCCCTGGGCCGTGCCACAGCTGCCTCGCAGGCGTTAGACAGCCTGAGACTGCACAGTGGATTCCAGACCGCTCGGGACGGCGACCACCCCCAGTCCCACCCCCGAGCCCCAGCGTCCCCGCCATCACCCTCCGGTGGCGGGGACGCTTCACGTCCCCGTACGTCAGCCCTCCGGATGCTCCGCAAACCACGACGTCATCCTCTGCAACGGCAACGTCACCGCCAACGAATTGCCCTTCGCCCCCAGATTGTCCCGGCCGAAGTGATCCGCCTGACGCTCCGCCTCATCCACGAACCCGATCGGCACCGCATACAGCGCCGGGTCCTTCGCCTTCATCGCCGCCCGCACACGCGCGGCCGCCTTCAACTGCGCCGTCACCTGGTCCTGGCACTCCGGCGCCGTCTCACAGCCCGCAGCACCCGCCGCCGTGTAGTCCTCGAGCGCATCCCGCGGCGCCACCGGTTTCGCCTTCGACGCCGATACGGACGGCTTGCCGTCCTTCCCGCCGCCCGGGTCGTCCCCGCTACAGCCGGCCGCACTCCCAACCACGAGCACCGCCAGCACGATCGACCCCACCATCCGCATACGCCTCATGCCGGGCATGGTCCACCCGAAGACCAGCCCGGGGAACCCGAACCCCCGGACGACCCTATGTGTACCGCTATGCGGCAGATGATGGGTGCCTTCTCTCAGTTGGAGCGATCGATGATCGCCGCCCGACTCCGCCACGGCCGACGCGAGAAGGCTGAGCAGGGCGCATACGCCTACGGTGCCCCGCCGTACGGATGGCGGGCCCACCAAAAAGACCTGACGGAAGAAGAGAGCGAGCAGGCCGGTCGCGCACGCCAGCTCCGCGACGAAGATGAGCTGTCATATCACGAGATTGCTGCAGTGCTCGACGCCGAGGGCATCCCGCCCAAGAGAGGGGAGCGGTGGCACCACAGACCGGCCTTCTACCAAGCGCTAGGTTCTATCGGACCTGCCGGACCGACAGCTCGGGTGGTCGCTCCGTGCTCCCAGTACGCGTGCCGTTCACGAGCCGATCTATGGCTACATCACGCCCATACGGCCGTAGTCGACGAAGCGGGTCGTCGACGTCAGCGTCTATCAGCCTCTGACCAGGCAGAAAGGATGCCCAGCCGGATCGGCGAGGACCCGCCACCCGTCCTCATTCGGCTGGTGATCAGGTTTGCTTGCCCCCAACTCAAGGAGCCAGGTCTCGGCTTCGTCCAGGTCATCGACCGCGAAGTCGAGGTGGGACTGCTGAGGAACAGTCTGGTCAGGCCAGCGGGGAGGCCGGTAGTCGTCGACCCGTTGGAAGCCGATGAAGAGTCCGTCGTCACAGTTGAGACCGGCGAAGTTGACGTCGGATTTCGGGTGAGGCTCGAGGCCTGTGGCCTGCTGATAGAACGCCGCCAGAGCCAGCGGATCAGAGCAGTCGAGTGTTATCGCGCACAGCTTCATCTGCAGGGGCATGACACCTCCAGGTCGATCAGTGGACGTTCGCGATGCACACCGGCATCCGGCCGAAGCGAGGGGAGCGGTGGCACCCGGAGACGGTTCGCTGGATGCTCGCCAACACGACTAATCGACCGCCCGCACTGCGACGGTCGCCCTAGCCCTGGACACGTGTGGGCCCCGCGCGGCGCGCGGGGCCCACACGGCGAGATCACAGGGGAGCGGGGCGAGGGGCACAACCTCGTCTGATCCGCTCCACCATCCGACAGCCCGAGACCTTATCCAGGGGACAACGAGCCGTTGAACTACATCGACTGTGATGACGCTAAGTCAGCTGCAGTCTCAAGAAGGGGGGTTGGGGACACTACCCGCCCCTTCCTCAACATCAGCCGCTCTGCTTCTGACGATAGACGGACCGAGCGGAGAACCGCCACCCTCTTCTTGGTGGAATGCCCGGGTACACCCCCACCTTTGCACCCAGAGTGCCACGTTCTTGTCCTGCTCAGGGGCTACCTTTGCTGCGGTGATGCCCTACCTTTGAACCCGGCACTACGTAACTTTGAACTACTTATCCATACTTGTTGATACGGCAGGTGACCCGGTGCAAGCGAAAGATCAGTCGGTGGAGCTGCGTCGCTCCCCGTCGAACGCAGCGCTGAAGGCGGCCGAGAACGCCGCCCGGTACGGGCGCCGGAAGGCTCAGCTGCGCTACAGCTTCGTTGAGCGGTTCCATCCAGACGACGCGCCACCGCCATTGGCCCGGATGCTCCGTGGAGGGCGTGGCGGCCAGGTCCGGCTGAAGCTGCTCCTGAGCTACCTCTGGATGCAGCGCGACGACACGGCCCAGGGCCTCACCTTCGCGGGGCGAGCTTGGGCCACGCTTCTTGATCTCCGAGATCCCGCTACAGCTGGAGCCCGTCGTATCAGCGATGCACAGGCGTGGCTCGCCCAGAACAAGTTCATTGACGTGGCCTCCCAGATGGGACGCCCCAATCAGGTCGTGGTCCTGGACGAGAGCGGCAACGGCCAGCAGTACGTAGCTCCGGGAGCAGCTGCTCGGAAGGAAGCAGCGGACAGCCAACTGGGCGCGTTGGTCCATCGTTACGTCCAGATCCCTGATGCCTTCTGGACCAGTGGGTACCTCACCGTACTTTCAGGAGCGGGCGTCGCCATGTTCCTCGTGTTGTTGTGCGAGCGCGGCCCCAAAGCGAGCGACGAAGCGTTGTGGTTCAGCCCGAAGGACGCCGAACATCGCTATGCCCTCAGTGAGGACACCCGCAGCAAGGGGCTGCGAGAACTGGCCCAAGTCGGGCTCGTAAGGACGAAGCGCCGCCCTATCAACCCGACCGACTTCGAGGTAGTGCACGTCCGTAACGTCCACTATCTCGACCTCGATCGGCTCGGCGAGACGGCCGTCATCAAGCCGCCGACACGGCGCTTCGTGCGGGTGCCCAAGAAACGTGAGGCCGGTGAGTGACCGCTTCGGCCTTGGTGAACTTGCTTGTTGAACATCCGCCACGTGGTGCGGATGTTGCGACCGCCCGTGTCCAGGAACCGATCGATTGTGGGATGGCAACGACCACCACGAAGGCGGAGCCGAGCGTCCTGTGACACCGAATCTGGATCGTTTGCCGGCGGCGGAAGCGACCATAAGGGCGTCGGCACACATGTGCGGCGTTGCCGGGCTGTCGGCGTTCGGTTTGGGAAGCGGGAGACCAACCGTGATCAAGAACATTTTGCGTGCCATCGCCAGGGCTGCATCACAGCAGCCAGACACCGCGTCCAACGGCCCCAGCAACCCGATGATCTACAGCTGGCGCTGCGAGTGCGGGGCTAAGTCTCGCGGCTCTGACATCAGGGCCGACACGGAGTACAACGCCTCACGGCACCAGTTGCGTCATCCCGTGGGCCATCCGAAGCCGGAGGTCTACTCCGTCGAATAGGCGTGAGCGAGTATTTTGGCGTCAGTCATTCTCCGGCGGTTGGTCAGTAAGGGGGCGAGGTGGGGAAGCCGCTTTGTCAGGAGCTCTCGGATGCGGCTAGCTGGTCAGACTGGGTACCGCTGAGTGCCGCCGAGGTGCCGCGGCTGCCTGGTGTTTACCTCGCCCGGCAGGGTGCGACAGGCCCGGTGGTGTACGTGGGCATGGCTGGGGAGCGGTCGGGTCAGGGGCTGCAGGGTAGGTTGCGGCGATACACCAGTGGCAAGGCGTTGGCCTCCGGGCTCGGCGAAGCAGTCTTCGACCGGGCGCTGGCGGATGTCAGATGGTTGCGCGAGCGCCTGGCGGAAGTCGAAGCGGGCCGGCCCGAGCGGGCGGCTGATTGGGGCAAGGCTGCGCTGGCATGGGCGGATCTGCATGTCTGTTGGGCTGTCACCGCGAGCGGCGATGCGGCAGAGGCATTGGAGAAGAAGGTGCTGACGCTGGAGACCGTGGATTGGTGGAACCGCGACCGCTGATCTTCGGACTGCCCAGACATCCGGGTAGTCCGAAGGCCAGCGTCGTTGTGTTCGATCTTTCGCGACCTGGCTCAGGTTCTGCGCCGAGCAGGACCTCCCGCCACCGCGACGAGAAGCGCGGCCCAGATGGCCCCCGCCACTTCCACGGGAAGCTGTTCGTCGAGAAAGGCCGTGCCGGGCACTGTCGCTAGCGACGAGCACCCGGAGTTGGGCGCAGCCCTCTCCTGGATCGAGGACAAGAAAGTGCACGGGCTCGTCGCGCCGAACCTGGACCGGCTCGCTCGCGAGCTCGTCGTGCAAGAGGCCGCGCTCGCGCAGACCTGGAAGCACGGCGGCCGCGCCTTCATGGCCGACCAGGGCGAGATCCTGCCCGATGACCCCGCAGCTACCGGTCCCTGTTGCCCTCGGGCAGGACGTTGACCGGCAACCGATCGGTTGTTGGACACCAGGGCGTCGTCGTCCTGAGTGCCCCACGCCCGGTGGGCCAGCGATGGCCTGGGCGGCAGCGGAGAGAGCAGCCAGGAACGTGGCCCGGCGTCGACTGGTGGGCGAACGACTCCATGGAGTCGGCGTCAGTCCAGTCAGCGGTCGTAGTCATGCCCGACACATCCTGCAGCCGACTTCCTTCTGAGGACGGTTCGCCCACAGCCGCCGTGCGACTCGGTGAGCTATGGTGAACTAGCCTGCTGGCGAAGCCCTGGCACGGAAGACCTCCCGCGAGGAGGTCCCGAACCACGAAGGGCCGGAGCTGGTTGCACCCAGCATCCGACCCTCCGTCAGTGGTCTAACTATGAGCCCGGCCGTCTATCACTCGGCCGGGCTCAGTTATGAGCGCCTGCCGTAACGTCCGGGGCCACAGGTCACATCCAGAAGGACGCGATCTCGACCGCGATCTTGATGACGCTTCCCAGCGCTCCGGCTGCAGTGAGCCACGCCATTACGGTCTTGCCCGGGGGCTTGATCCGTATCTGGCGGCGCTGCACTGACCGGTCGTCAGGCGTTGCCATCTGACCACCTCCTGCGGTTCCCAAAGGCCCCTGGAACGACGGGGGTTCCTCTCGGGGGAGAGGTACATCTGTGAGGGGTACCGCCTGAGCAGCCCCAAGCATAGGAGCTGGCGGAGACTTCGATGGACCGGGGACCACAACTTCTGGGCTGCTGATGCAATCCAACCACTAGATCTGGGGTTTGGTCGCAAATTCGCCCTCACGCGTGTCACCCTGCCGTCCACCTGAGCTGCCTACTTGCCGACCCTGCGGCGGAGTTGCGACGGTTCGATCGGCGCGGCAGCCGGCATCGCGAACTGAGGGCGAGTAACGCAAGGGTGCAGGTAGGCGAGGCGAACTAGCCCGAGACGGGTCCCTATTGATGGGTGGGATTGCGCTTTTTCACTCGTACGTGTGTTTGGCGCAACCTTTCGAAACCAACTACCGTTGGCCACTCGCGCCGTGCTGGCCAAGGCAGTTCGCCTCTCCGCTGAGCCCCGGGCTCACCAGTGCAGAGGATGAAGATGCGCCCCTTGGCGGAGGAACCGATCAGCCCTCTGGTGAAGGACGAGGGGCACCCACTCCCTTCATCCCTCGCTGAGGGCGGGAAGCCCATCGCGGCCCGAACGAGTCGCGCGGTTCCGGTGACGGGTGATTTGCTCAGGAGAGCCGACCGCGGGTGAGCCTGCTGCGCAGGGAGATGCTGGTCCAGCTGACGGGGACGCCAGCGCGAGCAGAGATGCGCTTGATGGCACGGGTGACACTGTCGGGGCACATGCCGCCCGTGACGTTCCCCCAACGGTCGATGCCGACAAAGGCCGGGGTGGAAGAGACGTCGTACTGATCACCGTGCAGATGACGGAGTTGGGCCCGGTAGACGCTCCAGGCCCGCACAGGACAGACGGTGGTGTCGTTGGAGTGTGGGATCTCCACGCTGCGTACCGAGCGCTGGGTCTTGCGAGCCGGGACGGAGATGGCCAGGCCCCTCGGGTGCACTGCGACATCACCGGCGAGCAGGCGGGCAGGCTCGGAGGCGCGTTCCGCGTAGTGGAAGCCGGTGAGTATCAAGGCTTTGTCCCGGTGACCGGTGAGCGTCTCCGGGCAGGACGCGGCGATCGCGTATAGGCCGTCGATGTCGGCGGCGACACTCTGGCCGCGGCCGCGCAGCTCACCGGTCTCGAGTAGCGCAGCCGCCACATCCTCAAGGGACCGACGGGCCTCGGCCTGGGTTTCGGCGCTGACCGGGATTCCGCGGCGGCGCAGCCCGACGACCGTCGCGGCGAGGTGTGTGCCAGCGCTGGCCGGCGCATAGCCCATGGTGCCGCCGTGGCTTGGCTTTTGACGGCCCTCGCGCAGCATCCACGTGACGAAGGCGACCAGGTCGGCATGTGAACCCTCGGCAGGCGATAGGTCGGACGCCGAGCAGAAGCGTTCCCATACCCGCCAGGACTTTGCGTAGGTGTCGAGCGTGTGGTCCGGCGAGCTCTCGTCGACGGCGAGTTCCTTGGGCTCGGCCAGGCGCAGGAGAGGGCGGCTGTCGCCGTTCGGGAACGGGGCCGTCAGGCCCGTGCGTATCGAGACGTTCGGAACGGTCAACGCCAGTGCCTCCGTCCTGATCCGATTGGGCGTTATCTATCGGTTTATCATATCGAACGTAGTGGAGTTATCCGACGTGATATCAAGAATGGGCGCAAGCGTGGTGTCACATTCAGATGCCCCGCTATGGCCTGTTATTTACCGCCTGCACAGTGGCATGCGCCACAAACTCGCGGTTCGGTTTGGAGTGCAACAGCCGGGGTGACAGCGTCTTTCCATCGCCCCGCGAGAACGGCCCGACTCCTAATGGAGAGTTGGGCCTCTTTGCTGTCTAGGGCCCTGCGACACCCCGGAAGGAGCGAGGGCCCGGCGCGGACGCGACGGGCTTCGAATGGGGCCTGCTCGCCGAGATCTTGCCGGATGAGAGCGGGCAGGCCCCCGAGCCGAAGGGCGCCCGCCACCGTGGACGGACACATCGACCTCACCGCCATTGTGCTGCTCGGGATCGGCGCTGTCGTGGTGTACCTGGTGTACAAGCACGACCAGCAGTCGCCGCCGGGAAGCCCGCAGGGCCTTCAGCAGGCCAATCTCGGAGCCGCGATCATGACGGGCGTGGCCGTTGTCACGCTCGTCATCACGCTGCTCGCGCTCGGGGGCGGTGGAAACGCGACGAAGGCGACCACCGACGAGCCGTCGAGCACGCCCTCCCCCAACGCTCCCTTGGAGCCCGGCTCCCTTGAGCCCAGTCCGGCCGGGGCGACAAAGCCCGCGGCGGATGGACCCACCACGCCCGCTGGACCGTCCCCCCGGTAGGGCCGGGGTAGTGACCTGCGCTGCTGACGCGGGGGCGCAAGGGAATGCCCGCGCGGCCCCGTAGGCAGCGCCACAGGGTCGCACGGGCGGGACGACTGCATCTGCCCTACGACCCCACCATCCGGGCCCGCGGCCTGAGTCTGCAAGTGCGGCACATTTCCGCATTCGCGGTGCCTCGAGTGCTGTCAGTGGCCGCCGGTAGCGTTGTGGGGAGTTGGACTGCCGGAGGGCCACACGGGCTCCTTCCCCCGCTGGTGGTCCCCGCACATTGGAGGCCACTCATGGCCCGGTCCAAACTGAAGATCGATGACTCTGCCCTGCGGAAGGTCGCAGAACAGGCCACCCGCAAGCTCGCTTCCGACCTGACGCGTGCGCTCAACGTGCTCACCCCGCAATACCAAGGCCGTCCCCTGGACGAGGTGAAGAAGGCGGTCGCGGAAACGTGGTCCCGCCATTCCGGCGGCGGCAGCATCACAGATCCCGAGCTCACCAAGTTCGCCGAGCAGATCGCAGCCGGCGGCCAGGTGACGGTCAACGCCGCATAGGCTGCATGCCGGTGCCCCGCCTGCTTTCCTCAGGCGGGGCACCGTTCTGTCTGCCGCTGTCCTTACTGCTCGGCGGCTATTGCTCGGTCTGGCGGCGTTGGGCCTCGAGGTACATGGCGATGGCCTGCTGCTCCTGCTCCGGCGTCAACTTCCCGCCGGCCGAAGCCCTCATGGCGGGGGGCGCGGCCCGGATGAGCCAGCGGGAGCCGATCGTGACCAGGCCCAGCACCATCATCACGATGCCGATATTCATCCGCGTCTCCGCGCTCTGCGCGTCAGCGACAGCAGCGTTGTATGCGTCCTCCTCGCCACTGTCGAAGCCGATCTCCTGACCCCAGTAGCCGGCGCTGTTGTTGATCTGCTCCTGTTCGGCCGTCATCTGGTCCATGTCGCCGGTGCCCCACAGCGGGATTCCGACGAGGACGAGGATGATGCCTGCGAGGGTGACGGCGAGTCGGGCGCGTCTGGGATTGCGGGCGGTGATGGCCATGGTCGTGCTCCTCACTGCTCGGTGCCGTGGCTACAGGCGGGGCGGAACGCTTGGGCGATCGTGGCGAAGCGGGCCGCACGCTCCAGGTGGTCGTCGTTGTGAGCGCCGGCAACCGGGGCGTTGAGGTACCTCCGGGCCTGTTCGAGGCAGTACTGCCGGATCTCCTCGTCGCTCTTCTCCTCTGGGAGGAACGGCTCAGACTTGAAGAATCCCATGGTCGTGCTCCTCACTGCTGGCTGATGCCGGTGTGGCCGGACGTCTTCTGGTGGTTGCGCATGCTGGCGGGGGCGCCGATGTAGCCGCAGGGCTTGCACTTCTGCCACCCGGCGTCGTCGAGGGCTTTGTGGGTGACGGAGTGGCTGGGACCGAAGCCCTTGGCGTGGAGCATCTGCGCGACGGAGCCGCCGTATTCGACGGCGATGAGGGCGGCTTCGGCGACCTTGTCGTGGCCGCGGGCGAAGAAGCTGCCGATGCTGACGTCGGTTCCGCAGCCGCAGAAGCACTTGCCGGTGGGGATGAGGCGGGGAAGGTTCTTGGACATGCGCGCAAGGTAGAGCTTCTAGGTCGTGCTCCATAGAGGTATGCCAAGGTTGGTCGATTCTGCTCGGATGTGACCGACCCTCACCGTCGGGCGCCGCGCGGAGGATCGCTCTGGGGCAAGCGCATCTGTGTTACGAGTCGTCAGACACGAGCTGCTGGAACTGCGTGCAGTCGACGGCGTGCCACTCCCGAACGAGTACCTCGCCTTCTACGTGCACGACTTCGGCGTGCCAGGGCAGGCAGTCGTGGCAGGGCCAGATTTCGTGCGGGGTGCCGTCCTCCTGTCCGCGGCCGTGCCCACAAGGCTGGGGCGAAGAACTGGCAGCAAATCACCGCACACGGACTACGCCGTGGGGGCGCCCAAGCCATTGCGGCTGTGGGGGGCGACCCCACCAAGCAGGGCCGGTGGAAGGAGGGCTCGGCCGTCGTGAAGCGGAAGTACCTGGACCACGCGCAGTCTCGGGCCGAGAATCCGTGGTTGAAGGTGCAGGAGACCAGGCGGAAGCCCAGCGATTCGTAGAGCCTGCGCAACTACACCAAGCGCTCCGCCGCCGAGCGGCTCAGGGCCAGCTAGGTTCTAGCACTCGGTCTGCGAGGGGAGCTCGTACATCTCAACCAGCGCCAGGTATTCGGGTGCGTGGCGGAGGCTGGGAGGGGCGTCTGGCACGAGCAGCTCCCTGAGCGACGACCGGCGCCGCTTCCGCGACCTGTACGGCCGCCTCGACGAACGCGTCGTCGACATCTCCGACGCCTGCTTCGAGCTGCTCCCCTGGATCAGCCAGGACCTCCACCGCCGCGCCCTCATCGCCGACACCATCGCCGCCCGCGCCCGCGACGACCAGATCCAGCACGACTACGCAGACTGACGGCTCTTCGGCAGCAGCGCCGTAACGATCGCATCCGGCTTCCGCGTCAGCTCAGCAACAACCGGCACCCGGCTCCAAGCCACCGGAACACTGCCCTGGTGGATAAGACCCTGCACTTCCTCGGCGGTCACGCGGAGAAGCTCCTTGACCTCCTCATCGGCGTGTTCCTCGCGTACTTCGGCTGGTGGTTGGCCAACAAGTCCCGTGATCGAGCGGACCGTGAAGCCGAGAAGGCTGCCCTCCGCGGGCAGGCCGACGCCCTGATAGTCGCTGTCGTCGACCTGCGGCATGCCGCAGCCACCAACCGCATCTTGTGGGAGGGCCCTGCGGAGCGCGCCCGGTCCTTCCTCCTCGCACTTCTCGCCGGCGCGGGCGGCGTCGCCCGAGCGCAGGTAGTCGGCGGGTCCGAGAGGCTGCACATCACAGCCGGTCTCGGGAGCGCCGCCGAGATGCTCGCCGGGGACCGCCGAGCGAGCAAGGAGCACACGGCCAGGGTGCGGGAACCGATTCTCCGCCTGGCCACCGCCGCCGCACCGCTTCTCCGCCACACAGACGCGAGCGTGGCGACGGCCGCCAACGGTCTGGTGACCGCTGCCTTCGCAGAGGTTGAGAACCCCACCCGCGTCGAGGCGGCACTGGAAGCCTTCGAGGGTGCCGTCCGGTCGGTTCTCCAGCCGTCGCCGTCCGTGTGGGCGCGGCTCCGCGGCCCGGCCGCTTCCGCCGTACGACTGCCCCGCCGGCCTGACACCAAGCAGGGGCAAGCGGAGGGCCCGGTACCGACGGGGGTGCGGTACCGGGCCTACTTCAACCCTAGTTGTGCTGTCTCAGGAGATTGGTTACGGGTCAGCGTCGGGGCCTCGGTGCTGGCGATACACGTTCGTCCTCGAAGCCCACGTGGTGCCGCCGTCACGGGATGGCCCAAGCTGGCCCGTATGGATTGGTTGCCACTGCTCTCCACCCTGGCCGGGGCCGCGATCGGCATCGTCGCTACTCTCATCGCCGATCGGAATCGGTGGAAGCACGAGAATGTCAAAGAGGCTCATCGGCTGCGGCTCGACATCTACACGCAGTACACCACCACCGTGAAGGTCCTCGGTGAAGCCTTGCGGGCCGTGGCCGAGCGAGAACACCCGTCCGACGACGAGCGGGCGCTTGCGCTGCGCGAAGCCTTTCGGGATTCAGGCATAGCCATCGCATCAGAACGGATGTGGCTCATTGCGCCCCAACCCGTCGTCAAGGCCTCCAACAGCGTGTTCCACTGCCTGCGACGCATCTGCGACGGCTACATCGATGGCACTGCCGTCAGCAGTCCAGAGGATCGCGCCCGCTGGGAGGCACGCGGCAAAGCAGCCGCCAAGATGCGCACGCTCATGCGTGAAGATCTCGGCGTTGGCCCACTCACCGAGCGCCACAGCCCCCTTCTCAACGACTACAACAACCCCGCCGCGCAGTGATCGTGACCGTGGCACCAACGTCATGAGATGGCACACTTAGTAGGCCCACGCCGCCCACGCTTGAGGCCGCGCGGAGTCGTGATGCCGCACCCTTGGCTGAACGCCGCACAACAGCCCTTCCACGCCCCGTACGCTGGCGTTCATGGCCGCCGAACTGACCAGCCTCGCCGACGCGTACAGCCTCGAGCGCGTGCGCAAAGCCCCTTCGGGAACCGTCGACTTCACGGCGCAGGTCGCCGCCTACGAGGAACGGCAGCGCGAGCATCCCGACCGGCGCCACTGGTCGCCCACAGACCAGAACGATCCCGGCGACGACGGGCCCGCTCAGGTCCTCGACGGCGACCT
The DNA here is from genome assembly GCF_053607285.1 of Streptomyces sp. NPDC055140. NCBI lineage: Bacteria > Bacillati > Actinomycetota > Actinomycetes > Kitasatosporales > Streptomycetaceae > Streptomyces > Streptomyces sp. NPDC055140. The sequence continues at coordinate 54,258 of NZ_JBSGTG010000034.1, read as the reverse complement.
CGACCGCTGGAAGCGCCTCACCCACGGCCCCAACCGCGGCAAGTGGCGCATGCAGGGCTTCAACCCAGGCGAGCACGAGCAGAGCACCGGCGATGACCTGCCCTGGCAACAGCTCGCCTACAACCACGCCCCGCTCACCGAAGCAACCAACGAGGACTGACGCGCGTGAATCTCGACGACATGCTCGGCCCCGAGTACGCCCGTGTCATCCGCGCCCGCAAGGAGCTCGAGACCGCGATCACCGCAGTCGTGGAAACGGCCCAGTCCGTACAGGACTTCGGCCCCATGGGCACCGACGAGCTGCCCGCGGCCGTGTCTGCGCTGGAGGCCTCCGAGCACGTCGACTCTGACGAGGGCGCTGCGCAATGGGTCTCCCGCGCCTTCACCGCGACACCCGTGGACCTGCTCAAGACCGGCGAGACAGGACTGGCGTTCGGCGGCAGCGTCGCCCTGATGCGCGCCGCGCTCCACGACCTCGACCAGGCCCTTGCAGCCCTCGACGACGAGCCGGGCCCGACGGCTTCCGGCGGTACATTCTCCCGCTGACCTCCCTAGGCGGCGGCCGGCACCTCCTTGGCCGACTCCGGGAACAGAGCTTCCACTTCGAAGAACTTCAGCAGCAGCGCGAACCCGAGCCGTGTCGTCCCGGACTTGTTCCGCATCTTGGGGAGATCCCCGCGCTCGCTCGAGCTGCTCGACTCGATGCGAGGCATCCAGCGCCCGTAATACCAAGATCGTTCTTGCACAATTGCGCAAGCCCTGGGGCCCCTTGCGAGTGATGCGAGGGGCCCTATCACGTGGGCGGGACGTACCGAAACGGGCTCAGTGCTCAGAACCGCCCACCATCTGACTATCGCCCCTCCCATGACAGAAACTACCGCGGCGCCCCTCATCGGCGCCCAAGGCTCTGCGGATGCGGACCTGTGATGCGCCGGCGCAGGGGCTTCTTCGTGTCGCTGTCTTCCGGCGTCGGGTCGGAGTGCTGCGCGGGAGGCTGTGGCGTGTCGGTCATGGATGGCCCCTTCGCGGAGAGGTGCCGGGGCCGCCCAGTCTGTCAGGGGCAGGGTGCCAATCGGGTCATGCCGCATCTCCGGATCCGGGCGCGTGCGGTGCCAGGAGTCAGCTGTTCTCGTCTCTGGGGGTGTCCCAAAGGCCGGTGTGGGCGATGGTGTCGGCGGTGACGGGGGGGTTGGCGTTGGGCGAGGATGGGGTGGAGGTCGGCGATCTGCCGTACGAGCATGTTGGGGTAGCGGCTGACGATGGGGCGGCCGCCCTGGCCAAGGATGAGTTCGTGGACGCCGTCGGCGGGCCGCGGCCGTGAGGGCAGGTAGTCCTTCAACGCTGCGCCGGCGAGCGGGTCGAGGACGAACTGTTTGCCGATGGCTTCGAATTCGTAGTCGGGGGCGCGGACTTCGTAGCCGCCGTCGGGCTGTTCGTAGAGGTGGCGGTTGTCGAGGCGGACGATTTCGCCGGGTCTCATGCGCTCGAGGAGTAGGTAGGCGATGAGACGGTCGCGGCGGTAGTGGCGGGCTTGTGTGGGGCCCCACATGCCGATGCAGGTGAGCAGGACGGCGCGTTCGCGGGGTTCGAGCTTTTTGGGGTCGCCGTCGGCGCGGTCGAGGCCGGAGCGCAGCTCGGTGAGGCTCGGGGGTGCGGGGATGAGGTGCCGGGCGGCGGCCGCGCCGTAGAACTGGTTGAGGGCGGTGATGCGCCGGTCGTGGGACTTGGCGGCTTCGGGGGATGTCTGGGCGAGGTAGGCGAGGGCGTCGGGCCCGTGGAAGGGCCGCCCGTCCAGGAACGGCGCCAGGTAGGTCTCTTCGGCCCAGCGGGCGATGTCGATGAGGCCAGCGTGCAGCGGTGCGACGCCGGCGTACGGATCACTAGGTTCTCCCTCGCTTTGGGGGCTCAGCTGGATGCATGACGTAGGAGCGGTGCCGATTGCACCGCCCTGCAGCCCGACGCCACTTGCCCTGGTCACCCGGACGAGAAACAGGGCGTCGGGACATTCATCCACTCAGGCGTGCGCCGCACGCCTGAACCCCGAGGGGGAACCGTCCATGTCCACGCTCGCCCTGTTGGTCATCCTGCTGCTCGGTCTGGTCGGCTTGATGCTCGTTGGCGCACTTGCCTACGCCGTGCACCGCCGGCCGTCCCTGAGCCAGCCGATGACCGTCGCTCTCACGGGGGCTGGCGTGTTCGCCGCCGTGATCACCGTCATCGTCACTGTGGGCGGCCGGTGACTTCGGGAGTGAGGCCTCGGAGTTGAGCGGGCACCTGCCCTTTCACCATGAGCACGCCTTTGACGGCCCCGGAAGGGCAGCTGTTGGACATCCTTGATGGACACCGACAGCTGCTCCGGCGCGGTGAGTCGATCTCCAGGCGTCGCTGTCCATCAACCGATCAGTTCATGGACACGGCTGTGTTCCGTTCCTTCCCGGGCTGCGTTCCCTCCTTCTCAAGCTCGTCAGAAGGAGACAGAAGAAAAGACCGCCGAGTCCGCGAAGTAGACCAAGGAGCGCGACGAGATCGACAACCTCGTCAAGTTCGGCAAGCTGGTCGCGAAGCTGTTGCCCCTCGTCGAGGGGCAGACGGAGGAACGGCTGTTGTCTGTTGTGCCGAGGGGCACGTGTTCAGCACCTTTGCCGATGACCTTCCTCACCAACGAGTCCGTGTACGAGGTCGTCGAGTTCGCCAGGCAGATCAAGGTCTTCCTGCGCGACAAGAACATCAACATCTAGAAGGTGTTCCTGGAACCTGCGGGCCGGGCCAGGCCAGAAGCTCGGCAGAGACCAAGGACCTACCTACGAGCAGCCAGTTCGCCCCTCACATCTAGAAGGTGTTCCTGGAGCCTGCGAGCCAGGCCAGAAGCCCGGTGGAGGGGCTCCATAGTGGACCCCCACCTGCGAGGAAGACGCGGGTCGTAGCCCTGGCAGCGGCCCAGCATGATGGACGCAGCCGCGTCATCCTGACGATCGGCGACACGAAGAAGGCGACGTCAGCCAAGTGGGGTGCGTCACACACAAAAGCGCCTGACAGTAAGTGAGTTGTTTCGTCCGCGAAAGGCACCCAGGGCTTTGACCTGCTAGAACGCTGCCCGGGTGGGCGAAGGGCGGAGCACAACAACCACGCTACACAGTCACCGCAATTGCGTTCCCCCTGCTCTCTCCTGAGGGGCGGTCAGGGCTGTCCATGGGTGAGGTTTGGCACTTCGGTTGTCAACGCCCCTCTGTACCGTGGGCGTCATCGAATACCCCTTCGGCACGACGAAGGGAGACCTCGTCGCAGCTCTGCTTCCTAGGGCCGGCCGCGGGGAGGTCTCCCTCTCGTTACGTCGAGCTGGTCCGTCCTGCTGTGAGGAGAACTGACCGAGTGACGTCCATCGACGGTACCCCAGGCACGCCCCCGGAACCCAGCTCGAACCGGCTGGCATGGGCCACCCTCGTGACCGGGCTTGTTTCGATCGTGGCCGTGGTCATCCTGGCCCTGACGCACAACGCGGAGGCCATTGGACCCGTCGGCGCTATCGGTGTGGCGGTGACGAGCGGCGTGCAGATCAACTCACGCAACCGGCAATGAACATCGAGGGCTTCACACGGAGGGAAAGCCCATTGCCGCCCGAAGCAGTCGGGCCGTCTCCTCTGCGGTCGTCCGAGTCTCGTCGTCCGACCCGTCGGCGCTGAGTTCGTCGAGGAGGAGCGCGGCCGCCTGCAGGACGCCCAGTTGTACCGGGACGGTCTGCAGAGCGGCGAGTGCGGCCGCGGCCTGGCCGGCGGCCGCAACCTCGGTGCCCGGCTGTGGGATGAGCGCGGCGACACCGCAGCCAAGCTGACGGACGCGCCGGATTCGAACTCCTTCGCAAGATTGATTCTGCTTCAGTGACCCTCCGCGACCACGCCCAGTTGTTGTGCCAGAACCGCTTTCAGAGTCACTCGTCAGATGCCCGGCCCGACAGTGGGGTGTGAGACCAAGGCACGGGCAGCGACCCGCAGTTGCGCTTCCCACGCCGCTTCGTCGAGCCCCAGCGTGTACTCGATGCAGCACGCGCAGGGCGGGAGGAGCGCCAGGAATGCTTGCTCCTGAGCGGTCTCGACCTCTATTTCCAACCACTCATCCGATACCAACTCGGCGAGAGTTGCCTCCCCGGCGGTGAATCTCGTGGCCAGCCTGCGCAGCGCGTACCGTTGGGCCAGGTGGTGATCGGGCAACGCGATCCCCGATTCGGCGAGAGCCTGCTCAAATGTGTCACGGATGTCCCGGGGGTCCGCATGGCGCGGCAGACCCGCGAGCTCGCACAGGGTGGGGGTGTCCATTCCGCTTGCGAGTGCCTGGGCTGCGGTCATCGGCAGGTCTTCCGGACACAGCTGATCCGCCTGATACAGCCATGCCACCTCTTCCAGGGGCAGATGTATGCGTACAGGGTTGTCTGGTTCGGATGTGTCTCCTGTCGCTGCCATGGTTCATACGATGTCAGCATTGCTCGAGAGAGTGCCGGGAAATTTGGACCGCCCTAGCAGATTGTTCTGTGGGCTGATCCGAAACTCGTGCCGTTTGCCTCGGTACCCCTCTGCGACCGTTCCCCAAGATCTGTACCAGAGCCCAAAACTCGCGAACATCTCGGGGCTGGTAGGTCGGCAACTGCTGTCCAAACTGGCTGACAAACGCTGTCCCTACAAGTGAACGGAGCCAACCCAGACATCGCCGGACGGATGCTAGGCCTGGAGGACACGTCGGTCAGCCTCAATCCGCAGGCGAACTGTTCGGCCGCCGAAGCCTGCTGGAGCAGTTCAACCCGGCCGCGGCGAGGACCGGCCCGCGCTCGCCGCGTTCGAGGAGTAACTCACCTGCCCGTGGGCGCTTTACCACGTGCGGTGCATCCTGCCGGTCTCGAAGGCGGACCCCACCCGGCGCAGCAGGCCGATGCGCTCGGTGGAACGCGAGTCCACGTGGGCCGCAGGCTGCGCACCGTCTCCGAGCGGCACGGCTACCCCGTCGAGGTCGACGAGCGCTACGGGCGGGTGCGGACCTGGAGGCGGCGCAGGGAGTCGGAGTTGCCGACGGTGGAGGAGCTGATGCTGACCGCTCCCCATCACGTGCAGAACAAGCAGGTGCCGCGCTTCGAACGGCAATGGAGGGCGGCTTCATGGCGGGATGTGCGCCGGCAAGATTGACAGCCACCCACCAAGAGCGTCATATTGATTACGCGAAAAAGCGGTAAAAAATGGTGGGCGGCGGAAGGCACCCTCTCACGAAGGTGTCGACCCAGGGCGGCAACCCCGGCCGAACGTCCCGCCGACCACCTTCACCAACCCGTCTCACCCTGCCGGCGCGTGAGCGCCGAAGGAACAAGAGGAGCAGGCCCTCAGTATAAGGCCGCGGCCCGGACCGGAGAGTGCAATGTCCACCAAGCCCCTGAACCCGCAGCGTCGCGTCGTCGGTGGCCGTGCCGTGGTCAACCGCGACTGGATCCGCGAGTTCACCGGCGCCAGCGTCGGCACCGCGGCCCGCTGGTACAAGGTGCGCAACGAGCAGCCCACGGAGCACCGCCACCCGGAGAAGGAGCGCATCGATGGAACGGACTTCTACGACGAGCAGCAGTTCCGCGCCTTCTATACCTGGTTCCAGCAGGACAAGGCGAGCAAGGTCCTCAAGGCCGACCCCGAACTGTACGAGCTCAGCCCCGAGGACATCGTCTCCATCAACAAGGCAGCCGCGCTGCTGAACTTCAACGGGCCCTCGGTGATCCGCAAGTACCGTCGCGACAACCCCGACTACTTCCCGGACTCCGCAGGCGAGGTCGCCGGTCCCACCGGCCGTATGATCCCCGGCTTCCGCATCGGCGATCTGCAGGAATTCGACCAAAAGCGCACCGGGGACAAGCTCGGCAGGGCCGGCCGCCGTCCCGGGCCGCAGTCCGAGGCACCCGTGGGCCGGCCCTCCGCCCTCGAGGGGGTTCTCGCGGCCGAGCTGAGTACCCGTACCGGCGGTGAGCCGCTCACCGCCACGCAGCTCGCCGAGAAGTACGCCGCCGAGGCGATCGAGCGCGACGGCTACCACCCGGGTCTGGCCGCGGAGCTCAGCGTGCAGTACGGCGGTCCGCAGAGGTCCTGGGAGTACGTCGTCCGCAACGCCCTCGAGCACCACCCCGCGGCCACGCCGACCCGCTCGGAAGCCGACCGGCGGGCAGCCATCGCCCTGGCCGCACTGCGCGAGCGCGGCGACGTCCGGGGACTTGCCGCCTCCCTCGCCCGCGAACACGGCGGCAGCCCCGACGTCTGGTCCCGCGCAGTGAACACGGCCCGCCACCTCACCGACCCCACCACCTGATCACCCCGACCAGCCGGAGGATGATCCCCCGATGCCCAGCTATCAGCTTCGCGACACCGCCACCCGCCAGCTCCTCGCCCGCGACCTGGCCGACTACGCCGCGGCCGCGGCCGCCCTGGACCGTCTCGACGACAAGCTGGAACACGACCTCGCGGCCAACAGCGAAGGCGCAGGACGCATCCGGCTGCGCCTCGACGTCGAGAAGGTCACCGATGGCGCCACGGAGACCGTCGGACACCACGTGCTCCTCCTCGGCGTCGACGACCACACCGACCCGCTGCCCGCGCCGTAGCCGACGGCGCTTGCCCACAACCCGTGATGCGCCGCCCGAAAAGCCGGCGCCTCACTCCCACACCCCGCGGCGCGCCGCCCCACGACTCAGGCCCGCCGGCCGCCACCAGGACGATCGCCGTGCCCGGACGCAGGCCGGGCAAGACGCCCGCAGTCACATCTCGTCGGGAAGCATCAAGGTCATGACGGCAAGCATGTCCGGCAGCCGGCTCAGTTCGGCAGCAGTTGCGCACGAGTTACCGGTGGCAGTTGGGGATCACGCCGTCGAGAGAGCGGCACCCAGGAAAGACCACCGCATTTCCCAGAACACCACACCTCACGACCTTCAAAACCAAGACGTCACCCCGCACATAGACCTTTACTTCCCAGCCCACACGCACAGGGCAAAGCTAAAGGTGAACTCGAGGGCGAGGCTGAGACACCGGCAGCAACTCACTCGATGTGACCATCCCTCACCACCCCCAAGACCAGCAGGCACAGCAACGGTTCGCTCGGCACCTCTGAATCGTGGCAGGCCCGCCGACACACAGAAGCCTCTCCGGGTACGGAAGTACATGAAGAGAGCGCTGCCGACGTTGCGCACGTCCGCGCCAGCCGGACCGCCAAAACCCCGTAGCGGGCTGATCACCCGAGTTTTGACGGTGCTGGGAACCTCCTATCGAGGTCCTGTACCTGGCAGGCTGGGAAAGGGCCGTGTCAGTGACTGCTGCGTCTCGCCGTGGCCCAAGTGCGGCTGTCAGCGGCTAGCGCCCTCGGGCCACAGCACCCGGAACGGCACTCCGGTGCGCTCGGCGTACGCCACGACGTCTGCCGTCCCGCCGAACCCGCGGGCGGGCTTCCCGTCCCAGACCGCGAGCAGCTCGTCAGCGAGACCGACGAGGATTTCGCTGCCCGCCTGATGCGCCTCGCTCGTCGACTCCGTCATGCCGGTCTCATGGACGTCGGCCGCACGGGACATCAGCCGGTCGTACACCTCGTGGTGCCACTCGGGCAGGCTCGCCCGGTACTCGGCGGCCGGGATGACGACCTCCAGGCGGCCGCCGTGGCTGAGGACGGATTCCGCGAACCAGGCGTCGGGTCCGTCGGCGATGCACGAGACGGCGACCAGCTCGGCCGCGTCGTAGCGGCTGACGGCCTCGTCGAGCAACGCCCGAACCTGCCGTTCGACTTCCTCATCGAGTCCGCGGTGTCCGGTGATCCCCACCCGCATGCGCTGCCTCCTACAGATAGACGCCGTGCAATCGCTCGTCGAACTCGCGGACCACCTTGGGCGGTGACCCGGTGCTCAGGGACCGGCGAAGGGCTCGCGCCCGCTCGACGATCCGGCCGGAACGGTACCGAAGGCCTGTTTCCAGCGCGCGGGATGCCAGAGCGAACGCGGCGTCCACCCGTCCGCCAGCGAGGTGCCCGGCCGCGATGTCGAGCACCAGGAGCGCTCGTTGTTTGTCATGGCCTGTGGCGAGGGCCTCGGTGTCCTCACGTAGCACCCACGACGCGATGCCCAGGCGGGCTCCGCAGGCGACCCGCACGATGGACACCTTCGTCGGGGTGAACGAGAACACCCACGGCCACGGCGGCGCCTCCTCGGGCAGTGCCTCGGCACCCGCGCGGGCCGCGATCAGGGCCCGGTCCGCCAGCCGTTCATCACCGCCCGCGGCGTGCGCGAGGGCCTCGACCGAAGACAGCCACGCATCCGCGACGGCCGGACGGCCGTCCCCGAGCGACCGGCGGGCGCGCCACACGAGGTTGAGCGCCTCCACGCTGTTGCCGGCGTGCGCCTCGAACTGGGCCAGGCTCCCGGCCTGGTAGGCGGTCAGAAGCGCGTTTCCGGCTGCTCGGGCGCTCTTGACCGCGGAGCCGTACCAGGAGCGCGCCGACCCGTTGTCGCCCTTGTCCCAGGCGAGCCATCCCGCGAAGCTCGCAGCCTCGCTCCCGGCGGCCGCCAGGCGCTCGCGGTCGGCGCCGGTCGCCGCCTGTGCGGTCGTCCGGATCAGTCGCATGTGGCCCTGCACGGCGTCTGCGAGATCCCGGCTCGCCGTTGTGCCGTCGAGCCTGCGGTAAGCCGCTGTGGCGAGCCGAAGGGCCGCCGCCTGCCCACTCGACACGTCGGCAGGACCGGGGACTTGAGGCAGGACCGGGGCGGCGGCCGCGGCCGCCGCAGTACCTAGGAAGAGTCGTCGGTTCACGTCGTCACCGTCGTTCTGTGGCCCCGGCGGTCGACTGTCGGCAAGCCCCACCAGTGCCGGCGGAATCTCCAGATGTTCCGCAGCCGCCGCGAGGGTGTCTGTGCTGTATGCGCCCGTGCCCTTCTTCTCCAGACGGGACACGGCGGACTGGCTGAGTCCGAGGGCCTGGCCCAAGGCGGTCTGCGTCATCCGCCGTGCCACCCGGGCGAGTTCGATGACCCGCCCGTAGTCCCCGGTCCGGGAGGCGTCCCGGACCGAACCCGTCTGGAAATCCACGGCCTACCCCCACGCTAAGAGCCGTTGTGGCTGCGAGCACCCGCCCGTACCCGCTCAGCCCATATCCCTATGCGGGTACCGCATGCGTGATGGTCCCACAGCACCGAGTGATCGTTGACTGTCTGTCAGGACAGCAACGGCCCGACTCCCCAGGCCGGTTCTGACCCAGGCGGCTGCACACCGCCTACCCCGTGAAGTGCAGCCGCCGCCCTTCCGACAGCCGCCGCGAGCGTGAGGCCGCGATGACGAACATGACTGCATTACGAACCGCAGCACCGCAGATGCGCCCCCGACCCACCGGCCACCCCGGCTACGCGGTCGGGCTTGCCTGCCTGCCGCCGAGCGCCGCCCTCGCTCGCCAGGCCGTACGGACCACAGTGCAGTGCTGGGGCCTGCCCGAGGACTTGGCCGACAACGCGGCACTCATCGCGAGCGAGCTGGTGACGAACGCAATTCAGCACACCGGTCCCCAGGACCCGGACGCCCCCGCCCGCTGCCGCCTGACCATCGAGCGCCTCGCCCCGGACACTGTCCGCCTGGAAGTCGCGGACCACCACACCCGCAGCCCGGCCAAGCGCACCGCCACCGAGGACGACGAGACCGGCCGCGGTCTGGTGCTCGTCGAGGCCCTCTGTGTGGACTGGGGCACCACCCCGCGCCCGATCGGGAAAGCCGTCTGGGCCGAGCTGAAGGCGGACACGTGAGCGGGGCACAGGCGCGCCGCTGGGTGGGAGTGACCGAACCCCGGTTGACCGCCCCCCCGGCACGCCCGACCGGCCCCGCTCCCCTGGCGCGACCGCCTCACACTCGGGCTCGGACTCCCGCTACTGTCCCTCGGCGCGCTCGGCGCGACGACGCAGGCCTGCGCCGACCAGCCCGCGGCCGTCGCTCCGGCCCATCCGCCAGCAGATACGGAGTCGGCTGGCGCCGACCCGCTCCCGGATCCGTACGGCACCCGACCGCCGACGCCGAGGCCTCCCGAAGGGGCGCTGTTAGCCGGCCTCGAGGACGTGGACGACTGGACAGGATCTGACCTGCGCCTCTCGGAGTATCCAACTCGCCTCATAGGCACGGCGAGTTCAGCCTGAATGCGGTTTGTGGTGCTCACCGACCGCCACACCGCGGCCGGCGCCCAGCGCTCGGCTCAAGACTTCTCGGGGCCTGCGCCTTGCCCCCGAGGGAGGCTCCGGCCGTTATCCGCCCGTGCGTTCCCAGCCGAGGGGCGGCCTGAGCCTGCGCACCGAAACAGAGATGAGGTTGACCATGCACATTCTTGTCACCGGGGGCGCCGGGTTCATCGGCTCCCACTTCGTGCACCGCATGCTCAAAGCACCCGACGTCGAGACGATCACCGTCCTCGACTCCCTCACCTACGCCGGTCACCGAGGCAACCTCGGTGACCTCGAACTCACCGGGAAGCTGGCCTTCGTCCACGGCGACATTCTGGACGTGCTCCTCGTGGACCGGCTCATGGCCGCGCACGACATGGTGGTGCACTTCGCCGCCGAGTCCCACGTCGACCGCTCGTACGCGGCCCCGGAAACGTTCGTGACCACCAACGTCATGGGCACCCAGACCCTGATCGACGCGGCAACCCGGCACAGCATCACCAAGTTCGTCCACGTCTCCACCGACGAGGTGTACGGGCCGCTGGCCGAGGGGCGGGCGGCAGAGGACGCGCCGCTGCTGCCGACAGTGCCGTACGCGGCATCGAAGGCCGCGAGCGACCTGGTCGCCCTCAGCGCGCACCGCACATACGGGACGCGGGTGTGCGTCACGCGGTCCTCGAACAACTACGGGCCGCGTCAGTACCCCGAGAAGGTCATCCCGTTCTTCGTGGCCGGCTCCTGACCGGCCGCCCGGTAACCCTGCACGACCGCGGGCAGCACGTGCGTAACTGGCTCCACGTCGAGGACAACTGCGCCGGCATCGAAGCCGTGCTGCGGCGCGGCCGGCCCGGTGAGGTCTACAACCTCGGCGGAGACACCGACCAGACCGGTCTCGAGCTCGCGCAGCGGCTGATCCGCCTGTGCGACGCCAACCGCGACTCCATCGCCTACGTCCCTGACCGGCAGGCCAACGACATCCGTTACGCGATGGACTGCTCCAAGGCGGCCGGCGAGCTCGGCTACCGGCCGCAGCGCTCCTTCGACGCCGGACTGGCGGAGACCGTCGCCTGGTACCGCGACAACCCGCAGCGGTGGACGCCGCTCCTCGACCGGGAAGGCCTCGCCCATGTCTGACCTCAACAGGATGGCTGGTGCCCCGTACGCACAGAACGCCCGGCCGTTCTTCCACGGCGAGGAAGCGGACGCCGTCGGGGAGGTCATGGCGAGCGGCCAGTTCGGGCACGGCGAGGTGACCGAGGAGTTCGAGCGCGCCCTGGCGTCCCATCTCGGCGTGCCGGACGTGGTGGCTGTCGCCTCGGGCACCACGGCGCTGCAGATCGCGCTCGCGGTCGCCGGCGTGGGCCCGGGCGACGAGGTGGTCGTGCCGTCGATGACGTTCTGCGCCACGGTCCAGGCGATCTGTGCCACGGGCGCCTTACCGCGGTTCGCGGAGGTCGACCCTCGCACGATGTGCACGGGCTCCGACGAGATCGAGGAGGCACTCACGCCCAGGACCCGGGCCGTGCTGCCGGTGCTCTACGGCGGCCGCGCTGTCGACCTCTCCCGGATCCGCGACGAGTTGGCCGGTCTTGACGTCGCCGTGATCGAGGATGCTGCCCACGCCTTCGGGTCGCGCCGCGCCGACGGGCAGCGGGTGGGCGCCACGGGAGAGCTGACGTGCTTCAGCTTCGGTCCGATCAAGACGCTCACCTGCGGGCAGGGCGGAGCGATCGTGCCGCGCACCGAGGAGGACGCCGAGCGGGCGCGCCGGATACGCCTGCTCGGCATGATCGAGTCCCCGGTCCAGCGGGCACGCAGCATCTCCTACACCGTCGACGGGCCCGGGCTGCGCGCTCACCTGTCCCAGATCAATGCCGCCATCGGGCTCGTCCAGCTGCGGCACATCGACGAAGCCGCAAGCGCCCGCAGGATCCTGTGGACCCAGTACGAACAAGGGCTGAAGGACCTGCCGGGCGTGGACCTGGTCGACGTCGGCGTGTCCGCGTCCGTGCCATCGATGCTCGCCATCCACATCCCCTACCGCGAGCACGTCTTCACCACGCTGAGGGACCAGGGCATAGGCGTCGGCACCCACTATCCGCCCAACCACCTGCAACCGGCGTTCGCCCCCTGGCACCGGTCCCTTCCCCTCACCGAGCGGATCGGCCAGCGCAACCTCACACTGCCGTTCCATCCGCTGATGAGCGGCCACGACGCCCAGATCGTCGTCGACGCGCTCGCCGGAGCCCTGCGATGAAGCGCGCCGCCGTGCTCGGAAAGGGCACGCTCGCCGCCCACGCCTGCGACGTCCTCGCCGGCCTGGACGGAACCGTCCTGGACACCGTCATCCCCAGCGCACCCGAGCCGCAGTGGGATGCGCGCCTGTCCGAGCACGTCGCCCAGCACCACCCCGACGCCCGGCTTCTCACCTCCGGCGACTGGCGCGACCTCGAGCCCGGGCGCTGCGACCTCGTGGTCAGTGTCCTGTACGACCGGATCATCGGCCGGGCCCTGATCGATGACACCACCAAGATAGTCAACTGCCATCCCGGGAGGCTGCCGCAGTACCGCGGGGCCCGGCCGGTCAACTGGGCGCTGCGCAACGGTGAACACCTGCACGGCGCCACCCTCCACCTCATCGACGAGGGCGTCGACACCGGCCCGATCCTCGGCGAGGTCACCTTCTCGATCTGGCCCGCGACCGACGAGGTACGGGACGTGTGGCACAGGACGATGCGGCACGCCCGCCTCCTGCTCTCCGACACGCTGCCGCGCCTGGACGAGATCACGCCGCGCCGCCAGGACGAGGCTCTGGCGGTCACGCACTACAGCCGTGACAACCACAGGCTCGGGGACCGCAGCGACTGGACCCGGGCCACCTCCACGGGCGGCACCTGACCAAGCGCGCGTTATGCGGTGCGGGCAGCTTCCAGGAGCACGTCGACGAGCCGCTCCGCCGCGTCAGGCCGCCCGTGCTCGCGGGCGGCCTGAGCCATGCCCGCACGCCGGGCCGGGTCGGTCAGCAGCGGTCCGAGCGCTGCCTGCAGCCGCTGCGGGCTCGTCTCGCCCTCCAGAGCGACGGCGGCACCGGATTCCTGCAGGTGGCGTGCGTTGTGCGCCTGCTCGTTGCCCGCCGAGGACGCGAGGGGAATGAACACGGCGGGCTTGCCGAGCGCGGTGAGTTCCGCGAGGGTGCCCGCGCCGCTGCGGGACACGACGACGTCGGCCAGGGCGAGTACGTCCGGCAGCTCCGGGCCGACGAAGCCCGTCAGGTGATAGCGGCCGGACAGTGCTGCGGGCAGGGAAGCGGCAACGGTGCGCAGCTCGTCGACGTTCGCCGGGCCGCACTGGTGGACCACGTTCGCGCGCTCCAGCAGCCAGGGCAGTGACTGGGCGATCACCTGGTTGATCTGCTGCGCGCCCTGGGCGCCGCCCGTCACGTAGAGGGTGGGCAAGCGCCGGTCGAAGCCGGTCAGCTCCAGCGCGGTGACGGCCTTGTCGGCGTTGCCGGTGAGCACCTCTGGCCGGACCGGGTTGCCCGTGACGACGGCTGCTGCACGCACGTCCTGCGGCAGCAGGGAGAGGGAGGACTCCGAGGACACCGCGATGCGGGTGGCAGACCCGGCGAGCTTCCGGTTGGCCAGACCCAGACGCACCGTCTGCTCGTGCAGGACCAGGGGGCGCCGGCACAGGCGGGCGGCGAGGCCGGCGGGGACGGCGACGTATCCGCCCGTGGCAAGGACGACGTCCGGGGCGAATTCGGCGATCCGGGAGCGGGCCTGCGCGACGCCGAGCGGTACGCGCGCCATGTCCTTCACGTTCGCCGGGCCCAGCATCTTCAGTGGGTTCGACGAGCGGCGGATCTTGCCCGTGGCGACCGTGGTGAACGGGATGCCCTCGGCGGGCGCTACGCGCGCCTCCAGGCCCTCGGCCGTGCCGATCCACAAGACCTCCAGGCCGCGCCCCTGACCGGCGAGCCGGTTGCGCAAGGTACGCACAGCGGTGAGTGCCGGGTAGGTGTGACCGCCGGTTCCACCGCCCGTCACGACGAGGCGGAACGGCAAAGGCGTGGCACTGCTGGTCACGAGACATCCAATCTGGCTGCGCAGGGCAATACCCGTCGTGCTCAACATCCCGTCCGGGACAGGACGGGTGGCGAGGAACAAGCCTTCCACACTTCGCCCTCTCCCCCGCAGCCGTCCAGGGGTCCTGGGTTCCAAGGGCGGGACCGCTGAACGTCGTGCCACTCGCCGACAACCCCGCGGAGACCAGCGGCAGTATGCCGCCCGCCACGGCACGCCAGGCCAGGCCGCTCTCTCCAAATTGCAGTTTGATCATTGTGGCCGGTGGGGCGGATCATGGCTTCGCATGAACGCAGCGGGGGCACAGCGCGCCGGGGGCGCCCACCGGCCGTCCGCACAGGCCGTCCTGCCCCGGGCACTCAGGCTTGGGCGTGATCGCACCCACCGCCAGTGCCTGCGGGCTTGCCTCAGTGCCGGTGCTACGTGGCGGCGCCGTCCAGGAATGGCGAGCTTGCTCGGAGGCTGCGGCCAGGAGCGCGAGCTGCTGCAGGCGGGCGGCGACGAGGGCGGCCAGGGAGTGGGTGCGCTGCTGGGGTGGCGGGTAGGGGCGGCCCACGAGGGCTTCTCGGATGTGTTCGCGGCTGACTCCGCCCTGTAGGAGGCGGCCGACGAGCGGGGCCTGGTCGGCGAGGGTGGTGCCGGTGGCCAACGCTGCGTGGACGTCTGGGTGGTGTCGGGCGATCGACAACAACGTTTCCTCACCCCGGGCGGCCGTCTTTGCGTCCCTCCCTCCCCTGTCTTCGCGCGTGTCCTGGGCGGAGGGAGGGAGGGGGCTGGTGTTCTCCTCGTTGGTCTTCTTGAGCTTGTTCTTCTTATGGAGCGGATCTCCCTGCGCAGGCTCAGCCTGCGCAGGGAAACCCGACTTAGGTTCTGACCTGGGCGTTTGTAGACCACTGTCCAGGGGCGGGTTTTCCGACTCAGGTGCTGACCTGCGCGAACGCGGCAGCACCGCCTCCGTGCCCTCGTGCCGCTTGCCTGGCGGGGATGCCCACGGCGCTTGAGCGACGATCTCCACACCATCCGGCATATCGGTCAGGTAGTAGCGGGCCTCCCTCAGCCGCCCGCGTGGGTCGCGCTCACGTTCGCGGTGAAGGTAGCCGTGCCGCTCCAGTTCGCGCAGCGCCACCGTCAACGCGTCCTTCCCTTCGGGGCCGGCCTTGATGAGCATGGCGAGCGAGACGCCGTAGCCGTCACGGTGGCTGAGCAGTTCGACGAGCAGACCCCGGGCACGACGGGTCAGGCGGCGGTCGCGCACGGCGTGGTTGAACACGGTCGTGTAGTGGCTGCCGATGACGTCGACGGCCATCGGGCCCCGTTGGATCAGTCCGCCGAATCCTTGCCGCGCTCCGCTCACTGCTCACTCCGTCCGTCCGGGACCGGCAGCCGTGACGGCCGCAACTCTTGTGGTCCACGCCGGAGTTGACCCGCCAGGGCATACCGAAAGGCGCACCAGTGCGGGCGTACCGCAATCACGTCTGCATCACGTTCCGTCACGAGGGCCGGTACAGGCGTACCGGTCACCGGGCGCGCTACTCACGGCTGCGCAGGCGACTGCGCAGTGGCCGGCCGCGGGGCGAGACGGCGTCTCGGTCGTTGCGCAGTCGAGGAGTAGGCCGCGGTGCGCAGCCGGCTGCGTAGTGAGGGTGCGCAGCAGGCTGCGGGTCCTGGCGAGGTAACTGCGCATGCGGGCGCTGGTACGCAATGCGATCTTCAACGCGCGCGCTGAGACGTCGGGCAGTCTGTGTTCATCGCGGTGAGCACAGACTGCCCGCGGCCGTGTGCCTGGGACCGGGCCCGCGACCGGTACGGGCTTGTGGTGGCGGCCGGTCTGGGCGTACCGGTCCGACTGGCATGGCCAGACCGGCCAGGTCACAGGTCTGTTGACCGAGCGCGTCCTGGGGCGCGGGTACGGCTTTGTGTGGCGTGGGGAGCAGGCCGGTACGCCCTGCCGGCCAGCCCGTACCGATGTTGCGAGAGGCTGCGCAGGCTTGCGTACCAGGGTGTGCGCGGCCTCCCGCGCGACGTTGTGCGCACCCCTGTCGGATCGTCAGGCCCGGTGCGCAGTATCGAGGCCGCGCTGCGCACCGACTCGGGCGCGGTGCGCACTGCGCAGCTGGTTCGGGTTCCCCACCGATGCTGTGCAGTGGTCGAGCCAACCGGTCCGGGCCCGGGTGCGCAGCGGGTGCGCACTTGTGGTGCGCAGTCGTTCGACGCACTTGTGCAGCGGGCCGTCGTGCGTTGCGCAGTTGGCGTCTTGTCACGCTCGGTGCGGGCCTTCGTTGCGGAACGGTGGGCGGAAGGGCGCTCCCTGTGGGCGGTTGCGGCAGCTGGTACGGGCGTACCGGTGGATCGTGTCCCACTCGCAACTGCGGTCTGCGCAGACCGGTACGCCTTTCGGTACGCCCTGCCGGGTTGGGTCATGGCATCAACCACTTCCCCTCGCTCCATGGGAGATCGCAGATGCCAGCGCCCACTCTCGAGGCGCCGCCGACGGCGGCCGGTCTCGACCTCGAACGGACCCGCCGCATCATCCGTCTGGGGCGGGCCGGTGTGTGGGTCTGCCTGCTGGCCGGGCCCGCCGCCCTTGCTCTGGCGCTGACCCGGCCGCCGGTGACCGTGGTCACTCAGGGCGCTCCGGCTCCGGCCTCGAGCGCCGCCGCGGCGGTGGCGCCGTCCGATCCTTCCGGCTACGTCGCCGAGTTCGCCGATGCCTGGCTGCGTTCCGATGCCGACGCTCCCGACAGCGCCAGTGCGATGCGGGCGCTGCGGCTCGCTCCTGGTGTCGCTCTGCCTGAGCCGGCCGACGGTGCGAAGGCGCCGCAGAGGGTGACGGCGGTGCGCAGTGTGCATCGCAGCGGGAGCCAGTGGTCGGTGACCGTGGCGGCCCAGTACGCCGACGGTGTCCGCTACTTCGCTATGCCGGTCACCGCATCCGCGTCCGGCGGCGCGGTCGCTGTCACCGGCACGCCTGCGCTCGTGGCCGCGCCGGCCGTTGCCAAGGGTGCGCCCTCGGCGTACCGGGTCGAGGTGCCCGACGGGCCGCTGACCGACACCATTAGAGACTTTCTGACCGCCTACCTTGCCGGCAGCGGCGAGGTCGACCGGTACCTCGCCCCGCGGACTTCGCTGGGTGCCCTCGCTCCGGCCGTCGCCGATCAGGTCGACGTCGAGACGGTCACCGCGCGGGAGGAAGCGGCGGCCGCCGGACAGGTCGCTTCCGACAGCACTCGCGTGCACGTGACGGCGAGGGTGAGCGCGCACACGACGTCCGGGGCGTGGCCGCTGGCCTACGAGCTCACCCTGGCGGCGCGTGGCGGGCGCTGGGAGATCTCCGCGCTCACCTCGGGCGGGGGTGAGGCGAAGTGACCACGCTGCACCCGATGGTGCTCGCAGGGCAGCTCAACGACCTGGGCGACAGCTGGATCGACATGTTCAAGGGCTGGGCCACCAATGGTCTGGTCGTCGTGCTGCTCCTCATCGTCCTCTACGTACTGATCACCCGGTTCAGCCTCAAGGCCGGGGTCGGAGCGCTGCTGTTGATGGTGCTCGCGCTGGGCATCTACCAGGCCCGCCAGGACCTGGCGGACAAGGTGGAGGACGAGATCAAGAACCCGGCCAAGGGAGCAGCCGAGCTCCATGTGCCCTACGTGCCGGGGGCCGTGACTGCGCACGGGCCGAGTCGGGTGGCGTCGTGAGCGCGGCCGAGCCGGTGCGTACGGTCCGGTTCTATACGAGTGCGCGTCGTCTGCCGTGGGTGATCGGGAAGTTCGCCGACTGGAAGATCCCCTTCGGTCCGTTCAACGCGGTGCAGATCGGCGTGATGTCGATCGGCGGCCTGGTCCTGGTGCGCAGCGCCTCGTACTGGTGGTCGCTGCTGGGTCCTGTGCCGGTCGTCGTGTGGGTGGCTGCGCTCTTCGTGTGCCGCCGTCACAAGGTCGCCGGCCGAACCCCGGTGGGCGCAGCCCTCGGTGTGGGTGCCCGCCTGGTTCAGCCGACGGGTGGCCAAATCGGTGGCCGCGCCGCCCGCGACCGCCGTGCTCAGACGCTCACCGGCACCTTCACCCTGCAGCCCCTCACACGGGACCAGGCCGTCGCCGGGGAAGCTCGCGCCGCCGCTCCCGTGCGGCGTGCCGCTCGCCGTGCGGCACGACCGCAGCCCGCAGCGCCTGCCGTCGTTCGCCGTCCCCTCTCCCCGGTCCAGGCCGCTCTCCTCGCAGCGAAGGAGCAGAACTGATGCGTGTTCCCATCCGTCACATCGCCGGGCACCTCCTGTGGTCCGCCGAGGGCCACACGTGGGCGATGTACCGCCTGCACCCCGGTACGGACGAGCCCGGTCACAGCAGCGAGGCCGTCACCGGCGCCTACCTTCCGGCTGCGGTCCGCGAGGAGCAGCTGCAGCGCATCACGCAGCTGGTGCGTTCCCTGTCAGGTGAGCCGCGGCTGTTCGGGGTGTGCGCACAGGTCGACCCGTCCGAGGTCGCGTGGCGCATGCTCGAAGGCCTCCACGACGACGAGACCGGTGAGCTGATACCGGAGGCGGGTCCGTGGGTCGAGCATGTCGAAGCCGCGCTCGACGTTCTGGACGGGCAGGAGATGCACCGCCGCACCCTGTGGCTGGCCGTGCCTCTCTCCAGTGGCGCCAAGGGCGGGCGGGGCATGGTTCCCCGCGGCCTGGGGGTCGGTGCGTTCGGTGAACTGTCCGACTCGCTCGGGCTGAAGCCGTCGCCGGTCAGTGACACCGATCTGGCCCGGGCTTGTGAGAAGGCCGTGCAGATCGAGGCGCAGATGGCCGGAGCGGTCCCCTTTAGGCCGGCTCGTCCGGCCGAGATTGTCTGGCTCATCCAGCACGCGCTCCACCGCGGGATCAGTGAGCCCCTGCTGTCCGAGGCGGCATCGAGTGCGCTGTATGCGGGGCGGGTGCGGGACGGACTACTGGTCTCCCCCAGCTACGCGGACCTCCGTCAGGTCCGCCTCGAGGAAGGCGGCTCGCCGCGCAGCGCGCAGGCGGAAGGTGGCGGCAGGCGCGCGCTGTTCGGGGGGTTCCTCAAGCGCGGCGGCTCTTCGAGGGTGACGGGCCGGCAGTGGTGGAAGGAGGCGACGTCGCCGCTCCGCCGCCGGTGGCTGCAGGTCGAGACGCCGGAGGGAACCGGCTATCAGGCGCATCTGGTGCTGGCGGAATGCCCGCCCGCGCTGTCCGTGCAGGCCGCTGATCTGTTCGCGCAGCTCGACGTCCTGGATTTCCCGGTCGACTTCACCGTCGCTCTCACCCTGGTGGAGGCCGCCGAGGCGCGGCGCAAGATCCAGCGCAAGCGCACCGAGCTGGTCGACCAGGTCGACCAGTACGACGCCCGCCCCACCGGTCTGCCCTGCGACATCCCGGAGGCTGCCCGGGACCTTGGCGAGATGGACGCACGCCTGGCGCGGACCTCGGCCGAGGTAGAGGTGCAGTCGGTCACGGTACTCACCGTGTGGGCGCCGACTTCCGTCCTGTGTGATGCCCGGGCGCGTGCGCTGGAGAAGCTGCTGGCCGGTGTCGACTACCGCGTTGTGCGGCCGGTCGGCCTGCAGAACGAGCTGTTCACGCTCGGGCTGCCGGGCAGTGTCCGCCCGCTCGCGGTGCGGGAGTTCACCCAGCACCAGCTCGCGGAGGACTGGGCGATGTCCGGCGCTTTCGCCCGCAGTGAGGTGGGGGATCCGAACGGGATCCTGCTCGGCTTCGATCTGGACTGCGGCACCGCCCGCCCCGTGATGGTCAACGTGGCAGATGCACCCAAGCAGGACGCGAGTGCCTCACTCGCCGTCGTCGGGGATCTCGGCGGCGGCAAGAGCGTGCTGCAGAAGAACGTGCAGGGCGCGGTGGTCGACCGTGGGGCGCGGGCGATCTGCATCGACCGGACCCCGGTGCGCGAGTGGGCCACCTTCGCGCGCGGCGCGGCACCGGGCCGGTGTCAGGTCATCGACGCCGCGCAAGCCGAGTTGTCCATTGACCCACTGCGTCTGTTCCCCGGACCCGAGGGCCGCCAGTACGCGCTCAACTACCTGACCCTGCAGCTCGGCATCGGCGCCATGAGTGTCCAGGGCGAAGTCCTGCACCACGCGGTCGAGCAGGCCGCGGGCCTGCCCGATGCCTCGATGGCCAAGGTCGTCTCTGTTCTGGCCGAGACGGCCGCGGCCGCAACGGGCAAGCGCAGTGACGCGGCCGCGTCGGTGGCGGGGATGCTGAACCTGGTCACCAGCAACCCGCTCGCCGCCATGATCTTCGACCCGGCTCTGCCGGTCGCCCGCCTGAACGGTTCAAGCACCGCCGATCTGATCGTGATCACGACGGCAGGGCTGACGCTCCCTCCGAAGCAGGCGTTCGAGAACCCGGAGATCCTCCACCAGCAGCCCCTTGAGGCCCTGATCGGCCGCGCGGCGCTGTATCTGATCGCGGCGATGGCACGCCAGGCCGCGTTCGCCGACCCGTCCCGGTTCTGCGCCGTGGTCACCGACGAGCTGTACTGGCTGACCAGCTCCGCCGAGGGCACCGCGCTCGTGCACGAGATCCTGCACGACGGCCGCAAGCACAACGCCGGACTGTTCGCCGGGTCCCACGACGAGAAGGAACTCGGTCCCGACCGCGGTCTGTTCGCCTACAAGGCCCTGGCCCGTACGACGGATCGTGAGCGTGCCCGCCGCGGCCTGGACTTTATTGGTCTCGATGGCCGCGACGAGGACCTGCTGCGGCTGGTGACGACCAACCTCTCCCCCGTCGGTGTCACCGAACGCGCCGGCGAGATCCTCCTGACGGGACCGCGGCAGAACACCGGCCGGATCAAGGTCCATATCCCCGGCGTGGAGCGCATCGCCCGCCACATCACCACCACCCCCGGCAAGAGCCGCGCCACCGCGGCCGCCGCCCCACGCGTGAACAAGGAGGCGTCGGCGTGAGTAGCCGTCTGTGGGGGCGCCGCCGCGCGCTCGCCGCCTGTACCGGGACCGGCACCGTGATCGCCCTGCTCATTGCCGCGATCGTCTTCGTCATCGCCGCGCCCGGTGTCCCTTCGGCCTGGTGGCCGCAGACCGGAAACGCGTTCGCTGCCTCGCCCAGCGCTCCCGCCGACGCGGTCACCACGCCCGTTCAAGGCGCTGCACACGGGCAGGCACCTGCCGCCACACCGTCCAACGAGCCCGACGTGTGTGACGCGATCGTGGGGCCCGCGCACAGCTACTGCCTGGGCGCCCCGGCCCCGCAGTCCTCCAGCCACAGGATCACGCTGGCCGACTCGTGGCCGCTCGGGGTCCTGGGAGTCGGCATCGCGGCCCTGTACGTCGTCAACCGCCGTCATCGGGGGCTGTGATGTGGCGCCCGGATCGCGGCACGCTGCGCGCCGCCGGCTTCATAGCGCTGCTGGTGACGGTGTTCCTCACGGTGAACACGTCGGTCGCCTACGCGGCCAACAGCGCGAGTGCGCAGGGCGGGCTCCTTTCCCCGCTGGAGCTGGACACCTCCGAGGGCGTCTCCCTCAAGGGCTACGAACTCGGGGCGCAGGGCGCCAGCGTGTTCTCTCTGACGTCCAACTGGCAGGCCATGATCCTCAGCGGCTTGTTCACCGTGGTCCGGGTTTTCGTGGGGCTGGCGTGCTGGGCCATCGAGGTCGCCTACCGCTTCCCGTTGCTGAAGGTGCTGACGAAGCCGGCGCAGCGTCTGTCCGAGATCTACACCGAGACGGTTGTCGATGATCTCGGCCTCAAAAGCATGCTGCTGGCCTGGGCGTTCGTGTTCGGTCTCGTCCTGGTGGTGCGCGGTAAGCACGCGAAGGGGTTCGGTGAGATCGCCCTCACGCTGGTGATCGGCGCTTTGGCCGCGTCGGTGTTCATCACGCCGAACTTCCTGCTCGGCAAGGACGGTCCGATCCTGCAGACGCAGTCGGCCGCAGCTGAGGTCGCCCAGACGACCGTCAACGCGCACTCCTGGGGCGGCAAGATCTCCTCGGATGACCCGTGCGCGACCGTGTCCGGGCCTGCGTATCAGACGTGCTACGACGCCCAGGACGCCAAGACCCCTGAGGCGCAGAAGATCGCGAAGCCGATCCAGGACGCGGTGACCAACGCCCTCGTGGTCAAGCCCTTCATGTTGCTCGAATACGGACGGATCCTCGACCCGGCCAAACCGGCCGACCGCAAGGCCTACCGGGTGCACCTGATGTGGGTGTCCGGCGGTTACGACACCAACGACGGCCCGAAGGAGGAGGGCAAGGACGATCCCTGCGGTCTGGTCTTGGGCGACGCCAGGAAGTGGTGCGAGCGCAACCAAGGCGACAAGGGTCCGGACACACTGCCGGAGCTGACGCCGGGCGGCAAGCTCCTCGATGAGGTCGCTCCGGTCCTGTCCAAGGGCGACCAGGAATTCGCCGCGTTCCTCAAGGACCTGAGGAACGCGGGACCCGTGGGCAAGGACTGCGCCGAGTACGCGGAGCAGCCCAACTGGTGGCGCGTCGCCGGCGTCGTCATGGTGTTCATCGCAGCCCTGCTGATCTGTGCGCTGC
This sequence comes from Streptomyces sp. NPDC055140, assembly GCF_053607285.1. Classification (NCBI taxonomy): domain Bacteria; kingdom Bacillati; phylum Actinomycetota; class Actinomycetes; order Kitasatosporales; family Streptomycetaceae; genus Streptomyces; species Streptomyces sp. NPDC055140. Next base: position 31,462 of record NZ_JBSGTG010000034.1, on the reverse strand, counting down.
TTCTGTCAGCCGCCATGGTCCTCGTGGGGATCACGGCGGTGTGCGCGGGGGCCGCAGCGAGCGGCGGGGTGTGCTTCGTGTGGGGCATGCTGCCCGGCCCGAGCAGGTCAGCGGTGTGGAGATGGCTGGCCCTGTTCGGGATTTCGATGGCCGCGATCCTCGCCGTCGCCACGTTCATCCCGGCCGTCGGGATCACCATCGACGTCGTCCTGACCGACGGCCCGGACCTGCTGGCCGAGCGCCTCCTCCTCATCGATGTCGTGGCGCTTGTCGGCCTCGCCTTCCACCGCCGCCTCCTGATGGTGATCACCTCGTTCAGCCAGCGCCTCACGCTGCGCATGCGGTACGCAAAGATCGGCGGCAGCCACCTGGCCGGCGACTCCCAGCTGGGGGCCGCGCTCGCCATGAGCGGCGTAGGAGGCAGCTACTACACCTCCAGGTCGCTGCGCGGCCACGACCGGACAGGGCTCAGCACCGCTGGCCTCCTGCAGGGCGTACTCGGTGGCGCAACCGACGGGGCCGGAATGCCAGGCGATCCGGCACGGCTGCTCACCGACGCGAACGCCGAGGCCTCACGCGGCCTCGCCCCGATCGGTGCGGCCGTCCTGGGGGCCCGCCTCACCGCGGGCGGCGCCTGGACAGTCCTGGTCGGGAAGAATCCGGGCGCAGCCAAGCTCAACTCCCTTCGCAAGCCGACGGCCGAGGACGACGTCAACGGCAGCGCCAACGGCAACGGAAGCGCCAGCGGGCAGCCCTCCACGTCCTCCGGGCAGAGCCCTGCATCTTCGGCCCGGCTCAACAAAGCTGCGGGCGGGCCGCGGGACCGCTACCGCGACGACGACGGGCAGATCATTGACCCGGACACCGGCGAGGTCCTGCACGACCAGAAAACCGACCGCACGCTCTTGTCGACGCGCGCCCACAACCGCCTGGTACGCCTGAGGGGATACCGCATCGCCCACCAAGGCGGCCGCATGCTCTACGGGGCGACACTGGGCCTGCCCGTCACCGCCCGCACCACCCAAGCCAGCGCCTCCCGTGCCACGAGCGACACCCGCCAGCAGCTGAAGGTATGGAGCAACACGCTGCGCCAGGACGGCCGCTCCTGGGGCAGCATGCTCCAGCAGCCGTCGAGGCAGCCCTCGGCCAGCAGCGGCCGCATCACCGGCACCTCCAGCGGCACCACCGCACGCCCTGTACGGGCGACGGCCGCCGCGACCGCACCCTCCGGGCGCACCGGCCCGTCCGGCCCGAGCGTCCCGAACCCTACTGCTGCCACGTCGTGGAGCACGGTGACTGCACCGTCCGGACCCGGCGCCATCGGGCCCCGGCTTCGCCCCGCCTCGGGAGGCGCGGGGACCGCAGCTTCCGGCCCTGGGACCGCCGGTCCCAGGCCGCGCCCGAGCGCGCCGTCCCCGGCACAGCCCCAGCCGCAGCAGCCCCCGCACACAACTCCTCCGTCCACCCCCCAGCCGCCTCCGGCGGGCAACACAGGGCGCGTGCCCGGCTCGCCGCGGCGGCCCAGCGGTGGGCTCGGCTCCTCCGATGCCGCACGGCAGGCCGCGCAGGACATGTTCCGCCGCATCCAGGAGAACAACGCCCGCAACCAGCGCCCCGCTGATGACACGGGCCAGGACGGCGGTGACGACGGGTGAACAGTCGCCAGCCGCAGCGGCGCTCACGCCGCTTCCTCAAGTGGGGCCTGGTCTCCGGTCTCCTTCTCGCCCTGACCGTGAGCTGCATGGCTCCCTTGTCCGGCGCGGCCGACCGACTGGCCTTGCTGTCCCAGCAGGACAACGCCGACGCAGGTCTCGCCGAGGCCGGCAGCAGCGCGGACATCCCGCCGCGCATGCTCAAGGCCTACAAGAACGCCGTGCACCTGATCGGTTCCAGGGTGCCGAAGTGCCGGGGGATGCGCTGGCCGGTCCTGGCCGGGATCGCCAAGGCCGAGTCCAACCACGCCTCAGGACGTGGCATCGCCTCCAACGGCGACATCCGGCCCAAGATCTACGGGGTGCTCCTCAACGGCTCCGGCGCGGGCGGTAACACCAGCGTGTTCACCGATACCGACGGCGGGAAGTGGGATGGCACCGCTGTGGGTGAACGCGCGGTCGGCCCCTTCCAGTTCATGCCCGCCACCTGGGAATCAACCGGGCAGGACGCCAACAAGGACGGGGACCGCGACCCGCACAACGCGGATGATGCTGCGCTCGGCGCGGCCGTGTATCTCTGCGGGAAGGGCCGCAACCTTGCTGCCGCCTCTCAGCTGCGGGCTGCGGTCTTTCAGTACAACCACAGCAACGAGTACGTCGCAGGCGTCACCGGCTGGATCAGGCAGTACAGCGCTGCCGCCGGTACCAGTGGCAGTGGCAGTGGCAGCGGCAGCGGCAGCGGCAGCGGCAGCGGCAGCGGCAGCGGCAGCGGCAGCGGCAGCGGCAGCGGCAGCGGCAGCGGCAGCGGCAGCGGCAGCGGGAGTCTGAAGGGCGTCACCGGCAAGGCGCGCACCGTGATCGAGGCGGCTCTCTCGCAGCGGGGAGCGCCGTATGCGTGGGGCGGTGGAACCGCCGGCGGTGCGTCGACCGGATCGTGCTGTTCGCCCAGCGGCAAGTCCGGCGCAGGGATCAAGGGATTCGACTGCTCGGGCCTGACGATGTACGCGTTCGCGCGGGCCGGGATCCGGCTGCCGCGCACTGCGGCAGCGCAGGCCGGCCAAGGCCGGCGCATTCCCGCCTCCGCGGGTCAAGGAGCGCTGCAGCCGGGCGACTTGGTGTTCTTCGGCTATGCCCCCGGGCGGGATTCGACGATCTATCACGTCGGGATCTATCTCGGTGGTGGACAGATGGTCAACGCCGCCCGCCCCGGCACCCTCGTCCGCAAGGACCCGGTCGATGCCATGCCCGGCTACGCGGGAGGGGCCAGACTCCTGTGACCCAGCTTCCGGCACACAGTGGGGTGCGCCGTGGCGGCCCGTGGCTGCTGCTCGCGGTGACGGTGGCGCTGACCGCACTCGGCGTGATGCTCCTGCTTCCCGCGGTGCGAGCGGATGACACCGCGCGCCCGAAAGGGGCAGTGCACTCCGCTGCGGCCAACGGGGGTTTCAACGACGCGCCGGGCGGGCGGCGTGCGCCGAGGGGCCTGCGTTCCTCCGCGCCGCTAGCGCGGACCGCCCCGGCAGCGAAGAGTGCGGCGGCGGTTGAGTTGGCGCCGCGCGGTGAGGGCAGGGCCGGGGACCGGCAGATCCAGGAGGTGCTGGAGCGCTCCTGGCCGGCCGACCTCCCAAAGCGACAGGCCGCCGACCTGGTGGCGGTGGCTCGCGCCGTGCTGATCGCGGACGTCACCGGCGTGGGCCGCGGCCGCTTCCCCACCGCCTTTCCCGCACGCGGCGGGCCGGTGGTCGCGCCCGCCTTCAGCCGGGTGCGGATCCAGGCCGCCATCGCCCGCAAGGACACCACCACGCCAGGCCGGGCGGTCGTGCATCTGGTGTGGGCCGGAGCCGACCGTGGCGGCACCTACACCGACGGCCGCCTCGCTGACCTCACCTTCCGCCACAGCCAAGGAGATGCCGCATGGACACCGCTTCCGCCCACCTCACGATGACCCCCCTGGCCATGCCGGGCCTCGCCGACGCCGCGTTCACGCTGGTCCATGTGTCGTGGTGGCTGATGCTCCACTGGTATGTGCCGCTCGCCGTCGCCGGCCTCGCATGCGCGGGCTGGCAGTGGGTGACCCGCCGGACGGGGGCGAAGGCCTCACAGGAGCGGTGCGTGCTCACCATGGAACCGGCCCCGTACTTCAATCCGGATGAGGAGCGGGTACTGCGGCAGGGCCTCAAACTGCTGCAAGCCGCGAACGCGTTGCCGTGGTGGGCGCCCAAACGGTCCCGCTCCGTGCGCATCCGCCTACGGTCGGACGAGGCCCATCCGCTGTCCTACCGGTTGGAGGGCCCGCCGGGGGCGGCGAAATTCCTGTGCACCAGCGCCTTCGGCGAGGGCGTGAGCATCACCGTGCCGGACCCGGATGGGGAAGTGCGGGATGACGGCCGGGATTTCGAGGTTCGTGGGGAGATGGTGCTGCGCGGCAACCCTGCCGCCTATCTGCGCGAGGTACCGCTCGAGCCGGATCCGCTGCAGCCCATCGTGGACGCGGTCAGCGCGCTCAAGACCGAGCTCGGTGACCTGGTCGAGGTGTGCATCGACCTGCAGCCTGCGCCTCGTCTTGCGTTGCGGATGCAGCGCCTGCAGATGATCCAGCGGGCGCGTGGGGTGGAACACCGCGAGGCGCGCGCCGCGAGTCGGTGGATGCGCCAGGACGTCGCCGCGGCCGCCGATTCGCTGCGCGCCCTCGCGCAGGGGCGCCGCGGGCAGGCCGCCCCGCTGATCGTGCCGCAGGCACGGCGCGTCGACCGGGACAAGGCGCTGGGCAAGCTGGCCGCGGACACCGCGCTGGCCCGCGTACAGATTTTGATCCGGTGCGCCTCGGACAAGGAGGGGCGTGCGCGTGCCCTGCTGTCCCAACTGCAGGGCGGCTTTCAGGTGTTCGCTCACGAGGCGCGCCTCGCGCCGCGCGGGATGCGGTTTCTGGCGTGGTGGTGGGGTCCCGACCAGTGGCCCCGCAAGGCGGGCTGGCAGCGCCGGTGGGACAGCGGTCAGTGCCGGCCGCCCAAGGCGAACCTGGCGCGCCTTTGCGAGCTTGCGGGGCTGCTCAAGCCGCCCACCGTGCACTGCCGGCTGCCGATCCTTCCCTCCCAGCTGCCGACGTTCGAGCACGGCAACCCCCAGCTGCTCCTGCAGGGCGTGGTCGTCGAACCCGGCGGCGCACGCAGGCTGGTGGCCACCTTTGAGGCGGAGACGCTGTTCGAGACGGGGGTGGGCAAGGCGGGCGGCGGTAAGACGGAGCGGGCTCTGGCCCAGGCCATCGCGCTCGCGCACACCGGGGCAGGCCTGCTGTATGTGGACCCCCACCGCGACTCGTGGGAGCGGGCCGCCCCCTACCTGGCGCACCCGATGCTGATGTCCCGCATCCAGCTCATCGACCTCAACCCCACCGGCGCCAAGGGGCCCGTCGGCGCGTGGAATCTGCTGGACATGCGCGGCGGCCGCGCCCGGCACGAGGTGGTGGCAGCTGTCGTCGACGGTCTGGCCGCAGGCATGAACTGGGACGACTCGAGCACTCCGCGCGGCATCACGATTTTGACCGCGTGTGTGCAGGTCCTCGCGGCCGTCAACGAACTCGCCGTCCACGCCGCGCAGCCGCAGCCCCAGGCGCAGACGACGGTGTTCCACATCCGTTCGCTGCTGACCGACAGTGCATTCCGCGCAGAGGCCCTGGCTGCCGTGTCCGGGCACATCGGGGAGGAATCCCTGTCGTGGTGGCGCACGGTGTTCCCGACCCTGGCCCTGGACGCGTTCGGGATCATCCTCAACCCTCTGGCGCGCCTCGCCGACAACCCTGTCTACTACGCCTTTCTGGGCCAGCCGGAATCCCGCCTCGACCTGCGCCGGGCCATGGACACACGGCGAGTGCTGTGGGTGTGCACCGCCGGGAACGGGCCCACCGACCGGCTCGTCTCCTCCCTGATCGCACACGAACTCCTGCGGGCCGGCCGCTCCCGGCGCGACATGCCGCCCGATCAGCGTCTCCCCTTCCGCGCCTTCCTCGACGAACTCATCACGATCGCAGGCAGTGCACCCGAGAGCCTGGCCGCCATGTTCGAGGACCTGCGCAAGTTCCAGGTCCGCATCCACGGCATGACCCAGGCCCTGGGACGCCTGCCCCAGCCCGTGCGGGACGCCCTGCTGCAGAACTCCTCCACGCTGGCCACCACCACCGGCTCACACAAGGTCGTCTCCGCGATCACCGCCGAATGGGGCGATCGGCCCGGCCCCGAACAGGTCGTGGCCCTCCCCCGGTACCAGCACTACGCGTCGTTCACCGTCGAAGGCCGGCGCGTCGGCCCGCTCCATCTGCACGGTCCGCACCTCGATGACGACTTCAAAGACCTCGCCCACCCCAAGGCGGTGACCGCACTCGTCAACCGTGCTCACCGTGCCTCGGGCGCCCAGGCGCTGGACGCGCAGACCGCAAGCGCGTCTGCGCAGATCGACCGCGTCCGCAGCTTCCTGAGCAGCTGCACGCCCGCCCAGGCTTCACCCACCAGTCTTGCGAAGGGATACCGCTCTTGACCAGCCCCGCCTCCAGCGGCCGCGCCGCATCCGAGTCGGCCGGCTTCGTGCCCAGCTACAGCGAGGGTCTCGCCCATCAGGTCCTGGGGATGATCGCTCAGCATCGCATCGTCACCAACAGCCTTCTGCACGCCGTGCTCCTGCCCGGACGCCGCCGTGAACAGCTCTCCCGCGCGCTGTCGAGGCTGCGGCGCGAAGAAGCCGCCGACTTCGTCGTGCTGCCCGCCTCGCACGGCACGCGGGCCTGGTTCCTCACCGAACGCGGGGCCGAACTCACCCGGCATCTGCCGCAGCTGAGGGACCGGCCGGCGTATCCGATCACGAGCGCGAGTGCCGCGTCGCTGCGGACCGCGCACACGCTGGCCGTGGTGCGCGCGCACGCCGCGTTCGCTGTCTCCGCCCACCGGCGCGGTGACGAGCACGGGCCATGGGACTGGACGCCCGAAGTAGCCCACAACCTCGGCGACGGCGAACGCGTCATCGCCGATGCCCTCATGCACTACACCCACCACACCGACGACGGGCAGCGCATCAAGTTCCGTGCGTTCGTCGAGGTCGACCGGGCCACCATGAGCAGCGAACGCCTGGCCGCCAAACTCATCGAGTACGCCCGGTTCCGCATCTACGAACCACACGCCGCGGGGACACGGCGCTCACGCACCGACGCACTGGGCGGCCCCGCGTGGCTGCGCTGGTACCCCGCCTTCCCCCGCATCCTGTTCATCCTCACCGGAGCCGGCCCCACCGCACTCGGCAACCGCATCGACGACCTGCGCGCCATGGCCCGCGAACACCCCACGGTCGCCGCGCTCGCCCGCGACGTCCCCCTCGGCGCTGCCGTCCTGGAAGACATCGAAACCCTGGGAGTCGACGCCCCCGTCTGGCACTGCTTGCGCGGTAGTGAGGGACAGCGGCCATGGACCCAGCTATGAGCTCGCGAAGACCCGGGAGACGCCCAGGCCCGGATGTCGGGTGCCTACTGGGCGGACCGGCACGGCTGCGCTGGTACCCGCTCTTCCTACACATCCTCACCGGCGCCGACCCCACCGCCCTCGCCCACCGCATCGACGACGTGCGCGCCATGGCCGGTGAACACCCCACAGTCGCCGCACTCGCCCGCGACGTCCCCCTCGGCGCCGCCGTACACGAAGACCTGGAAGCCCACGCAGTCCACACCCCCGCCTGGCACGCCCTCACCACAGACACCACACCCCGGCCCTGGACCCAGCTGTGAAACCGCCTCGCCACGGAACCCGCGCCTCCGATCAGCAGCCCCGGCCCCACCCTTCGCAGAAGTAACCACGATATTGCGCCAACTTGCCGAATACGCAGGCTAGTTGTGACCGATATTTCCCAATGAACGGTATGCGCCACACGAGTTGAGGGGTGCACACGCGCTTACCCACAAGTAGTCTTCCGTCACTCAACAGAATCACCCCAGCTCCACCAACACCACCAACCCCACGGGAGACACCCAAATCCCGCGGCCAAGGTGTCCGGCACAGCACCACAACGGGGAGACGTCATGCACCGACCAGCACGACGCCAGGCATATTCCAGCATTCACAGGTGGAAAAGCGGACGCTCAATCTGTGCCGCGCTTTCCGTAGCAGCGCTTACCGCCGGTGCGCTCACCGGATGCACCAGCACAGACAGCAAGGGCCCCGAGGCCACGCTCGGCCCGTCCGATCCGCCGACATCACCCAAGGCGTCGAGCACTCCCAGCCCGAGCCCGTCCCCGTCCGCTACGGGAGAGGCCGCCGCGGTCCAGCGTGCGTATGAGGGGTACTGGAAGGCCAACGTCGCCGCGTACGCCAAGGGCAGCATCGACGGAACGGATATCAAGAAGTATGCGGTGGCCGAGGCACTACTCGACACCAAAAACGACCTGGCCGCGCTGAAGCAGCAGGGGTACGTGGCCACGGGAAAGCCGTCGCTGTCGCCGAAGTACGGCGCCGTCGACGACAGCCGCAAGGTCCCGCGGTCCAAGTTCACGGACTGCGTGGACATCACCAGGTGGAAGCTGGTGAAGAAGTCGAACGGCAAGGAGGTACAGCTCCCCAAGGAACGTCTCCTGCGCCACACGAGCAAGGTGATTGCGGAGAAGTGGGACGGGCACTGGGTGATCGTCCGCGCGACGCAGGAGGAGCAGAAATGCTGAGGCGCAATCGCTGGGTCGCGCCCCTTGCTGCCGGAGCACTCTCCCTCACCTGCGGCGTCGCTGCCGCCGACGGCGGCACGACGCACGGCTGGTGCGCGTCCAAACAATTCTGCGTGAGCGCAGGCAGCTCAGGAACTCCGGGAGGCTCGTCCTCCGGGGGCCCCTCCAAGGGGCGGCCGGCCGGAGCCAAGAAGGGTGGCAAGGCCCCGAAGTGCAAGGTCCAGCGCATGGATCCGCAGCCGGATCCTGGCGCCTTCTGGTATCCGGGCGAAGGAAAGGTGGCTTACGAGCGCACCTGCCCTGACGGCGTGACCACCCACTTTGCGGGGGCCCCAGGCGCGGCCGGGCCGACAGTCGATCCAGCTGTGGTGGCGCAGCAGGCCGTGGATTCCATGAAGCTGCTCGGGCCGAAGGTGGCCAGCCCACGGGCGAACGCCAAGTACGTCGTCGGGATCCCGATGTGGCTGTGGGTGACCCCGAGTGCGACGACGTTCGGGCCGAACACGGCGACCGCGTCGGCCGGCGGGGTATCGGTCACGGCGACGGCCAAGGTGTCAAAGATCGCCTGGAGCATGGGTGACGGCGAGAAGGTCATCTGCGAGGGCGCGGGCACGCCGTTCAAAAACACGCATAACGGCATCGAGTCACCAGACTGCGGCCACACCTACCAGGAACCGTCCACGCAGGAGCCGGGCACGAAGTACCACGTGTCGGCGACCGCGTACTGGGACGTGACGTGGGAGGCGAGCACCGGCGAGCAGGGGCAGATCCTCACCACGCGTGAGACCGATGTGGCGTTCACCATGGGCGAGCTGCAGGCCGTGGGCAGCTGACGCTGCGGGCCGCAAGGAAAGGTGAGCTTTGTGAGCAGGACGGATGTGTCCGCGCAGGCCTCTTCGGGAGCCGCACAGGCTGCCCCCATGGCCGCTCCCCCGGTGGGTGCGCAGGCGAAGTGGCAGTCGCGTCGGCGCCGGCCGGGAATGCTGGCGGTCGCGGTCGCGTGCATCGCTGCGTGCGCGGTAGGCAATTACTGGTACTGGACGCAGAACGGGCAGCGTCAGCCGGTGCTGGAACTGGCCCGTGACGTCCCGGCCGGCAGTGTCATCAAGGACGGTGATCTGCGGGAGGCCTCCGTCGCCCTGGACCCGTCGATGAAGGTCATCGGCGTCCAGCAGCGCGACGACGTTGTCGGCATGCGAGCCGTGTCCACACTGCAGTCCGGTGCGCTGCTGCACCCGAGGCAGGTGACCCGCAAAACGCTGGTGAATGCTGGCGAGCAGCTCGTCGGGATTGCATTGAAGCCGGGACAGCTGCCGGATTCGCCCCTGCGGCCGGGTGACACGGTGCAGTTGGTGTTCACCAGCGAGGACCCGTCAGCGGACACCGCGAAGAACGCAAACGGGCCCGAATCCGTGCAGGCGCGCGTGGTACGTGTGGGCGCCACCCGTGAGTCGACCGGTGAGCGGGTCGTGGATGTCGCTGTAGGCAAGGCGCAGGGCCCGCAGCTGGCCGCTCAGGCGGCGGGCGGGGACGTGGCGCTTGCCGTGAACGGGGCGGGCGACTGATGGCGGTCATCGCGCTGGCCGGGCTGCCTGGTGCACCTGGTGTCACGACCACCGCGCTGACCTTGCAGCGGAGTTGGCCGTTGGAAGGGGACCGGCGGATGCTGGTCGCCGAGTGTGATCCCGACGGCGGTGCGGTGCTGTCCGGCGCACTGCAGGGAAGCCTGGCCGCGGATGTGAGTCTGCGGAACCTGTCGGTGTCGCTGCGAGGTGAGCAATCGCTGCGGGAGGCGTTCTGGACCCAACTGGTCCGTCTGTCGGACGACAACGGGCACAGTGACGGCCGGCATGTGCTGCTGCCAGGTCTGACGGAGCCGTCGCAGGCCGCGAGTCTGGCGCCTGAGTGGTCGCAGTTGGCCGAGCTGTTCGTGGGGATCGACCGGATGCCCACGCATGCCCATGACGTCATCGTCGATCTCGGCCGCAACGGTGCCTATGGCCCTTCCCGGGTGCTCGCGCAGCGCGCCGACCTGGTGCTGCTGGTCGTGCGCGGCACCCTGCGCAGCGTGAACGCGGCCAAGGGCCGGATCGCGATGCTGCGCCACGTGCTGGAAAGCGACCAGGGCCGCCCCGCTCCTTCATTGGCCGTTCTGCTCATCACTGAGGGCGCCTACGGTCAGCGGGAGGTTGAGGACCAGCTCGAGACTCGCGTGATCGCGACGCTGCCTCACCGGCCGGTTGAGGCGGCGGTCCTCTCCGACGGTGCTCGGCAGGACCGCAAGTTCGCCAAGAGCCCGTTGATGAAGGCGGCCCGGGATGCGTGCACGCCCATGAGGCAGCAGGTGGCGTCGCGGCGCTCACGGTTGTACTCGCCGACGCAGCAGCGGCTCGCGGAGGTGCGCAGTGCGCGCTGAACCCGTCTACAACGGCCCTCCCCCGCCCCGGCGCTCCCCGCAGCAGGGCCCACCCGGCAGCGCGCCCGCCAACGGCTCGCATCCGGGATACGGCCCTCTTGCACATCGCAGCGTCAGTGTCGCTCCCGTTCGGGCCGCGTCCGACGCCGCGCAGGCGGTGGACTACCGGGCAGCTCAGGAGATCAAGAAGCTTGTGCTGGAGCGGCTGCGTAAGGAGAGCAGCAGCCGGACGCCGCTGTCGCAGCAGGCCAAGGAGCAGCGGGGCCGTCACCTGATCAACGAGCAGGTGGCGATCTGGTCGGACACGCAAGGGCTGTCCACCGGGGGCGCGGTCAGTCAGGGCGCGGAGCAGGAGCTCGCGGGGCTCGCGTTCGACATGTGCTTCCGTGCCGGGCGGCTGCAGCGTTACCTCGACAGCGAGCTGGTGGAGGACATCTGGATCGAGGGGTTCGAGCGGGTCTTCCTGAAGTACAGCGGGCAGCGGGACCCGGTCCGTGTGGCACGGGTGGCGGACTCGGAGGAGGAACTGCAGGAGACGGTGCGGGATTTGATCCGTGCCTCCGGGCAGGGCGGGCGGACGTTCTCCACGTACAGCCCTGATGTGGAGCTGCGGCTGCCGGACGGGTCGCGTCTGCAGGCACTGGGCCCGGACATCACGGGCGGGAGCACGCATGTGACGATCCGCCGTCACCGCTACCTGGATGTGGACCTCGGCAAGCTGGTCGGGCTGGGCATGCTCGGTGAGGACGCGGCGGATCTGTTGGCGGCCGCGGTGCGGGGCCGGTTCAACGTCATGGTGGCCGGGGAGCAGGCGTCGGGCAAGACGACGATGCTGCGCGCGTTGTTGAGGGAGATCCGGCCCACCGAGCGGTTCGGCACGCTGGAGACGACGTTCGAGGGACTGGCCGATCCGGCGTATCACGAGCATGTGGTGCCCATGGAGGCCCGCCAGTCCAACGGTGAGCGCATCGGCGGAGCGGCGGCGGGTGAGATCACGCTGATGGATCTGATGCTGCGGGCCAAGCGCATGTCGCTGTCGCGGGTGGTGGTGGGCGAGGTCCGCGGACCGGAGATCACGGCCATGATGCAGGCGATGACCAGTGACCGGCCGGGCAACATGTGCACGATCCACGCCTCCGAGCCCGGTGCGGTCTTCGACCGGATCGCCGAGCTGTATCTGCTGGCGCAGGCCAACTTCACGCCGGAACTGGCCTATCGGCAGATCGCGAACGGACTGCACCTGGTCGCGTTCCTCTCGGTCGACGACAGTGGCGAGGCTCCGCGCCGCTACCTCTCCCACATTTGGGAGATCACGGGGATCGCTCACGACGGGCGGCCGGCTCACAACGAGATCTTCGGCCCGGCAGATGGCATCGATGGACCGGCTGTGCCCAAGGGAGCGCTGAGCCACGTCAAGCGCCGCCGTCTGGAGCGGGCGGGTATGACGTCCAGTCTCCTGTCGGATCAGGCGCTGGCCTATCTCAGCCGGAGGCCGATGTGATCACTTCATTGTGGTGGGTGGCCAATGGCACGTTGCTGGGCCTGGGCCTGGTGCTCGCCGTCGCTGCACTGATCGGGACGACGGCGCCGAAGCGTGGCCTGCCGTGGAAGGGCGAGCGCGGCATGATGGCCCGCAAGTACGCCGCGCAGCGCCGCGTCCTGATCGGCGTCGCCGTGGTGGCGTTGCTGGTGGTGTGGCTGATCACCGGCGTGGTGACGGCCGGGATCATCGTGGGTGCCGTGATCGTCGGCGGGCCGTGGCTGCTGTCCGGCCCGGCGATGACCAAGATGCAGATCGCTCGCCGGGACGCCCTCGGTGACTGGGCGCAGCGTCTGTCGGAGATGGTGCGGCTCGGTAACGCCCTGGAGAAGGCACTGATCGCCTCCCGCAAGCACGCGCCAGCCGCGTTGGCCGACGAGGTCGCCGAGCTCGCGGACAAGGTCCAGGCACAGTGGCCCACTCACGAAGCCCTCGCGGACTTCGCCCACAGGTTCGACGACGTCACCGGCGACAAGGTCTGCTCCGCTCTCATCCTGGCAGCGCAAGACCCGGGCCCTGGGCTGGCGCAGGCTATGGAGGACCTCGCCGCGTCCGTGCGTGAGGAGGTCAAGATGCGCCAGGGGATCGAGTCCGACCGGCAGAAAGTCCGCACGACCGTGCGCACCCTGACGGTCATCACGCTGGGGATCGTGGCGCTCGGCTTCACCGTGCCGCAGGTCACCGGCGTCTACGCCACGCTCATGGGCCAGCTGGTGCTCGCGCTGCTGGCGGCGGGTTTCGTGGTGACCCTGGTGTGGGTGCGCAGCTATGCCACCCGCGGCCGCACGGCGCGCGTGCTGGTCCCTGACCCGCGCAGCCCGGTGAAGACGGATCGCCACCCTGACGCGGCGGCCAACACGGTGGGGGCGTGGTGAACACACTGACTGCGGTCGTTCTTTCTGGCGGCGTCGGCGGCGCCGGTGTGGCCCTGCTGGTCAATGAACTCCTGCCCGCGGCCCCGAAGCTGGGTCCCGCTCTGGAGCGACTCAATCCCACGCCGGCAGCGCCGCAGCACGCACAGGTGGCGCCCGGGGCCGCGACACGGCAGGTCCAGGCCGGGCAGTGGCTCGTGAAGCGGCTGCCCATCACCCTGCCGCGCAAGGACCTTGACCTGCTCGGACAGAGCGCCGAAGAGTTCTTGCTGAACAAGACGCTGCTGGCGCTGTTCGGCCTGTTCGCCCCGTCCCTGTTCATCGGAGCGTGGACCTTCCTGGGGATCAGCGTGCCGCTGTATGCGCCCGGCATCGTGGGCCTGGTCCTCGCTGCCGCGTGCTGGTTCGCCCCCGATCTGACGCTGCGCCGGGACGCGGCGAAGGCCCGCGCCGAGTGCGCGCACGCAATCGCCGTGTACCTGGAACTGGTCGCCCTGCGTCTGGCCGCCGGAATCGCGATCGAGTCCGCTTTGGAGCAGGCAGCGAATGCCGGCCGCGGATGGGTCTTCCTGCGTATCCGGGATGCCCTGATGCGTGCCCGGGTGGAGCGCACCTCGCAGTGGGCCGCGCTGAAAGCCCTGGGCGAACTCCTCGACGTTCCTGTGCTCTCCGACGTCGCCGACTTTGTGCAGATGTCCTCCCAGGAGGGCGCGTCCGTCTACGACACCGTGCGGCACCGTGCTGCGAGCCTGCGGACCGAGCAGCTCAACGCCGAAGCCGCAGCGGCCAATGCGGACACCGAGAAGATGCAGGCGCCGTTGGGTGTGCTGTGTGTCCTGGTCCTGGCCGCTATGGCGTTCCCCGTCGTGCTGAACGCCTTCAACCAATCGATGTGAAAGGACGCATACCCGTGTCTGACCGGTTCTTGAAGGCGAGCATGCTGCTCGCCCACCTTCCCGCTGCTGTCAGCCGCCGGATCAAGGAGGCACGCGAGGAGATCAACGAGCGTGGGGATCGCGGCGACAACCCGATCGTCACCGTGATCCTTTGGGTGGCCGGCATCGGCATCGCGATCACGATCGTGGCCGCCCTCGTGGCGCTCGGCAACCGGGCCAGCAGCAAGGTCGACAACGTGGACCTCGGCGGCTGACCGTGTCGAGAACGTGGGACGACCGGGGATCCTCACCCGTCCAGGCGGCGATCCTCTTTCCGGTCGTCATCGTCATCACCTTCACCCTCCTGCAAGGGGTGATGTGGGCCTACGCACGCAACATCGCCTACACGGCGGCCCGTTCAGGGGTGGCGGCGGGACGCATCTACGAGGCGTCTCCTGCCGACGGGTCGGCCCACGCGAAGCGGGCCCTCGAGGACCTGGCAGGCAACATGCTGACCGGTACCAGCGTCAGCACCGCGGGCAGCAGCCAGGACACGATGCGCGTGCACGTGAGCGGACAGGCCCTGACGCTGCTGCCCGGATTTCACCTGACGGTGCAGGCCACGGTGAGCGGGCCGATCGAGCACTGGACCGTACAGGGGGATCGATGACGTGGCCGGCGTTGATGCAGCATCGGCGCATAGGTGCGCTCCTGCGAGACGATCGCGGCAACGCGGCAATCGAGGCAGCCATTGTGGTGCCGGTGCTGATCGTGCTGGTGCTGCTGTTCATCGCCGGAGCCCGCCTGTCGTTGGCCGGGCAGAAGACCGACGCCGCCGCCCAGGCAGCCGCCCGCGCCGCCTCCCTGGAACGCACCCGCGGCGAGGGCCAGGACGCCGCGCAACAAGCCGCCGAGCAGGCCCTGTCGGGCGAGCAGCAGGCATGCTCCAGCATCAACGTGAGCGCCGATACCTCCGGTCTCGCCGTACCCGTCGGGCAGGTTTCCGCCGTCACGGTGACAGTGGCGTGCCGGGTGCCTGTCGGCGACTTGATGCTGATCGGCGGCGGACCGGGGGTGCGCACCGTGACCAGCACGTTCACGTCCGTCGTTGATGCCTACAGGGGCCGCTCGTGATCCCATCCCAGCTGCGCGAACACGGGCGCCGTCTACGGTTCGGCGACCGCGGCGGCATCAGCGTCTTCGTCGCGATCATCGCCGGGCCGCTGATTCTGCTCGCCGGCCTGCTCACCGTCGACGCTTTCGGCGCCCTGCGCGCCAGGGAGAACGCCGACGCTCTGGCCGTTGAGGCAGCCCGTGCCGCCCAGCAGGCCGTCGACCTGGATACGGCCATCCCGTCCAAGGGGGTTCGGGTCGATCCTGCCGCCGCCACGGCGGCCGCACGCACCTATCTGGCGCGCGCAGGGGCAAGGGGCACAGTACGCATCAGTGCTGGAGGTCGCCGGATCACGGTGACCGTCACCGGCTCCTATCGCGGCAAGTTCTACCCCCACACCTACACCCATCAAGTCACCAGCACCGCGACGTTGTTGTTCGGCACGACGCAGCCCGAGGACGGCGAGACTCCATGAACCGCTCCCCCGAACCCGCTTCGACCCGGCGCCCGCGTCGAACGGCAGCCCTGCTGCTGCGCGCCGTCGGCGCTCTCGTGGCCCTGGCCCTCACCGTGGTGGCCCTGCCGTGGTTGCTGTGGCAGGCGACCGTGGCGCTCGCGCCGGGCGGCTGGGACGGGCTGCAGCACCTCTTCACCCGTCAGGACACCGGCAGCGTCGCCCTGCTGGCCGTGTGCGTGATCGGCTGGCTCGCCTGGGCGAGCTTCATCCTGTCGCTGCTGTTGGAGATTCCCGCCCAGCTGCGCGGCGTACGCGCACCGCGCCTGCCCGGCATCCAGGTGAGCCAGCGCGCTGCCGCCGCGCTGGTCGGCTCACTGCTCGTGCTCCTGCCGACCAGCACCGCCCTGGCAGCTACTCCGGCCGAGGCTTCGCCGCGCGCCGAGACCTCCGTTGCCGCTCCGGCACAGCCAGGAGCCAGCGACCACGCGACGTCGCCCGCTGCCACTGCCACCGGCAGCACGGCGGGACACGCCGCCCACAGTACTCAGGACACCTACACAGTCCGCGACACCCGGCCCGCTGAAAGCCTGTGGAGCATCGCCGAGCGTCTCTACGGCAACGGCGAGGCCTACACGCACATCGCGCAGGCCAACGAAGGCAAGGCCATGGCCGACGGACAGACCTTCCACGCCGACGCCCCCATCCGGCCGGGCTGGATCCTGCAGCTGCCAGCCGAGGTGCCCCGCATCGACGCGCAGCACCCGGCTCACCAGGAAGAAGCGGGGCTGCAGACGCAGACTGCTGCCACAAAGCCCGCCGCCACCTCGCATGTCGTCGAGGACGGTGAGTCGATCTCTGAGATCGCGAAGGATGAGACCGGCAATGCGGCCAACTGGCCCCAGCTGTATGAGGCCAGCCGCGGCACGCAGCCGAAGGGCCTGCCCCGCATCACCGACCCGAATCTGATCTTCCCCGGGCAGCGGATCACCATCCCCACGGCAACCGCCCCTCACGACAACCGGGATGACTCCTCCGGACAGCAGGACCAGGAGCAGCCCGCAGAGTCGGACCATCATGCGCAGCAGCCCCCGCGTGCCGGCACTGGATCGGACCAGGGCGACCACGACTCCGCGGACAAGCCTGATCGCGGCAGCGGTGCCGGAGAAGCGGCAGCCTCACCGAAGCCAACGGCGGAGCCCAGTAAGAGCCCGGCGTCGCCGTCCGCGCAGCCCAGCAACACGGAGCGCCCGGCGTCCCCCTATGCGCAGCCCGGCCAGAGTGCCCGCCCGTCGGCGCCTGCCACGGCTACACCGACAGCGTCCACGCCCGGGCAGGAGCGCTCCCCCGCCGCATCGCCACGTTCCGCCGAGACCGGCTCCTCCTCCGTCGTGTCCACCCGGACCGCGGTGGGGGTGTTCGCGCTGCTGGCGGCCGCCCTGACCGGGACGCTCGCGTTGCGGCGCTTGCGGCAGCGACGCTCCCGCCAGCCCGGGCAGAGCCTGCCCCAGACCGTTCCGGCTCCCGTGGAAGCCGAGCTCGAGCTGGCGGCCGGTGACGGAAGTGCCGGTGTGCTGCGCCTGCAAGGCGCCCTGTCGGCCCTCGCCCACCAGACCGGCGGCACTGGCCCGTCGCTGCGGGCTGCGCGGATTACCACTGACGGCGTCCAGGTTCTGCCCGCCGACGTCGCGGCCGAGCCCGTGGCGCCGTTCACCACGTCTCGCGCGGGCTGGTGGGAACTGCCACACGCCGCCGACTTCTCCGTTCCTGAGGACGGTTCGGCTCTGGCAGTTCCCTATCCGGCGCTTGTCACCCTCGGCGCCGCTGCAGGCGGCGACTTGGTGCTGGCGAACCTGCCCGCGCTCGAAGTCCTCCTCGTCGATGGCGAGCCGGCCGACCGCACGGAAGTCATCGCCGCTCTGGCGGCCGAACTCACCCTCGGCCCCTTCGCCGACCACGTCGAGGTCGTGGCCTGCGCAATGGGCAGCATGGGCGCCGACCTCGCCGCCCTCGGTGTCCAGTACCTGCCCGACCCGCGCCTGGCAGCCACAGAATTCGCCGGGCGCCTGCTGGAAGCCCACCAGGAACCCGAGGACTCCGCACTGCCGTACGTGCTGCTGTGCGCCGGCCTGGACGACGACGATGTCGCCTGGCAGTTCGCTCAGAGCCTGGACAAGGCCCAAGGTCTGGTCCCCGCCGTGCTCGTCATGCCCGCCACAGCGAACACAATGTTCCCCGACGCCGAAACCCTTGATGCCACCACCAGCACGCCCCAGCGCATCGACACGATCGGCTGCGACCTGGTGCTCCAACGCCTCGACGCCGCCTCCCTCACCGAACTTGCAGACGCCTACCGCCAAAGCAGCAAACACCCCGTAGACGCCGACGGCGTCTGGGAGCACATCCCGCCCGAGACCATCCCGCTGCCCGACCCGGCCCCGCCCGCTGTTGCCGTGCCCCACCCGGGCCAGGACCTCGGTGACGCCGCCGCCGACCCGCGGCCAGCAGCTGAAGAACAGGCGGCCGCTCCCGGCGGGTTCCAGGCGCTCCTCGGTCCTGCGGCCGACCCTGCGCAGACCCCCCTCAGAGCTGTTCAGGCCCATCCGGCACCCAGCACAGCATCCGGCTCCAGTGGGGCCCAGCCAGAGCGGATCGGGCCTCGCTTCCGCATTCCGCCCTCCCACACCATCCTCACTCCCGAGCGCGTCGCCGCGATCGGCGAGACGGACGAGGACAAGGCGCTCAGCGAAGCCGGCCCCGACGACACGACGCCCAGATTGCGGATCCTGGGCGGGCTTCACGTGGAGCACGCCGAACTCGAACCGCGCCTCATCGAACTCGCGGCCCACCTGCTCCTGCGCCCGGGCAGCAGTGCCCAGGCGCTCTGCGAGGACCTGGGCAACCGGGAACCATGGTCGACCTCCACCCTCAACTCGCGCCTCAGGGCACTACGCAACCGCCTCGGCACCGACACCAACGGCGCCCTGTACGTACCGCAACGCGTGAGCAAGGCCTCCCCCTATGCACTGTCGGACACGGTGCGCTGTGACTGGCACGAGTTCGAGCGGCTCGCCACACTCGGCGTCAGCCGCGGCGAACAGGGCCTGCCCTACCTCGAACGCGCCCTCGCCCTCGTCCACGGCGTGCCCCTCGGCGAGCACGCGTCCTCCTGGATGGTGCCGCTACGCACCCACATGCAGAACCGGATCACCGACATCGCATCCACGCTGGCCACGTATCGCACACTGGCCGGCCCCCACCAGGACTTCCCCAGCGCACGCCAAGCCTGCGCGACCGGCCTGTCAGCCGACAACCTCGCCGAGACCCTGCACCGGGCCATGCTGAAGATCGAAGCCGCCGCAGGCAACCGCACCGGACTCCGCACCGCTGTTGCGCACTGGCAGGACGCAACCAGGCACCTCAGCGAAGTCGACGCCAAGACCCAGGCGCTCGTCGACAAGCTACTGTCCGCGTAAAGACGCAGAGCCGGGTCGGGCGTCAGGTGGCGGCGAGGTCGCGGACGGCGCAGGCGAGGAGTTCCTGCGCCGCCGCCTCGTCCGACACCGGTGGCCGCTCAAGCCACCGCTGGACCGTCTCACGGACCGTCGCTGCGACGGCCTCCGCCTGGTGGACCAAGTCCTCGTCCAGCCCGGTCACCTCACCCTCCGCATGGCGGCAGCCGGTGACCACGATCGATCCGTGCAGCGGGTACAAGGACATGCCACGCCAGACACTGGCGAGAGTCCAGGCAGCAAGGTTCAACGGGCTCCCACGGTTCGCGGCGTCGCGGATGCGGAGCAACGCCCGCCGGTGGTAGACGGCCCGCACCCACGACAACACCGCCTACCTGCGAACCCTGCAAGCCGGCACAGCCACGGCCGCACCGGCGAAAATCCCGAGCCCGCGCCGGATCACCGCCTGGATCATGCGGAACCGCGACCGCCTCAGTACCGAAGAGATTGAGCACCTCGACCAGGCCCGCCTCGCCTGTCCGGACATCGCGCGCGCATGTGATCTCGCCCGGGCCTTCACAGACCTCGTCCGCAACCGCCGAGGCCAACTGCTGCCCGAATGGATTCGCCAGGCTGAACAATCCGACGCTGTCCCGGTCGCCAAGTTCGCCGCGTTCCACAGCCAGGACTTCGACGCCGTCACCGCTGGCCTCACCCTTCCCTGGAGCTCCGGCATCGTTGAGGGGAACGTCAACCGTGTCAAAACGATCAAGAGAGCCATGTGCATAGCCGGGTTGGTCACGGAATCCAACCGACAACCACCCTCTCCGCCACCGAGAAGTCATTCCCGCAGTCCGGGCAGGCGGCTCGTCCGAACAGGTACGGAACGCCGTGAGCCAGGCTCTCCTGCCCGTCCGCCCTCGCTCGCGTGAACAACCTGCGCGGCAGCCCGTCCAGGTCTTGGGTTCGCGCCGGTTGGAGGGGCGACTTCTCCACCTCTCGCTGCGCGTAGTCATCGCTGCAGCAGAAGTAGCCGTCCTGTCCGATCACGACGAACACGTTGACGCCGCAGTACGGGCAGCCGAGCTCGTACTCCCCGGTCTGCAGACCGTCCAGGCAGCGATCCCAGATCTCGACGCCTTCGAAGGAGAGCAGGGTCTGCAGCAGGTTCACGTACTCCTCGGTCTCGACTGCCCGGCTCAGGTGGCGATCGGTGAGACGGTGCAGAACCCGGATCGGGGCCGAGTAGACCGTCTGAGGGCTATCGGGCTCCGACAGCCCAGGCGAACAGGCAGCAATAGCTCCGGCTGCCAGCAGCACCCAGGTCAGATCCTCCGGACTGCAGGCGATCGCGATCTCGGCCAGCCGCGGAAGAGCTGCGTAGCTGGCAGGGAAGGCAGTGTCCAACTGCGGACATAGATGGTCCATCACCTCGGACCACACACTGCTCGGATCGGCCTCGAACCGGTCCAGGAGACCAGGCACGTGCTCCGCGGAACCACACGCATCGGTGAGCGTCGACCAATCCGTCATGCGTTCATCCAACCAGGTGGCTCCGGACGGACTGCACCAGATGAGAGTCACTCCAAGATCCTTCACGGAACCGCGGTCAGAACCTTGAAAATGGTCTGCTGTGTGTGTGGGACCAGCCGTTGGCGAAGTCGCATTGGAGGTCCGTCCAGCGGCGCAGCTCGGCGGGGGTGTAGGCGGGGTGGTCGCGGAGGTGGGTCAGGGCGTTGACCCACTGGTCCCAGAGGCCGCCGGGCGGGGTGAAGCGGTCGGCGTGGTGGGTGCCGAGGTGGGCGTCGAGGCGGAGGAGGGCGCCGAGGGCTGCTGGCTGGTCGTAGCGGAGGTTGGTGCGGGGGAGGTAGTGGTCGAGGTAAGCGGTGAGGATCTCGGCGTCGGCGTGTGTGCCGAAGCGGGCCAGGGCGAAGCAGTAGGCGCTGCCGGAGAAGCAGAACTCGCTGGCTAGGAGCAGGTCGCCGATGCGTTCGCGGAACGTGTCGCGTCGGCCTACGCCGATCAGCCAGGCGGCAGTGAGGCGTGAGCGCCACTCGTAGCCGAGGAGGGCCTCCAGCTCGTCATCGGTGATCGTTGCTGCGTCGTCGATGAGGTGACGGGCGAAGCGTTCGGCATGTGGCCACCCGGGCCGCAGGGCGCGACCGCTTTTCAGTTCGCGGTAGCGCGGGTGGTCCGAGTCCTTCCTCGTCACATAGCGCTCGATTACGTAGCCGTAGCCGATCTCCTTGGGGTGCTGGAACGGCATCGGTCACCTCTCCGGGTACAGGTCGGTACGGTCGATCCAGGTGGGGGCGACGAAGATGTCGCCGGCGGGGGCTTCGGAGGCTTCCAGCAGAGACCAGGTGCGGGACTCCTCGACCAGGTGCTCCCAGGGCGCGGTCCAGTCGAGTTCCCAGTCCAGGCCGGGGCCGGAGATGCCGTATGTGCGGCCGGCGTCCACTCGCCAGAACTGGGAGTAGAGGATCACCTGGGCGTGGTCGGCGAGGTCGTTGATGATCTCGGTGAAGTGGGCCGTGGGCCAGCCAGGGGCATCATCTGCGGCGGTGGCCCGCAGGCGCGCGGTGAGTGGGGGGACGACAGGGCTACGGGCGGCGAGTTCGGTCAGCGCCCAGCGGATGCCGACAGACTCGGTCCACTCCGGTGGGGTCGCCCGTTCCAGGCAGGCGCGGTAGGCGCGGCGCAGGGGCTCGATGGCGCCGTCGATCTCCAGGCTCGCCAGGGCCATGGCCGCCCATTCGCGGACGGTCGGGTTGTCGCTGTCCAGCAGGCCGATGAGAGCGGGGCCGCAACGGGGATCGCCCACCTCCTCGAAGACCTCAATGGCGGTCAGCTGACCGAAGCCGCCGAGGGAAGGCAGGCCGTTGATGACGGCGGGTATGGCGTCGGCGCCGATCCAGATCAGCTCCGCGCGGGCGTCGTAGGACTCGTCGGCCTTGCCGTCGAGCTGCTGGACGAGTGTCTCGATGTGGGAGGTCATGACGCGCAATGGTCCCGGCGCCAGAAGGTGGGCAGCCACCAGCAGAGCACCGAGTGGTCGTCGGGCCACGGGGCGCGGTCCTGGGCCGCCCCGTCCTCAAAGGAGTCCCATGTCAGGTCGATGGGGCGCCAGGCGGGGTCGAGCGGCTCGTCCTCGGCCGGAGGGCGGACGTGCCTTCGGCCGTGCTGGTCGCAGGCGCCGAACTCCTGGTAGTTGCGCTGGGCCTCGATCAGGGAGACCTTGTTCGCTCCGCCGCCCATGGTCGGCCAGCGGAACTGGACCCCGTCGTCTTCCCAGAAGCAGACGGGGCAGATCTCGTAGGAGCCGGGCATGGCGTCGAGCACGCGGTGCCCGCAGCTGGGACAGGGGTAGCGGTCGCTCACCCGCGCAGTCTCGTTGCAGGTCCCGCTGGTGTGCCATGGATTTCTCTGCCCCGGGACCCCCGACCAGTCCGCAGTCAGTCCGCAGGACACCCGTAAACGGCCGTCGGGAGCCAACGCATGCCAACGAGGAATCCCAGGTCAGGGCCCTGCACGGGGCTCCGCCGCAGATCAGGATCAGTCCGCAGACGTTCCTGGACAACGTCAGACAGTTCATGGTCACCAACAGCGCCGTGATCACAGTGATCGTGCTGCTCCTTCTGGAAGCGAACGTCCTGGGTGACGGACTGTCCGCTCTAGGCCGCTGACACTTGGAAGGCGGCAGAGAGCAGACAGACGATCTACTCCGCAGACAGCCGCCCACAACCAGCACGAGTACCGCCGGCGCCGGGCACACCGGCCCTGTGAACGGTGACTTCACGTGGGCGGAGGCTCAGTGCAGGTCACGGCACTGAGCACCTCTTTGGAACTGCGCAGTGCCTCGCCTGAAGCCGCCGGCTACTGCGCAGATGGAAGTGCACAACTCCCCCGGTGTTGCGCAGCAGATACCGCTACGGGTGCGCAGTGCTGTGGTGGCTGCGCAGTGCGTCGTAGCGACGCTCGAACCCAGACGCGAGACGCTCGCCGCGCTGCAGATCGTCGAGGGTCAGCTGCCGGTTGCCCGCCTTGACCTTGTCGTGGGCGAGCCGATTCAGCAGCGCCTCGTATGTCGGCGGCTCACCCAGGCGCTCGTATTCGTCGACCCACCGGCGGTAGATGCGCTGCTCCAGTGCGTACCGGCGCAAGGTGCTGGGGCTGACCGGCTGTCCCTTGTCGCCCAGGACACCGGACGCAGCAAGCTGTTGGGACACTTCCTCCCAGGCTGCTCCACCCTTGGGCTCCATGCCGTGGGCGTCCACGTAGTTCTGATAGGCGAGGTAGTACCGGTCGGGGTTCGTGAGCCGTGCGAGCTCCTCCCCCTCTCCCCCTGCGTCGTCCTGCGTCGTGGAAGTGTCGAGGGCTACGTCGATCTGGGCGCGGTCCCGCTGTGAGGCAACCGGCACCAAGTCGTCCGACGAAGTCCTGCTGGGCGCCAGCCCGGCGTCGGGACTCATGTCCGCGACGCTAGAGGCGGGGAGTTGCTCCGCTGTCACCTCGGCGGGCAGCAAGTGCGCCTCGGGAGCATCCAGGTTGTAGCGCTCTCGCAGGTACTGCGCGAACGCTGCCGCATCGGGTGAGGCACCGAACTCCTCGACATAGGCACGGGCTACATCCCAGTAGAACGCCGCCCACGTCTCCTCCGAGACCGGCACCTCAGCCTGCGACTCTTCCCCGTCGCCCAGGTCTTGGCCGCCCGCGCTCGCCTCGAGCCTGGCCACATATTCGACTAGGAGCGGCACCAGCTCTCCCTCCGGCAGCGGACTGCCGTCGTCCTGGGCGGCGCCATGCTCATCCCGCAGATAATGCGCGAACTGAGCCGCCGTCGGCACGACCTGATACTCAGCCAGGAACTCCTCAAAGGGGCCGAAGTAGTCGACTGAATGAGCCGTCTCGACGTGGTGCGCCGGCAGCTGCTGGGCGAACCACGGACTCGAAGGCTCTGCCACAGAAACCTCTACAGCCTCGATCGGCAACGCCAGCTCGGGGGCTGTCTGCTGCCGCGCGGCCGGCAGCAGCCGTGACTCGATGCCCGCCGCCGCCAGGCCCGCCGGAGCGGTCTGGGCGAGCGGGACGCCATAACGCGCCAGGCGCAGCGGCATCAGGGACTCGACGGGAGCTTTGCGCCGCCAGGCGCGGCCGAAGCGGGAGTGCAGCCGCGCCTGGTAGACGAGCCGCTCCTGCTCCAGCTTGATCACCTGCTCGTAACTGCGCAGCTCCCACAGCTTCATGCGGCGCCACAGCAGGAACGTGGGCAGCGGCGAGAGCAGCCAGCGCGTCAGGCGCACGCCCTCCATATGCTTGTCGGCCGTGATGTCCGCGATCCGGCCCACCGCGTGCCGCGCCGCCTCGATGGAGACGACGAACAGGACCGGGATGACGGCGTGCATGCCGACGCCGAGGGGGTCCGGCCAGGCGGCCGCGCCGTTGAACGCGATCGTCGCCGCCGTCAGCAACCACGCCGTCTGGCGCAGCAGCGGGAACGGGATCCGGATCCAGGTCAGCAGCAGATCCAGGGCGAGCAGTACGCAGATACCCGCGTCGATACCGATCGGGAACACGTAACTGAAGTTCCCGAAGCCCTTCCGGAGCGCCAGCTCACGCACGGCCGCATACGAACCCGCGAAACCGATCCCGGCAATGCCCACCGCACCGGCGACGACCACCCCGACAAGTACGCGGTGCGTCCGCGTCAACTGGGGCACGGCCGCTCCCCCACTCCGGCCTAACCCACCCTCACCCTCTGCTCCTCCCCCGCCCCGCACGCCCCCAACAACCCCCATCACCTCGCGGTCAACTCACCCACCACAATTCACTTTTGCACACCCGAACAAGCCACGACACAGCAAACCGGCAACTGCCCACAACCGCCCACCAGTTGACCCATCCACCAGAGGCCGAGAAGTTGAACCGGACGGACCATCTCACGTGCCCGGGAGACTTCGACCCGTCGACAGCCTTCCCGGCCAGCCCATTCCGCTCGCGCCCCGCGCACCCGGGCCGATGCTCACGCGGGTTCCCTTCTGTGTTACCTGAGTTCAACGGAGTAGCTGTTTCCGTCGAACTCCCATCCGTCGGTGCCTTCGCCGATGTCCTGCACGATGACGTCGTCGATGAAGTGGTCTTCGAACTCGTCGTCGGTGAGCTCGCCGGCCATCCAGAGTTCCTCGATCGCGTCCCAGTCACCCTGGCTCCCGTCGATGCGCAGGGGCGCGGCTTTGCGAGTTCCGCGTTCGCGCCGGTCGGTGCCGGTGGTGACGTAGCCGCTGATCTCGTACTGGCCGTTCTTGACGTGGTCGGGGATCGGGTCGGCGGGGACGAGGGCGACGTTCTCGTAGGCGGTGTGGATGAGGCCTTGGTAACTGCGGCGGACGTTGTACTCCGAGTCGGACAGCCAGTTGAGAAGAGTTCTGGCGCTCACGTCGAGCCCGGACTCTTCCAGGGCCTGGTATCCGCGGTGTGTTCCGGTGAGCTGGGAGAGCTGGGCGTGCCAGTGCTTGGCGTGGTACGAAGACAGCCGGTGGCGGGGGGTGACCTGGGCGCGCAGGAGGGTGTTGAGGGCGGCGCCCAGGGAGCCTCCGTGGCCGGTGGGGCCGGCCATCAGTCGTCACCCTCGGGGATCATCTCGCCCGGCTGGATGAACTTGGCCTTGACCTCGCCGAATCCGGTCCCGATCCGGTACGTGGCGGGGGGCGTTGCGGGTGGCGTCCAGAAGACGGCCGCGTCGACGTTGCGCAGGGCGATGAGCTGGTGGCCCTCCTGGACCGCCTTGAAGGCAACGGTCCAGTGGCGCACGGACGCCTCGGCGACCATGCTCATACGCCAGTCCGGCCGCCAGAACGGGGACCGCTGTTCTGGGCGCTTGGGCCACAGCAGGCGCAGCGCGATGGACAGCCGCGTCTTGTATGCCTTGTACGGGTCGCCGCCGGCCTGCACAAGCTCGATACGCACCGTGCGGGCCGCTTCGTAGAAGGGCTTGAACAGGGACTCGTTGGCCTTCCCCGTCCAGGAGTCGTGGATGGCCGGCATCGCAGCGAGGTGGCCTTCGCGGACGAGCCTGGCCACCTGCTTGATGTGCGGGGTGGTGACCCACACGCGGCCCTGCTCGTCGGGCCGCTCGATGATCCGCCCCAGCGGGTGCGGCATGTCCGTGCGCGGCCACTGGGGGATGTCGATGAGGTAGATACCGGCGCCGGCCTTGTCGAAGGCCTCGAGGGGCCCGGTGTGCAGCAGTTTGTTCGGTGCGAGGGGAACGGCTGAACACGCGGACGGGTAAGAGCCGTTGCGGTCGATCAGGCACAGGGCCCCCTGGCCGAACGCGTCGGGCACATCGAGCTGATCTCGCCTGACCCGCTTCCCGTTCTCCCGGATATAGGGCACCCGTGTGCTGGTGACGTCGGGATGGACCCAGCGCGGTTCGCCGTCCATGTGCTCACTGATCAGCGGCCACGGGCCACTCTCCCGCTCCTCGAGGCGGATGACCTTGACCGGGTGCATCTTCGAGCGGCCGACCGCGTCCTTGAGGAGCTTCAGCGCGGGGAAGGGCGCGCTTTCCGGCTCGTCCTCCTCGTCCCCCGGCTGAAGTTCCTCTTCCGCTTCCGCGTCGTCTTCGTCGTCCAGGCCGTGTCCGCCCTCCGCGGCAACCCGGGCAGCAGCGGGCTGCCCGGGGGGGCCGGCGGACACGGCGGCGTTGTAGGCGTTCAGCGCGGCGGCAAGGCGACGCCCCTCGGCGGTGTCCGGCAGCTGCTGCGGCGCCGCAGCAGTCTCGGCGAGCGAGGGACCGAGTTCGTCTAGGGCTTCCTGGCTGCCGTGGGCCAGCGCGGCACGCAGCGCGGACAGTACATGCGTGACGGAAGCCGGCAGCCCCCGCTGGGCGCCGGAGGTGTAAGGCAGCGCCGCGTCGGCCAACTCCCGCTCCATGGCGCTGTCCAGATTCCGCGCGGGTTCTTCACCGGCCATACGACCCACGCCGACGGAGGCGGAGTCGGAGTCGGGGGCGGTGTCGAGGAAGCGGGCGTGGAGCAGATCGGGGATCAGGTATGCCGAGCCGATCGCGCCGAAGTCGCGTTCCGCGACCGTCGCCTGGACCTTGGCAGGGTCCTCGGTCGGCGCGAGCGTCACCAGGACGTCGGCGTCCAGGAGACCCAAAAGCGCGGGGTCGGCGCTGTCCACGATGGCGAGGACCGGCACGTGCAGGGTGCGCGCGAGACAGGCCAGGACCTGAGAGGCGTCCGGGAGTCGGTCACCGGACAGGGGAAGCCGGGGATTGTGGGCGGCCTGGAGCCGGTCCACGACCACCAGGGCCAGGTCCTGGACGTACGGGGCGGTCTCCGCGATCGCCTGGGCGGTCAGCTCACTGCCGTCGTCGATCAGCAGCGGCGCCTGGACCAACTCCCGGGCGACCTGCTGCTCGTGAGCGGTGAGGTGTCCCTGCTTCAGGCGCGGGTAGTCGCCTCCGGTCTGCGCGGAGATGATCCGGCGCATGATGTCGGCCTGGTTCGGCCCCGACGCCGCGTACAGGACCCGGCGGTTGTCGACGAGCGCGGCCTGCCGTGCGGCAGCCAGCCCCAGCAGACTTCCGCCCACGTTCGGGGCGGCGGCCACCAGCGTGAGCCGGCCGGGCTGCAGACCACCTGTCGCAGCGTCAAGCCCGGGCAGTGCAAACGTGGGGCCGCCGGTCGGGCCGGAGGCAAGCACAGCACCGATGGCGTCGCCCAGGGTGACAAGTCTGCGCGGCGCGCCGCCGCGTTGCTGATGGCCTTGGCTGTTCACCGCACCTCCCGCGGATGCCGCGCCCATGGCAGCGGCCGGATCAGAGGAGTTGGTCCGAAAGTCCGTGCCCGCGGGCAGCAGCACCGCGATGGGCGTGCGGCTACGCCGCAGCACCTGCGGCTGGCCCTGAGCCGCCAGCGTGATGAGTTCACCGAAGTCCTTCTGTGCCGCACTCAGCGCATGGGACGGGTATGCGTCGACCTTCCGGGCCGCCGGAAACCGGTCCAGCGGCGCCAACAGAGCGCGATCCTCCCGCCTGCGGACCAGCGTCACCGCCCCGTCCTCCTCGGCGCGCTTCACCAGGGCGAAAAGCTCCGCACGGGCCTCGGTCACGTTCATCGCAGTCTCAGCCAACGGTTCCTGACCCTGCCCCACTCACCCTCCCAATTACGCTCAACTCCTCCTCAGGATATCAAAATTCACTCACCTAATTAGCTTTAGCCATACTTCACGGCGGAAACTTCACTCACTTGTGAGGCTTTTTGGTGTGAGTTGACCGTATGGAGCAGTCACCGTCGAGCGCTGGCGCGCAGCCATACGCCAGGGCGGTGGCCGGGGCCGGTGGCCACGGCCACCGCTCACTGTGCGTCCGCAGACGCTTCCCGCCCCGCCGAACAGGCGGTCTCAGCCGGGTGCCGCCGGCTCCTGCTCTCCGGGCGCCACCTTGTACGCGAAGGGGTCGACCGCGGAGTGGGCCTTACTCAGGTGCCGTGCAGGTTGCCCGCGAGGTCCCACGCCCGGCCGGACAACGAGTGAAGCGCTCGATCACCTCGTCGAGCGGCTCGCCCCGCCAGCCGGACATCAGGAGTCCCCTGTCGTGGAGGCCCTGTACGGAAAACTCACGGCCGGACCCTTGCTCGCCGAAGACATCACGGCGCCGGCGCCGGGGGCCCGTACCCCTGGAAGACCTCCTCGGGCGCGCCCAGCACGGGCAGTACCAGCACCGCCACATGTACACCTACCTTTCACCGCAGCCGGACCCGGCCCGCAGTGCGATGCTCGATGCCGCCGCCCAGCGATCCGGGTACGCGGCCGCGCTCTGGGCGATGCGCGCCAATGACCTTCAGGTCGAGCGGTTCTCCTCGGGCGAGGAACTCAACGAAGACGCAGAGCAAAAGCACGTGATGGCGGCGCGGTGCGTACTGCCGACGCCGGAGGAATGCGCGGCGCAGTGCAGCATGCCCGGGGCGGCAAAGCGGGCAAGCACCGCGGGCCGGTCAGCCTGCTGGCGGCGGTGACCGGACCGCCCGAACCGGGAGATCCGTCTGCCCGACGGGACCGAGCCGGACAAGCCGTCCGCGCAGCCTCCGGCGGCAAAGCCCGGGCGACCCACGGCGCACGAACGCGCTGATGGACCTCAACCAGCCCAAGCTCGACGAAGTGATCACCAAGCCCGAGTGGGAGCACCAGTGCGTCGGCGCCCCGCACAAACCCCGCGGTTCCGCTGTACGAAGTCGCGCGAAGTGCGCGGCACGGCGATCCAGGCCGACGGACAGGGCGGGATCAAGGCCGACGCCCGCATGGAAGCGCCCCGGAGCCTGCCATCAAGACCGAGGGCGGACCTCACTGAAGTCGCTGGACGGCTTCCTCGGCAGCAGGCCCGCTCGCACCGACCTTCTTCAGACGGCTCACGATGGCTCCCTCATTGCGGCCGAACTCCTCCACGAGCTCTGCCAGCAAGGCGCCTTCGGCCGAACGCCGGGCCAGATCCTGATCCTCCTGCGGCGTCCAGCGCCGGTAGGCATTGGCGTGTTCTTCACGCTTGTCGTCCACCGTGTAGGCCTTGGGCTGCTCCGGCTCCGTGCTCCCGCGCTGCTCCGGCACGAGGTCGTCCGGGAAAGGAATCAGCTTCAGGTGGTGGAGCTTCCAGCGGATGGCGGACTCACTGCGGTCGAACGCTGCCGCGAGCGCGGCGATGTCCTGCCCAGCCTCGTAACCGGCGCGCAGACGACCGGACAGTTCCGCAGTCCACCGCACACCCCGCCTCGAAGCAGACCGCGCACCGGCGCTTCACGTACTGGTCGGACGCTCGGGTGTGGGCCAAGCTGCACCGCGTGGTCCTGGACCGGCTCGGCGCCGCGGGCCAGGTGGACTGGACGCGGTGCGCGATTGACTCGATCAGCGTCCGGGCGGTCAAAGGGGGCCCTTGACGGGACCGAATCCGACCGATCGCGGCAAGCCCGGGTCGAAGATTCATCTCGTTTGTGACCGCACCGGGCTGCCGCTGTCGATCGGGATCTCGGCAGCCAACCTGCACGACAGCCAGGCCCTGATCCGGATGATGCGCGGCATCGCACCCGTCAGGTCCCGACGCGGGCCGCGCCGCAGGCGCCCGGCCAGGCTGCACGCGGACAAGGGCTACGACTTCGAGCACCTGCGCGCGTGGCTGCGGCGGCGCCAGATCGTGCCGCGCATAACCCGCCGCGCAAAGAGCCATCCGACCGCCTGGGCCGGCACCGCTGGGTCGTCGAACGCACCCTGTCCTGGCTCATGGGCTGTCGGCGTCTCCAGCCGCTACGAACGCAAGGCCGAGCACTTCCTCGCCTTCGTCGGCATCGCCAGTACCCTCATCTGCTTCCGCCGGAGCACCAACGCGGACCACCTCTGACGCCAAGTCCTCTGGACGTGCCACGGGCGAAACCTGGACGCCACCCACTGTCAGTGGCACAGGCAATCATGCCGGGTATGACCGCCGAACTGATCACCTGGCTGCACGAGCAGATCGACGCCGACGAGGCGACAACCGCAGACCAGCCCCCCGAGTCCTGGCTGCCCGACGGGCTGACCCCGGATAACCCGCTCGCCGCGCTCTACGCCCCGGCACGCACAATCGCCATGAAGCGCGACCTTCTCGCCGCCTGGCGCGACCCGGACCACGCTGATCTCGGGGACTACGACGCCCTCCGCGGTGACTGGGCGGTGCGGGTTCTCGCGCTGACCAGCTACTCCGATCGCCCGGGATATCGAGCAGAGTGGGCCCCTGACGACGAGTAGGCCCCTGCAGGGCATCGGGGGCTCGCCGAGCTCGTCCTTCACCACTCGGCGGCCTACCGCGATTACAGTAATGGGCTTGCCTCTGCTAGGTCGGCCCAAGACCCGACAGAGGGGCGCGGCGCGATGCGAGTCGCAGTGCGCGGTCGAAGAGCAACTTCTCCTGCGCGGCCTCGGCGCTGGCGCGTCCCTGCCTCACCACGCCAATGGGCGAGGTTGTTGCGGGTGGCTATTGGTCAGGGTGGGTTCGTTGCGGGGACCCAGCCTTCGTGCCAGGTCAGGCAGTAGTTCCTCGAACTCGGATACGGCACCGACTGCATCTCCGGCTTTACTCCGCCAGTGGGCGAGGTCGTTGCGGGCGGTCAGGGCGTGGCCGTGGCTGGGGCCCTGCACTCGTACCAAGTCAGGCAGCAGTTCCTCAAACGCGGCTACAGCACCGGCCGCATCCCCCGCCTCACCCCGCCAGTGGGCAAGGTTGTTGCGGGCGGTCAGTGTGTGACGGTGGTCGGCACCCTGCACTCGCACCAAGTCAGGCAGCAGTTCCTCAAACGCGGCTACAGCACCGGCCGCATCCCCCGCCTCACCCCGCCAGTGGGCAAGGTTGTTGCGGGCGGTCAG
>NZ_JBSGTG010000033.1:0-80998 GCF_053607285.1 Streptomyces sp. NPDC055140 | reverse complement strand
CTGAAGGGCATCAGCCCCGACCACATGAACATGATCACGCTGCCCGTCCGCTACGACGCCCAGGACACCGGCCGCGTCCTGCCCATGACCAAAGCGTCCCACCAGGTCTGGCAGGCCCTGCAAGACGACCGCCCGATCCCCAAGTCCGCGACCCACAACTCGGTCGCCGCACGCACCGACTCACCGGTGACCACCGGCACCTAGAGGACATCGGGCCGTGCCGTCACGGCAGGTCGGTGCGGCCCAGCCAGGCAGGCTTCACCGGCACCCCGTCCGCGTACCGGTCCACGGTCGGACCCGAGGGCGCCGGAGCGGCGTCCTCGTGCGGCGCGGCGGGCGGGGGCACAGCGTCCTCGGGTGTCGGCACGGGCTTCGGCTGCGGCTCGGGCGGCGGCGCGGCGCTGTCCGCCACGAGCTCCGCGACCGTGAACCGGGAACTGAAGGACTGCCAGGCACCGTCGACGACGAGCAGGAACCCGTCGGCGGTACGGAAGACCCGACTGCGCTTCGGACTGCGGGGATGCTCCGGCGTGTAGCGCCCGATCCACGCCCCCAGTTCCGCCAGGGCCTCTTCACGAGAGCCCTCCACATGCGCGAGCACGGACGCCTCCATGTGCTTGCGCTCCCCCGTCCCCACGGTCATCTCGACGATCAGCCCCCAAGTGGCCATGCGCCGCCCCCTTTCCGCTCGTTCGGCTCACCCACAGCGTAGGCGGCTGCCCACCTGGGCGATCAGCGGTGGCGGGCCGGAACACCCGCTCGTAGCTTCGCCATATGACCAAGCGACAGATTGCGTACCTCGCATGCACCGCGGCCCTCGTCGCGTCGGGAGTGGGGGCCGCCGCCCCGTCGTCCGACTGCCGATCGGTGCACCGGGTGAACCCGGGCGAGTCGATCCAGAAAGCCGTGAACACGGCAAAGCCGGGAGACGTCATCGTCCTCTCCCCCGGCACCTACCACGAGAGCGTCAGCATCACCGTGTCCGGACTGACGTTGCGGGGCGCGGGCTCCCGGTCCACCGTCATCGTCCCTGGCAAGGCGTCCGCCGACAGCGCATGTGCCAAGGCCGGCAACGGCATCTGCGTGACCGGCACCAAGAGCAAGCCCGTCGAACACGTCACCGTACGCTCGTTGACCCTTCGCGGTTTCACCAAGAACGGTCTGTGGGCGACGGGTACCGATCGCCTCCGGATCGAGGGAGTGACCTCCGAGAAGAACGGCCAGTGGGGCATCGGCCAAGAGAGGTCCGTGCGCGGGGTGGTCCGCTACGACACCCTCAAGGGCAACGGCGACGCCGGCCTCTTCCTGGGCAACACGGTCTACGCCGAGGAGGGGGCCCTGGACACCAAGAGGGCGGTGGTCAGCCACAACCTTCTGCTCGGCAACCGGATCGGCCTCACCGTGCGGCGACTGCGGAACGTGGCGGTCCGCCACAACGAGGCGACCGGCAACTGCGCCGCGATGATGCTCGTGGGTGACGAGAACAAACCGCGCCCCGGCGCACTGACGGTGCGGAACAACTACGTACACGACAACAGCAAGTACTGCCCCGCGACCGCGCGCCTGCCCTACATCCAGGGGTCGGGCATCGTCCTCACCGGCGTCGAGGACTCGCTGCTGGCGAACAACAGCGTCGTGAACAACGTGGGCAAGGCCCCGATGTCGGGCGGCATCGTGCTCGCCAAGAACTTCAAGGGTGCCCTCAACCAGCGCAACGAGATCCGCGACAACCTCGTGATGGGCAACACGACCGACCTGGTCACCCAGGACAAGGGCAAGGGCAACAAGTACCGCGACAACAGGTGCGCGGTGTCCGTGCCCGTCGGAAGGTGCTGAGGACCCATGCCATGTCCGCATCCATCAGGCCAGCAGAAGCGAGGCAACAGATGACGACCGTTGATCAGGCTCCCCAGTCACCCATGCGCCTGCGGGAGCTGGTTTTCGGGGCAGCGTGCGCCGCCGCCGTACGCGCGGCCGCCCGCCTGGGCGTGGCCGACGCCATGGGCGACACGCCCATGAGCGTGGATGACCTGGCGGCTGAGGTGAAGACCCAGCCGCTGACACTGCGCCGACTGTTGCGCGCACTGTCCAGCCAGGGCGTCTTCACGGAGCGCCCGGACGGCACCTTCGCGCACACGGAGATGTCCCGGCTCCTGCGCGAGGACGACCCGCACAGCCTGCGCTACATCGCGCTGTGGTGCACCGAGCCGTGGACCTGGAACGTCTGGCCGAAGCTCGACGAGGCGGTGCGCCACGGCCGCAACGTCTTCGAGGACGTGTACGAGAGTGAGTTCTTCACCTATCTCAACCAGGAGGCTCCCGAGTCGGCGCACGTGTTCAACCGCGCCATGACGACGTCCAGCGAGCAGTCCGCGCGCGACGTCGCCGACCTCCTCGATCTGGAGGGCGTGGCCTCGGTCGCGGACATCGGCGGCGGTCACGGGCAGGTCGTGGCCAGCCTGCTGGAGAAGCACCCCGGCATGCACGGCACGCTGCTCGACCTGCCGGGGGTGGTCGAGAACGCCGATCCGCGCCTGCGCGAAGGCGGTTCGCTGTCCTCGCGGGTGCGCATCATCGCCGGTGACTGCCGCGAGGACATCCCGGTCCAGGCGGATGTCTACATCATCAAGAACATCCTGGAGTGGGACGACGACAGCACCCGCAGGGCGCTGGCCAACGTCCGCAAGGCGGCGCGGCCCGGTGCCCGCGTCATCGTCATCGAGAACCTCGTCGACGACACCCCGTCGATGAAGTTCACGACGTCCATGGACCTGCTGCTGCTCCTCAACGTCGGCGGCGCCAAGCACACCCGGCTGAGCATGGTCGAGCGGCTGACGGACGCGGGTCTCGTCCTCGGCGAGGTCCGTCCCGTCAACGCCTATCTGCACGCCTTCGAGTGCACCGTGCCCGCCTGACCCGCACACAGTCTCCGGACACAACCCGAGGCCGCCGGCTCCGCGTCTGACGCGGGACCGGCGGCCTCGGGTTGTGTCGTGCCCTCACTCAGGAGGGGTTGTTCCGGTCCCAGTGGTAGAAGCGGTGCGCCATGGCGTCCTTGGGGCTGCGCCATGTCTGCGGGTCGTACGCGCTGACGTAGGCCGACAGCTGATCGCTGACATTGCGGAACTCGGGGTGCCCGGCCACCTGTGCGATGGCGGGCGCCGGGTCCTCGTCGGACTCGATGAGGTGCAGGTACACGTCGCCGAACTGGAACAGGCTACGGCTGTTGACGCCGATCAGGCGCGGGAGCTCACCTCGGTCGGAGGCGGCGAACACGTCGGAGATCGCCGGCGCCGAACCGGGCGCCATGCGGGCGACGATCAGGGCGTGATGCATCGGGTTTTCCTTCCTGGACGGACGGTCGGCGATCAGCGGGGCACGGCGGCCTTCTGGCGGTCACGGGCGACGCGCTCGATCCGGTCGCGGATGAGGCCCATCTGCGTGACGGAGTTGCGGTTGATGTTGTCCGTCATCCAGGCGTCGTCGACCGGGGCCTCGGGCTTCATGGCGAAGTCCTGCACCCAGTCCATGCGGGTGCCTTCCGGGGTCTCCTTGTAGTCCCACCGGATGTCCATGTGCGCGAAGGGCCCGGTCTCGACGCGGCGGGCACGCACGGTCCGCTTGGTGCGGTCCATGGTCCGCTCCGAGACCCAGCTCCAGACCTTCCCGTTGTCGTCCGGGTGCATGGTCAGGCGGAAGGTCGTCGTGTCGCCCTCGCGGGAGAGCACTTCGAGGGACGCGTACTCACTGAAGAGCTGCGGCCAGTTCTCGATGTCGTTGGTGATGTCCCAGACGAGGTCGATGGGGGCGTCGATGGTGATGCTGTTCTCTGTGTGTCCTGACATGTCAGGCTCCAGCCTTGAGGGTGCTGTTGACGAGGTCGAGGAACTCGCGGGGCGTCTTGCAGCGCTCCGAGTCCTGGGGAAGCGACGCGCCGTACCGGTTCTCGAGCTCGCCCACGATGCCGAGCAGGCCGAGGGAGTCGAGGCCGACGGCGTCGAACGGGTAGTCCGGCGACTGCTTGAGTTGCTGGGGGTCCACGGTGACTCCGGCCGCCTTCTTCATGAGGCCGGCCAGATCGTCGAAGGTCAGTTCTGCGGTGATCATGCGGGTGTTCTCCTTCCCGCCCGGTCCTACCGGGCGGAGTCGCCACCGCGGCGCACTACCAGCGCCGCGTTGGAGCCCATGAGTCCCCTGCTGAGGACCAGGGCCGTGCGCAGCTCGGCGGGGCGAGCGCGAGACATCACCAGGTCGAGGTCATGGCAGATGTCGAACACGTTGGGGGTGGGGGGTACGAGGTCGTTCTCCATGGCGAACACTGCGGAGACGACGTCCAGGACGGGCGCCGCGCAGTAGGCCCGCCCCGTACCGGTCTTGGGTGCCGTGACGGGGACGCGGCTGCCGTGCGCCCCCAGGGCGTCGGCGATGGCCAGCGCCTCGGCGCGGTCCGCCTCCGGTACGCCCATGGCGTCGGCGAAGACGACGTCGATCTCCTCCGGGGCGCAGCCCGCCTCGTCGAGGGCGCCCTTGATCGCTCGGGCGAGCCCCTCTCGGGACTCCTCCCAGCGCGAGGCGCCGGTGAAGGTGGCCGAGTGGCCGGCCACCACGGCCCGGATGTCCGTCCCCCGTTCGCGGGCGCGGGTCTCGTCCTCGACGACGAGCATCGCGCCGCCCTCGGCCGGCGCGAACCCGCGGGCTCCCTTGGTGAAGGGCAGGTAGGCCCGGTCGGGGTCCTCGGCGGTGCTGAGCTCGGGGTAGCCGAGCTGGCACACCATCGAGTACGGGGCGAGAGGCGCCTCGGCGGATCCGACGACCATGGCGCCGGTTCCGCGCCGTACGGTGCGGGCCGCGTGCGCGATGGCGTCCAGACCGCCCGCCTCGTCGCTGGCGACCACTCCGCACGGCCCCTTGAAGCCGCTCCAGATGGAGATCTGTCCGGTGCTGGCGGCGTAGAACCAGGCGATGGACTGGTAGGGGCCCACGAATTTGGAGCCCTGACCCCACAGCTTCTGGAGCTCCCGCTGTCCGAACTCACCACCGCCGGAGCCGGCCGCGGTGACCACGCCGATGGAGTACGGCTCCGCGGGGTCACCGCGGCTGAGCCCGGCTTCGTCGAGGGCGAGCGCCGCAGCGGCCATACCGAAGTGGGTGAACCGGTCCGTCTGGACGAGGAACCGCTCCTCGATGAGGCCCGCGGGATCGAAGCCGCGGACCTCACCGCCGACGCGGAGCGGCATGTCCTCGCATCCTTCGCGGGTGATCCGGTCCAGGGCGCCGAGGCCCTCCCGGACGGATTTCCAGTACGCGTCGGCGCGCAGTCCGTTGGGCGCGATCACACCGATCCCGGTGATGGCCGCGCCGCGGGCGCGTTCACTGCTCATCGTGTCCTCCCACCTGGTTCGGTCAGGAGCACCGCGGACTGGAATCCGCCGAATCCACTGCCGACGGAGAGCACGTTCCGCAGCTTTCGCGGGCGTGCGGTGCGCGGTACGTAGTCCAGGTCGCACTCGGGGTCGGGGGTCTCGTAGTTCGCCGTGGGCGGCACCACCTGGTGCTTCATGGCAAGGACGCAGGCGACCACCTCGATCGCGCCGATCGCACCCAGCGAGTGACCCACCATGGATTTGATGGAGCTCATGGGTGTGTCGTAGGCGTGAGCTCCCAGGGACACCTTGACCGCGGCCGTCTCGTGGCGGTCGTTCTGTCTGGTGCCCGAACCGTGGGCGTTGACGTAGTCGATCAGCGTGGGGTCGATGCGGGCCTGGCCGAGCGCGTTGTCGATCGCCCGTGCCATCTCCAGGCCTTCGCTGGTCAGACCGGTCATGTGGTAGGCGTTGCCGTAGGTGGCGTAGCCGCTGAGCTCGCAGTAGATGTGCGCGCCGCGCGCACGGGCGTGCTCGTAGTCCTCCAGGACGAGCACCGCGGCGCCCTCGCCCATCACGAAGCCGTTGCGGTCGGCGTCGAAGGGGCGGGAGGCGTGCTCGGGGTCGTCGTTGTTGGGCGACGTCGCCTTGATGGCGTCGAAGCACGCCATCGTGATCGGGGAGATCGGCGAGTCCGACGCCCCGGCGATGCAGATGTCGGCGCGGCCTTCCTCGATGGTGTGGAAGGCGTAGCCGACCGCGTCGAGCCCGGAGGTGCAGCCGGTGGAGACCGTCTGCACCGGGCCCTGGGCACCGAACTGCTCGGCGACGACCGAGGCGAGTGTGCTCGGCGAGAACGCCATGTGCAGTTTCGGTTCGGCCGCGCGGTGGTCCACGTCCCACCGCTTCCCGCCCTCGCTGACCAGCACGTAGTCGCGCTCCAGGCGAGTGGTGCCGCCGATGGCGCTGCCGAGTGACACCCCGATGCGCCAGGGGTCCTCGACTCCGGTGTCGAGTCCGGAGTCCTTGACGGCTTCGTCGGCGGCGATGACCGCGAACTGGATGTATCTGTCGGCGTGTTCGACCAGTTCCGGGTCGAGGCCGTGCGCGATCGGGTCCAGGTCGCACTCGGCGGCGATGCGTGAGCGCAGGCCCACCGGGTCGAAGAGCGTGATGCCGCGGGTCGCGGTACGGCCGTTGGCGAGAAGGTCCCAGAACGCTCTCGCCCCGATACCGCCCGGGGCGACTACACCGACTCCGGTGACCGCCACCCGCCGGGTCACGTTATGGCCCCACTACGCTCGGACGGCTGTCCATGTCCTGGCGCGGTCAGGTCCGGACCACCGGTGATGAACCCGGGTCCGGCTTCGGCGCCCTCGGTCTCCTCCGTGTCGACGTGGCCGAGGCTGGGGCGCGGGGCGAGCGGGCCGAGGTGGAAGACCATACGGGCCTCCACGTCGCCGACGTTGCGGAAGCGATGCCGCATGTTGATCGGGATCAACAGGCCCTGGTCCGGGCGGAGTTCATGCGTCTCGCCGTCCAGGTCCACCTCCAGGGCGCCGTTGACGACGTAGACGAACTCCTCCGAGTACGGGTGGTAGTGCTCGCCGATGCGCTCGCCGGGCTGGACGAGGGCCAGGCCCATGAACCCGCTGGTGGAGCCGACCGTCGCGGGCGTGAGCATCGCCCGCAGGTCACCTCCTCGCCGGCGGTTGGGTTCGGTCTCGCTCAAGTCCACGATGCGTGGATTCTTGGTCATGGTTGATACCTCCGGGTGCGGCGGTGGCGTCCGGGGCAGCTCGCCCGCGGACACCCCGCGGTTGTCCGTCAGGAACCCGCCGAGCTGCGGTCGGTGATGGGCATCATGTCGGCGTGCGACAGGAGCCGGTTGATGTTGCGCTCCGTCTGCAGGGAGCCCTCGACGCCGATCGCGGCGCCGTCGAGGAGCCGCTCGAGCTCCGCGGCCTTCTTGGCGCCCTTGAGGCCGAGGGAGGCGACGGGGTCGCTGTCGAGCTCACCGGTGATGTCGATGAGGCGCACCACGATGTCGTCGCGCTGGAAGACGGTGCTGCCGTACACCGGGTTGTCCGGCTCGTCCGCCGCGGCCGCGTCCTGCTCGGCCAGCAGCCGGGCCAGGTCCATCCCGCGGCCCTTCTTGGCCGGGTAGTACAGGGCGTGACGCCGCAGGTCGCGCGGCACCGGAACGTCGGACACCACGTGATGGACGGCCGGAAGCGCGGCCCGGGTGAAGAAGACGCGCGCCGAATCGGCGTCGGTCAGGTCCCTGTGCTGCTCGAGGTAGGGGTTGATGGCTTCCTCCACCGCCCGCACCTCGGGCTGGCGGGCCACGTGACGCAGCGCGGCGAGGAGGTCACCCTCCACCTCCACGGCGCGCACGACGCGGTTGCCGTGCATGAAGAGCGAGGTGCGGCGCAGGCGGGTGGTGTCGTCGACCTGGGCCTGGGGCGACTGATACCCGGCCAGGATCTCCGCGACCTTCGACTCGGAGCCCGGCTTGACGGTGAAGGTGAGGGCGTGGCGCGCCGCGCCGTCGCCCACCCGGGCCGTCACCGCGTTCGCCGCCGCCGGCGCCGGCGTGACCGGCTCGGCGGGATTGGTCTCCCGGAGGATGCTGTAACGCATCGACCGGGTGTCCTTGACGCAGCTGTGCATCGGCCTGACGGTCTCGACGTGCTCCTCGCTGTTCACCCAGGCAAGGAAGGGCGGGGCGCTCTCCCACTCGCTGGTGATGAGCCACTGCGAGGGGTTCTCGATCGACTGGCAGAGCTGGTCACTGAGGTGACCGGGCACGGACGCGACCTGATTGCGCATGTGCTCGTACGCGTCCAGGAACTGCTGCTGGGCTCCCTCGTACAGATCGAGCAGGAGGATCACTCGCAACTTGGAGCCGTCGAAGGCCGACTGCGATATGCGTCCTGAGATAGGGGTCATACGGCACACCTCTCCTCTTCCTCACAGAAGATCGGAAACGACCACCGCGTCCGAAATGCCGGGGTCGCCATGAGCCGATCGTCGATCGGGCCCCCGGGGGGCGCGATCCACAAACGCCGTACGGGTGACCGAGGCACCCATCCGGGCGCTCCAGGGGGCGAAGCGACGCGGGGAGGCATGGACTGTGTTCAACCCCCGACTCACCCGTGGCTGCGGCTGGAGGCAATCAATGAACCGATCGGAAGAGCCCCTCGACGGCGCTCAGCACGTGCCGGTACTCATAGTCGGCGGCTCCCTGGTGGGCCTGTCGACCTCGCTGTTCCTGGGGCGTCTCGGCGTCCCGCACATGCTCGTGGAGCGCCACTCGGGCACGTCGATCCATCCCCGCGGGCGCGGCAACAACGTGCGCACGATGGAGTTGTTCCGCGTGGCCGGAATCCAGCAGCGCATCGAGGACGCCGCGTCGGTCCTGGCCGACAACCACGGCATCCTGCAGACGCCGACCCTGGTGGGCGACGCCGGCGAGTGGCTGTTCAAGGAGATCGACCCCGGTGGCGGGCTCGCCCGCTTCAGCCCCGGCGGATGGTGCCTGTGCAGCCAGAACGACCTCGAACCCGTACTCCTGGAGAGCGCGCGGGAGCTGGGCGGGGACCTGCGGTTCCACACCGAACTGATGTCGTTCCAGCAGGACGCCCAGGGTGTGACCGCGCAAATCAAGAGCCGCGACACGGGCGAGCACACCACCGTCCGGGCGGACTACCTCGTCGCGGCGGACGGCCCGCGCAGCCCCATCCGCGAGCGGCTCGCCATCGGGCAGAGCGGCCCGGGCGACCTCTTCCACAACGTGAGCATCACGTTCACCTCGCGCGGCCTCGCGGACGCCGTCGGCGACCGGCGCTTCATCGTGTGCTACCTCACGAACCCGGAGGCCGACGGCGCCCTGCTGCCGGTCGACAACCGTGAGCACTGGGTGTTCCACGCTCCCTGGCACCCCGAGAACGGCGAGACGCTCGAGGAATTCACGGACGAACGCTGCACGGAACATATCCGGCGGGCCACCGGAGTCCCGGACCTCGATGTGCAGATCACCGGCAGGGCCGCCTGGCACGCCGCCGAGCGGGTCGCCGAACGGTACTCGGACCGCCGGGTGTTCCTCGCCGGCGACTCGGCCCACGAGATGTCCCCCACCGGGGCGTTCGGCTCCAACACCGGTATCCAGGACGCGCACAACCTCGCCTGGAAGCTGGCCGCCGTCCTTGGCGGCTGGGCCGGCCCCGGTCTGCTGGAGTCCTACGACCTGGAGCGCCGGCCGGTCGCGGAGGCGACGAGTGCCCGCGCCTCGACGCGATCGGTCGAGCACAGCCACCCGGGATACACCCCCAACCCGGAAGCCGGCAGACCGGGCGCAGGCGGCCCCGGTGGACCGGGCGCAGGCGGCCCCGGTGGACCGGGCGGACCGGGCGGACCGGGCGCAGGCGGCCCCGGCGGCAAGAAGGGCGGAATCCTCAACGTGGCGCTGGGCTACCGCTATCCGCGCGGCGCGGTCCTCGGCGCCGACCCGGCGACGCCGGTCGTACCCGAGGGAATGCGGCTGACCGGCGAGCCCGGGAGCCGCGCGCCCCACATGTGGCTGAACCGCGCCGCCACCCGGGTCTCCACCCTCGACCTGTACGAGCGGTCGCTGGTGCTCCTGAGTTCGGGGGACGGCGACGGCGCGTGGCACAACGCGGCCACGGCCATCGCGCAACGGATGGCCGTGCCGCTCGACTCGTACCGCATCGGCAGTGGGCCCGACGCGGAGCTGTCCCCCGTCGGCGACGTGGACTGGGCGGAGACCCACGGTGTCGCCTCGGGGGGTGCGGTCCTCGTCCGCCCCGACGGGTTCGTCGCGTGGCGGTCCGAAGGGCCGTCGACGGATCCCGGGAAGGAACTGCGGGACGCCCTGATGGGAGTCCTGGACCGGGACTGACAACTCCCGCCGGCCTCAGACAAGATGGGCGAAGACCACCAGGTTGTCGGTGTAGTCCTTCTTGACGTGGTCGTAAGCCCCGGTGCAGGTGATCAGCCGGACCTGAGCCTGAGGCGTGTCCCCGTATACGCGCTCGTTGGGGAAGTTGTTTTTCGCGAACGTCTCGACGCTGTCGACCACGAAGGAGGCCGTGCGCGAGTCGTCCCTCCTGACGGTGAAGGTGTCCCCCGTCTTCAGACTGCTGAGGCCGGCGAACACCGCGGCTGACGTCTTCGTGTCGACATGCCCGGCGATGATCGAGGTACCGGTCTCGCCCGGGGACACGCCGTCGGCCTGCCAGCCGACCAGGTTCGTGTCGGCGGCAGGCGGGGGCTGCAGCTGGCCCGTGGGGCCGATGGCGAGCTCGGTGAAGGGGGCGTCCACGCCGATCTTCGGGATGAGCAGCCGCGTGGGCTTGGCCCGCGGCAGATGCTTTCCGACGGGCACCACGGGTGCTGAGGGCGGCACGGCCTCCGACGGCGGCACGGGCGGCACGGCCTCCGACGGCGGCACGGGCGGCACCGCGTCCGAAGGCGGCATGACGTCCGAAGGCGGCACGGCGTCCGAGGACGGCGCGTACGCCATCGCGGGCCGCGACGCACCGGAGGAATCGGAGGTGTCTGACGACGTGTCCTGACCGCCGAACAGACTCACCGCCAGGACGACGATTCCGACGGACCACACGATCCAGGCGCCGATGCGGGATCGGCGCCCGGGCGGCACGGACTCGGTCTGGTTGGGGGAAGGCAACCGGGCTGCCATCTGGCATCACCTCACTGGAACGAGCAGATCGGGAACAGCGCAAGAAGATCGGGATCGGCAAAGGGGTCCGGTAACAGCGCAAGCGCGGTTCGGGACCGCGCATCTAGGGTCTTTCGTTTGGATCAGGCTGGATCAGGGAGCGGGGTCTGGTGCGTGCACCTGCAAGGCGGAGGATTGAGGCGACGCGATGAGGGTCCTCGCTGCTCGAGCGAAGCCGAGAGCTCGGGGGAGTCGGCGACTGACGACAACGCCGCGAGGTTCAAGAGGGAACTGCGCAAATGGAAAGCAGGCCGGGCCGCCGCGACGTGTTGACGCGGCGGCCCCGGCCGCTATGACGGGCACCGGTCAGGACGCGTCGGCGGTGCGCTTACGGCGCATCGCGAACGCGCCGGCCGCGGCGACCGCGAGGATCGCCACGCCGCCTGCCGTGACACCCGGCGTGGCGAGCCCGCCGCCACCGGTGTGCATGCCACCACGCGGCTTGCCGTAGTCGGAGCCGGAGCCGGAGCCCCACGAGTCCTTGCCCTGCTCGCCGTCCTTCTTGTAGGTCTCCGGGTCGTACTTCTCCTTGTCCTTGGTCCAGTCGTCGTCGTTCACCAGGCTGAGGGCGCCGCCACCGGTGTGCACGCCACCACGCGCCTTGCCGTAGCCGTCGCCGCCCCCCTTGCCACCCTTGTCGCCGTAGCCGTCGCCGTGCTCCTTGCCACCCTTGTCGCCGTGCTCCTTGCCACCCTTGTCGCCGTAGCCGTCGCCACCCTCGTCGCCGTAGCCGTCGCCGTCCTCCTCGCCGTAGCCGTCGCCGCCCCCCTTGCCACCCTTGTCGCCGTGCTCGTCCGAGTCGCCCTTCTTGTTCTCGTCCTTGCTCCAGTCGTCACCCTTCACCATGGAGAGGGCGCCACCACCGGCGTGCACGCCACCACGCGGCTTGCCATGGTCCGAGCCGTAGCCGGAGCCGTGGCCTTCCTTGCCACCCTTGTGGCCGTAGCCGTCGCCGTGCTCCTTGCCACCCTTGTCGCCGTGCTCGTCCGAGTCGCCCTTCTTGTTCTCGTCCTTGCTCCAGTCGTCACCCTTCACCACGGTGAGGGCGCCACCACCGGCGTGCACGCCACCACGCGGCTTGCCGTGCTCCGAGCCGTAGCCGGAGCCGTGGCCTTCCTTGCCCGAGCCGTGCTCTTCCTTGCCCGAGCCGTGCTCTTCCTTGCCCGAGCCGTGCTCTTCCTTGCCCGAGCCGTGCTCTTCCTTGCCCGAGCCGTGGTCTTCCTTGCCGGAGCCGTGGTCTTCCTTGTGGTTGCTGTCTTTGTCGTGCCCCGCGCTGTAGGAAGAGTCGTCGTTGTCCCAGTCGCCTGCGGCGGCGGCGAACGCACCAGGAGCAGCGATGGCGAGTGCGGCCGTAGCCGTCGCGGTAGCGAGGAGCATGCGGGCAGTACGCATCGTCGAAGTCCTTCCGCCACGGCCGAGCCGCTGACACATTGTCAGCTCGAATTACTCGGCCCCGACCTGATTACCGTCAGCCACAAGCGGCCCGCGCACCACTCGAGCCACGCGCGCGATTGATAGCCGCGCCGTCACCTCATCGGCCTCCAATGGCTCAACCCAGGGACAAGTCATAGATCC
Source organism: Streptomyces sp. NPDC055140 (assembly GCF_053607285.1). Taxonomy (NCBI): domain Bacteria; kingdom Bacillati; phylum Actinomycetota; class Actinomycetes; order Kitasatosporales; family Streptomycetaceae; genus Streptomyces; species Streptomyces sp. NPDC055140. The sequence goes on along the minus strand of NZ_JBSGTG010000033.1, from coordinate 68,299 downwards.
TGACCAGGCATTTCGCCAAAGGGGTTTCCCTGACTTCCGGCTGGCAGGTCGCTTCAGGCACAACCCGATCGGCCCCGACACGACTGCGCGCACCCGGCCCAACCGAACCAGCGGCCCGGCCCACCCCGATCGCTGACGACGGGTCCGATCCCCCCGGCCCTCATCGCTGACGCCCAGTCCGATCCGGCCGTCCCTCGTCGCTGACGAGGCGTCCGACCCGCGCCCGCCCTGATCCCTGACGACGGGTCTGATTCGCCCGTCGTCATCCCTGACGACGGGTTCGATCCCCCCGCCCTCGTCGCTGACAATCAGTCTGATCCGCCTGGCCCAGTGACTGGGGAGGCTCGTGGGCATCGCGCTGTCGCGACACGCCGACGCGCACTGAACTTGACGCTGCTCACCGTCTCCTCATGGTGGCTCCCCGCATAGCACCGCCCAAAACTATGGTGCCCCACCACATGTGCCGTTGACCTGCGTCTTTCTACCTTGTGCCGACACGTACCCGTCCCCGCCCAACGCCTGGAAGTGGTCCACATGGCCTCCGCAGCAACCGCTCCCCCACCGCCCGCGAGCCTCCGGCGGATCGTCGCCGCGAGCCTCATCGGCACCACGATCGAGTGGTACGACTTCTTCCTCTACGGCTCCGCCGCCGCGCTCGTCTTCAACACGCTGTTCTTCCCCAACGAGGACCCGCTCGTCGGTACGCTCCTCTCCTTCCTGACGTACGCCGTCGGGTTCGCGGCCCGGCCGCTCGGCGCGCTCGTCTTCGGGCACTTCGGCGACCGGCTCGGCCGCAAGAAGCTGCTGGTCATCAGCCTGCTCATGATGGGCGGCGCCACCTTCGCGATCGGCCTCGTGCCGACCTACGACACGGTCGGCGTAGCCGCCCCGGTGCTGCTCACCGTGTTGCGCCTGGTCCAGGGGTTCGCCCTCGGCGGCGAGTGGGGCGGCGCCGTGCTCCTCGTCTCCGAGCACGGGGACGCCAAGCGGCGAGGTTTCTGGGCCTCCTGGCCGCAGACCGGAGCGCCCGCGGGACAACTGCTCGCCACCGGCGTGCTCTCCTTGCTGACCGCGCTCATCTCCGACTCCGCCTTCACCTCATGGGGCTGGCGCATCCCGTTCCTGCTGTCCGGCGTCCTCGTCATGGTCGGACTGTGGATACGTCTCTCTGTCGATGAGTCACCTGTCTTCAAGGAGGCGCTGGCCCGGGCCGAGGCACGCAAGACCGCGCAGGGCGGCGCGAGCGAGAAGCCGCCGCTCGTCGCCGTGCTGCGCCATCACTGGCGCGACGTCCTCGTTGCCATCGGCGCCCGCATGGCCGAGAACATCAGCTACTACGTCATCACCGCCTTCATCCTCGTGTACGCCGTCACGTCGACCGGTGTCTCCAAGCAGACCGCGCTGAACGCCGTACTCATCGCGTCCGCCGTACACTTCGCGGTCATCCCGGCCTGGGGCGCGCTCTCCGACCGGGTCGGCCGCAGGCCCGTGTACCTGCTCGGGGCCGCGGGCGTGGGCCTGTGGATGTTCCCGTTCTTCTCTCTCATCGACACCGGCAGCTTCGGGAACCTGCTCCTCGCCGTGACCGTGGGCCTCGTGCTGCACGGTGCGATGTACGCGCCGCAGGCGGCCTTCTTCTCCGAGATGTTCGCGACGCGGATGCGCTACTCGGGCGCCTCCATCGGCGCGCAGTTCGCCTCGGTCGCGGCGGGCGCCCCCGCGCCACTCATCGCGACGGCCCTGCTCGTCGACACCGGTGGCTCCACCTGGATCGCCCTGTACGTGATCGCCGCCGCCGTCGTGACGCTGATCGCCGTCGGAGTCGCGAAGGAGACGAGGCACCGCGACCTGGCCCACATCGAGGAGGATGGCCCGGCCGGCGAGGAGTCGGCCGCGGCCCGAACGGCGGACGCCCGCACCGCCTGACCCGGCCACCGCTCCCCGGCCCCCGTACGCACCCCGCGTACGGGGGCCTTGCCGTCACACGACACACCAAGCACCAAGCACTGCGCACCGCGCCCCGCCCGTCAGCCCGATATCGCCCCGGCCAACCGGTGCAGCCGCAGCGCTAGTTGGATCTCCAGGGCACGCGCGGGCGACTGCCAGTCCGGGCCGAGCAGGCGCCCTATGCGTTCCAGGCGCTGCGCCACCGTGTTCACGTGCACGTGCAGCGCGTCCTTGGTGCGGGCCGGGCTCATGCCCGAGGCGAAGTACGCGTCGAGCGTGCGCACGAGGTCCGTCCCCCTGCGCCGGTCGTACGTCACGACCTCGCCCATGGTCCTTTCGACGAACCCGGAGATGTCCCGGCTCTCCGCGAGGAGCAGGCCGAGGAAGCCGAAGTCCTCCGCGGCCGCGCCCTCCCCCGCTCTGCCGAGCAGGCGCAGGGCGTCCAGGCAGCGCTGCCCCTCCGCGTAGGCCGCGGCGACGGTGTCGGTGCGGTTGGCCAAGTCCTCCACGGGGGCCGACGCGCCGACCGTCACCTGCTCGTGGACCGCGGAGGAGAGGTGCTTGGCGGTGCGGCGGGCGAGGTCGGAGGCCCGGTCCGCGGCTCTGAGGGGAAGCAGCAGGACCGTCCCCCCGTCGCGCGCGGCGGCGAGCCCGTGCCGAGTGGCGGCGAGGTGGGACGCGGCGGACCACAGTCGGCGCCGTGCGGCGGCCTCATGTTCGGCGTCGGCGCCCGGGGTCTCCAGGCGCGCGGCCAGGACCACATGGGTGGCGTCCAGGTCGGCGTGCAGCCGCGCGGCGCGCTCCCGCAGCAGTCGCGGGTCCCGGTCCCTCGCGTCGAGCAGATCGTCCAACAGCTCGCCCCGTACGCGCTGTTCGGCCTCGGAGGCGGAACGCCGGGCGAGCAGCAGGAGCGAGGTGACCATGGCGGCGCGCTCCAGAGTGCGCTGGTCGACGGGGTCGAGCCCCGGGTGGCCGCGCAGCACGAGCGCTCCGAGGAGTTCGCCGCCCGCCGCGACGGCGGCGACCCAGTCGTCCCCGTCCCGCACGGCATGCCCGTCGGCGCGCGAGGCGTCGAGGGGTTTGTCGGGGGCGGTGACCGCGTCGGCGAACTCCACTGTCCCGTCGAGGACTTGGGCCACGGCGGCCGCCACGTCGTGGACGCCGCCGCCCCGCAGGACGAGTTCGGCGAGGCGGTCGTGGATGTCGGACGCGCGTTCGATGACGTCGCCGCGGTCCCGGATGATCTCGTTGGCGCGCTCCAGCTCGCCGAGCGCCTCTCGGGTCTCGGAGAGCAGGTTGGCGGTGTCGATGGCGGCCGCGGCGAGCGCCGCGAACGAGCCGAGCAGCGCGATCTGCTCCCGCTCGAAGACCCGAGCGCGCCGGTCCGCGGCGAACAGCACGCCGATGACATGAGGGCCGAGCATCAGAGGCACGCCCAGGATCGCGACGAGACCCTCGTCATGGACACCGGTGTCGATGGTGCGCGTGTGCTTGAAGCGGACGTCCTGGGCGTAGTCCGCGGTGACGTACGGCCGGGCGGTCTGGGCGACGAGTCCGCCGAGGCCCTCGCCCATGCCGAGCCTGAGCTGCTGGAAGCGCGCGGCGACGGAGCCCTCGGTGACGCGCATGTAGGTGTCGCCCCTGGCCGGGTCGTTCAGCGTCAGATAGGCGACGTCCGTGCCGAGGAGGGAGCGGGCGCGCTGCACGATGGCCTGGAGGACGGCGCCCAGGTCGCGAAGGCCCGCGAGATCGTGCGCGGTCTCGAAGAGCGCGGACAGCTCCGCCTCGCGGCGGCGCCTGCCTTCGAGGTCGGCACGGACGCGCAGGGCGAGCCCCTTGGCGTGTTCGAGGGCGTCGATCCGCCCCGGTGGCTCGCCCTCTGCGCGGGCGACCAGCACGGGCTGTTCGTAGGCGTCGGCGGACGCGCCCCGGGCGAGGAGCTCGAGGAACGGCGCCTCGGCACTGGATGCGGGGCGTTCAGAGCCTGCGGGGCCTGACGGGGACTGTGCTGGATCGTGCGACATGCTCAACAGGATTACCCGTCGTACGGCCGGCCCCGCCAGCCCTGTGGACAACTCAATGGATCAGACAATCGCCGCCACCCGCGAGGGTGATCAGTGTGCGGTCCAGCCGCCGTCCAGAACGAGCGACGTCCCGGTGATGAAGGAGGCCCGCGGGCTGCACAGATACGCGACCGCCTCGGCGACCTCGTCGGGTTCGATGAGCCGCTTGAGCGCGCTGTCCTGGAGCATGACCTCGGCAAGGACCCGCTCTTCGGGGATGCCGTGGGCGGCGGCCTGGTCGGCGATCTGCTTCTCGACCAGCGGCGTACGGACGTAGGCGGGGTTCACACAGTTCGAGGTGACGCCGTGCGGAGCGCCTTCGAGCGCGGCGGTCTTGGAGAGCCCTTCGAGGCCGTGCTTGGCGGCGACGTACGCGGACTTGAACGCGGACGCGCGCAGGCCGTGGACCGAGGAGAGGTTCACGATGCGCCCCCAGCCCTGCTCGTACATGTGCGGCAGGGCGCCCCGGATCAGGCGGAAGGGCGCCTCCAGCATCACCGTCAGGACGGTGTGGAAGACGTCGGGCGGGAACTCCTCGATGGGGCGCACCAGTTGGATGCCCGCGTTGTTGACCAGGATGTCGGCGCCCGCGGCGCACTCCTCGGCCGCGTCCAGGTCGGTGAGGTCGAGGACGCGCGGCTCGATGCCGCCGGGGGTGGCGCCGGCCTGCTCGACCAGCGCGTCAAGGCCCTCCCGGTCCCGGTCGACCGCTCTCACCTTGGCCCCGGCCGCGGCGAGCCGCAGCGCGCAGGCGCGGCCGATGCCGCCTGCGGCGCCGGTGACGAGTGCGATGCGGCCGCCGAGATCGAGCGGCGCGGTGAGGGGTGCGTTGGGCGCGGTCATGCTCCGCACCCTAGGCAGCGCTCGCGCCCCACCCGATGTGGTCAGCACCCATACTTCAGCGCTCGGACATGGTCTCGAACCATGTCGGCCCGTCGGAGGCCGCCTGCTTGATCCGGAGCAGGCAGAAGTCGCTCAGCGGCGGCAGCGAGTCCAGTTCGAACCAGCCCACCTCGAGGGACTCGTCGTCGTTGACCCGGGCCTCGCCGCCGGTCGCCCGGCACCGGAAGGACGTGTCCGTGAACTGGCACTGGTCGCCGTTCGGGTACGTCACCGGCTTGAGGGTCTTCACCAGGACGACCCGCTCGGGCACGCACTCGACGCCCGTCTCCTCGTACACCTCGCGTACGGCGGCTTCGGCGGGCTGCTCCCCCGGCTCCGGGATTCCGGCGAGGACCGCCCACTTTCCGGTGTCGGCGCGGCGCCCGAGAAGAACCCTGCCGTCGTCGTCGAAGACGACGGCGCTGACGCCGGGCAGCAGGAGGAGCTGGTGGCCGATGCTGTCCCGGATCTTGCGGATGAACTCTGGGGTAGCCATGCCTGCGACCCTATCCGGCGGCGGACCCGCTCCGGCGGGAGCGCACCACGGCCCAGCCGAGACCGCCCACGCCGATGGCCACGAGCAGCAGCTCCGGCCATCCGCCCAGGCGGGTGGCAAGGGTCAGCGAGGTCCGCTTGGGCACGTCGGCGACCAGGGTGTCGGCGACGAACATGCCGGTGTGCTGGGCGACGGATCCGTCGGGCCTGATGATCGCGCTGACGCCGCTCGTCACCGGCACCATCACCGCTCGGCCGTGCTCCACGGCGCGCACCCGGTCCATGGCGAGCTGCTGGTAGGTCATCTGGCTGCGGTCGAAGGTGGCGTTGTTGCTGGGCACGGAGAGGATCTGCGCGCCCGCCTCGACCTGGTCGCGCACGACGGAGTCGAACGCCGCCTCGTAGCAGGTCACCGGACCGATCCTGGTGCCCGCCATGTCGAAGACGACCGGCTGCTTGCCGGCCACGAAGTTGCCCGCGCGGTCGACGTCCTTGCTGAAGATACGGAAGAAGCTCCGGTAGGGCATGTACTCGCCGAACGGCTGGAGCTGCCGCTTGTCGTAGACGGCGCCGGGGCCCGTCTTCGGGTCCCAGAGGATCTGCCGGTTGCGGGGCGTGCCGTCCTTGGCGGTGACGACGGCGCCGACGGAGATGGGAGCGCCGACGGCCTTGGCCGCCTTGTCGATCTCGGCGTACGCGTCGGGGTTGACGTAGGGGTCGATGTCGGAGGAGTTCTCGGGCCACAGCACGAGGTCGGGCTTCTTGACCTGGCCCGCCTCGATCTTCGTGGCGAGCTTCATCGTCTCCCGTACGTGGTAGTCGAGCACGGCACGGCGCTGGGAGTTGAAGTCGAGGCCCATACGCGGCACGTTGCCCTGGATGACGGCCACGCGCGCGGTGCCTTCCTCTGCCGCCGTGGAGACGAGGGGCGCCGCGACGGCTCCCGCGATGACGGGCGCGACGGTGAACGCGGCGGCGACGGCCAGGCCTCGGTCACGTACACCGCGTACGTCCTTGAGGCGCAGCGCGAGAGCGGCGAGGCCGAAGCCGCACAGGACGACCGCGAAGCCCAGCAGCGGGGTGCCGCCCAGTGAGGCGAGCGGCAGGAACAAACCACTGGGCTGACCGAACGCGACCTTGCCCCAGGGGAAGCCGCCGAAGGGGAAGCGCGCCCGCAGCGCCTCGTCCGCGATCCACACGCCCGCGGCCCACAGCGGCCACAGCGGCAGCCGTGAGACATAGGCGACGCCGAGTCCGGCCAGGGCCATGACGAGCGATTCCGCGAGGGCGAGGGCCAGCCACGGCAGCGGCCCGACGTCGACGCCCGTCCACGACAGGAGCGGCACGAGGAAGCCGAGGCTCATGAGGAAGCCGAGGCCGAACCCCGCGCGCATCCGCCGCCCGTGAACGGACGCTCCGAAGAGCGCGAGGGCCAGGGGCGCGAGCCACCACAGCTCACGGGGCGGGAAGCCGACGTACAGCAGCACTCCGGAGAGCACAGCGGCGGCGGCCGGAGCGATCCGTCGGGGCAGGCGGGCCCGGCGCGAGGCGGGCGCCGACTGCGGATCGAGCTGTTCCGGCTCGTCTACGGAGGTTGCGGTGGCGGTCACTCGGGGAGTGTACGGCGGGTCACCTGCCGGGCGACACGGCGGTCTGCGGGGGTCGCGCCGGCCGCGCGGACCACCCCGTGCAGCATCGTTCCTGCGCAAACCGTGCACAAACTGGTGCATCAGCCGTTACGGTGTGCCCCGAGTCCCCGAGGAACGGCCGTATCCGGCCATGACGCTCGGGGCCCGTCACAGTCGGGGGGCGACGGGGTGGTGGGGACCACGGGGATGTCGTCGACGGCCGGTCCGTCGGCGGAGTACGAGCGGCGCAATGTCGCCGACGCGGCGGGCGTCTTCGCGCTCGGGGCGTGCGCCGTCTGGTCGCTGATCACCGCGACCGCCCGCGCGGGCAGGCCTGAGGGCGTGCTCCTGGCGGTGCTCGCCGTGGCTGCGAGCTATGCCTGCGGCCGGATCTCCGGCGCGCTGCTGCCCATGGCGGCGCCCTGCGCGGCGGCCTTCGCGGGACTCGGGCTCGCGCTCGCGTCCCCGCACGCGGTGCCCGCGCCCGACACCGGCTCTCCGCTCGGCCGTACCGGCGCGACGGCGGCACTCCTGGTGCTGTCCACCGGGGCGGCGTGCTGCGCGGCCTGGGCGGCGCGGCGCCCGCCTGTGCGCGCGGCCCTGTTCCTGCTGGCGGGCGGCACGGTCGCGGCTGCCGCCGCCGTCGGGTCGATCGCCGGTGTCACCGCGTGCACGGGAGTGCTGCTGTGCTCCCTCGCCTCGGTGAGGATGCGGCACCACAGGGGCCTCGGCCTCGCCGGTCTCGGCGTCATGACGGGGCTGGTGACCGGACTCTCCCTGGCGCTGCTGAAGGGCGTACTGCCCTCGGGGCTCTCCGCTTCCCTGGAGGGGCAGCTCTCGCAGCACCGGATCCTTCTGTGGCAGGACGCGCTGCGCCAGGCCGAGTCCGATCCGGGCCTCGGGGTGGGCCCCGGCCGCTTCGGGGAGTTCAGCCCCACGGTCGGCGAGACGCTGCTGCCCGACGGCAAGCCGCACTCCGCCCCGCTCCAGCAGGCCGCCGAGCAGGGCCTCGTAGGCGTCTGCCTGCTGGCCGCGGTGTTCTGCTGGCTCCTGTACGTCCTGTGGCGGTCGGCGCGCTCCACGCCGGTGGTCCTGACGGCGGGCGCGGCGCTGACCGCTCTCGCCGGTCTGGCGACGCTCGGCAACGCCCTGAGCTTCACCACCGTCACCGCGGGCGCGGGCCTGCTCGCGGGGGTGGCGACGGCGAGACCCTGGGGCGACGAGCCGCCCTCGGAAAGCACTACGGCCGCCCCGGTACGTGTCCGGGGCGGCCGTGTGTAAGTGTGCGGGTGCCGTCAGGCGACGGGGCCGACAGAGGTCGGCTTGAGCCGGTCGTGGATGGCGCGCACCGCGGACTCGGCGTTGTCCACGGTCACCGTGAACTTCCTGCCGTCGCCCATGATCAGCACGACGCCCTCGCCGCGCCGGACGACGACGGCCGTGCCCTGCTCGGGGCGCCAGCGGTATCCCCAGCCGCCCCACTGGCGGGGCGTGACACGGGGTTCGAACTCGGCTCCCACCACATGGGCGAGCAGGATGCGGCGGCGTGGCACTCCTATGTGGCCGCACCGCACTTCCAGGTAGTCCTTGTCGACCTTCACGGCCACATGGACGAAGGCAAGGGTCCCGAACAGGATCAGAAGACCCGCGGCGATGCAGCCGACCACCGACATCACCAACGCGGCGATACCGGAAGTCCACTGGGAAGCCACAGCGAGCTCGATGCCGAGCGCCACACACGCAGCGCCGCCCAGCGCTGCCAGCCACTGCACGCGATTGTGTGCACGGCCTGTCCAGATCTCGGGGGCGACGGACTCGCGCCGCTCACTACCGGAGTGGTCCCTCATGGAACTGAGACTACTCATGTTCCGCAGTGAAGGCACTGTGCCGCGGAGAGTGATTGCGCCCGGCCCCGGGACGCCTGGGCCGTGCCCGAAATCCGGGCGCAGCCGTCACTGTGCGTGGCTGACGGCGGCCTGGAGCAGCCGACCCTCCGCGTACGCGAGTGCGGCGGGCGGCAGCGCGGAGGGGCGGCCGCTGAGGATGACGGTGAGTGCGCCCTGCGCACTGCTCTCGGCGTCGGGCCCGGCGCCGATCCTGCGCAGTGCCTGCGCGGCGACGGCACCGGCGCTGCCGTGCAGGACGAGCGGCGGCATGCCGGGCTGCTGGACGGCGGCGCGGATGCGTTCCGCCACGAGTTCGTAATGGGTGCAGCCCAGGACCACGGCCCTTACATCGGTCGGGGTGAGCGCAGCTGCGGCCGCGATCGTCCTGTCGATGGCGTCCTCGTTTGCGTGCTGCACGGCGTCGGCGAGGCCCGGGCAGGGCACCTCGGTGACCTCGACCCCGTCCGCGAAGTCCCGGATCAGTCCCCGCTGGTAAGGGCTCCCAGTGGTGGCGGGAGTGGCCCAGATGGCGACGGGTCCGGCGCCGGCGGCGGCCGGCTTGATCGCGGGGACCGTGCCGATGACCGGGATGCCGGGTTCGAGGCGGGCCCGCAGGGCCGGCAGGGCATGGACCGAGGCGGTGTTGCACGCCACGATCAGCGCCTCGGGACGGTGCTCCGCGGCGGCCTCGGCGACGGCCAGGGCCCGCTCGGTGACGTCCTGCACGCTGCGCGGCCCCCAGGGCATCCCGTCGGGGTCGGAGGACAGGACGAGATCGGCGTCGGGCCGCAGGCGCCGTACCGCGGCGGCGGCCGCGATGAGTCCGATTCCCGAGTCCATCAGCGCGATCTTCACCCGGAAACCATAGACGATGGCCCTCACACCAAGGGTGGGGTGGGGCAGACTGCGGCGGATGGACGCCGTTGTGTGGGTCACCGCAGCATCACTGGCCGCGTGGGTGTGGCTGCTGGTCGGACAGGGCTTCTTCTGGCGCACGGATCTGCGTCTGCCCCCGCGCACGGACCCTTCGGAGTGGCCCTCGGTGTGTGTCGTCGTCCCCGCGCGGGACGAGGCTGCCGTGCTTCCGGAGAGCCTGCCCTCGCTCCTCGCGCAGGACTATCCGGGGCGCGCCGAGATCTTCCTGATCGACGACGGCAGCACGGACGGCACCGGAACCCTGGCCGGGGAGCTGGCCCTGCGGCACGGCGGGCTGCCCCTCACGGTCGACTCGCCGGGCGAGCCGCCGGCGGGCTGGACCGGCAAGCTGTGGGCGGTGCGGCACGGTATCGGCCTGGCCCGCGCGTGTGACCCCGAATTCCTGCTCCTCACCGACGCCGACATCGCGCATGAGCCCGACAGCCTGAGGGAGCTGGTGGCCGCGGCCCGTACAGGCGGGTTCGACCTCGTCTCGCTGATGGCGCGGCTGCGCGTGGAGAGCGTGTGGGAGCGGCTCGTCGTCCCGGCCTTCGTGTACTTCTTCGCCCAGCTGTACCCGTTCCGCTGGATCGCGCGGAAGGGCTCGCGCACGGCGGCCGCGGCAGGCGGCTGCGTGCTGCTGAGCGCCGAAGCTGCCGACCGCGCCGCCATCCCCGGCTCGATCCGGCACGCCGTCATCGACGACGTCGCGCTCGCCCGGGCGGTGAAGGGCTCAGGGGGTCACATCTGGCTGGGCCTCGCCGACCGCGTCGACAGCGTGCGTCCCTACCCGCGGCTCGGCGACCTGTGGCGCATGGTGTCGCGCAGCGCCTACGCCCAGCTGCGGCACAACCCGCTGCTCCTCGCCGGGACCGTGGCCGGACTTGCGCTCGTCTACCTGGCGCCGCCGGTCGCGCTCGGCGCCGGACTCGCCACAGGCCATGGGCTCACCGCGCTGCTCGGCGGGCTCGCCTGGCTGCTGATGACGGCGACGTACGTCCCGATGCTGCGTTACTACGCGCAACCGCTGTGGCTGGCGCCTCTGTTGCCGGGTACCGCGTTCCTGTATCTCCTCATGACGGTCGACTCCGCCGTGCAGCACTACAGGGGGCGGGGTGCGGCCTGGAAGGGGCGTACGTACTCCAGGCCGGACCCCGCGCCGGAGGGGCAGTAGCCGACTGGGGCGGCTACTTTCTGCCGGGCGTCCAGTTCATGCCCCACCCGTAGGCGTAATCGACGGTGCGCTGCGGGCTCACGCCGCGCTCGGGCACGAGGTAGCGGGCCTCGCGCTGCACGGTCAGGTCGCTGCCCGTGTTGGTGATCAGCGCGAGCGCGCACACCGTCGACGGGACCGTGCACTCGTCCAGGGAGAAGTCGACGGCCGCGCCGAACTGGGGCTGGAGCGTGACGGTCGCGTGCAGGTCGGCGAAGCTGCGGGCGCCTTCGTAGATGGTGACGAAAATGAGGACGCGCCGCAGCTCGTTCTTGTGGTCGAGATTGATCGTCAGGTTCTCGCCGCTGGAGACGCCACCGGTGCGGTCGTCGCCGTCGAGGTGGATGTACGGCGGGCGGTTCAGGGCGCCGAAGGCGTTGCCCAATGCCTGGACGACACCCTTGCGGCCGTCGGTGAGTTCGTAGAGGGCGCACAGGTCCAGGTCGAGGTCCGCGTGCTGCGCGACGGCGCGGCCCAGCTTGCTGCCCCACCCCTTGAACTGCTTGCGCACATCCCAGTTGAGGTTCACGCGCATCGAGCCCGACGTGCCGCCCTGCTTGGCCAGGGAGACGGAAGGAGCCGCCTTGGTGAGCGTCACCTTGGTGAGGCGGACGGGCTGCTGAGGGGGTGCGGCCGGGGGCGGCGGCGCGGTGACGGGGGCCGCGACCGGCGGTGCGGGGGCGGGCGTGGGTGCGGGTGCGGGTGCGGGTGTCGGCGCGGGTGCAGGTGCGGGTGTCGGCGCGGGTGCGGGTGCAGGTGCGGGTGTCGGCGCGGGTGCGGGTGCAGGTGCGGGTGTCGGCGCGGGTGCGGGTGCAGGTGCGGGTGTCGGCGCGGGTGTCTGGGGTTCGTCGACCGTGATCCCGTAGTCGCCGGCGAGGCCCGCCAGACCGGTGCCGTACCCCTGGCCGACGGCGCGGAACTTCCAGGCGCCCTGGCGCCGGTAGAGCTCGCCGAGGACGAAGGCGGTCTCCACGCTCGCGTCGGCGCTGTCGTAGCGCGCGATCTCGGCACCGTCCGCCGCGTCGAGGACTCTGATGTACAGCCCGGGGACCTGCCCGAACGAGCCGCCGTCCGCCGACGCGGCGAGCACCACGTTCTCGATCGCGGGCTCCACGCGCGCGAGGTCGACCGAGATCGTGTCGGTCACCTGGCCGTCCGCGCTCCGCTTGCCCTCGTGACGTACGGCCCCCGAGGCGTGCGCCGGCTGGTTGTAAAAGACGAAGTCCGCGTCCGACCGGACCTTTCCGGCGACGAGCAACAGCGCGGAGGCGTCCGCGTCGGGCACCCCCGCGCCTGAACGCCACCCCAATTCGATCCGCACGGCCGGCGCCGGCACGACGACATTCGAACCCTTAGACATTGACATGTCCGCCCCCAACAGAGATCTCCGGCTTCCTGGTCAACCTATTCCCCACGACCGAAAGCGGCACAGGGGCACGCGTTCGATGATCACTGGCCAACCGCCGGTAACCCGCCAAGAACTCGCCTTTACACGATCCGAACGCTGAACGACGACCGATTTTGCCAAGTTCGCTCGCATTGGGGATCTCGAGTCACTGCCGACACGCAAAACAACCCTCTTATCGGTCTCCCCAACCAGCACATCGTGGGCTTAACTTATGTGCCATGACCTCCCCCCGCTCCACCTATGGCGGCGGTTACTACTCCGCGCCGTCCTTCCCGGACACTCCGATCTACGACTCCCTCGTCGCAGAGCGGGGCACACCCCAGATCGCCCCGATCCGGGTTCCTGCCATGTACGACACCGGCAGTCATCTGCCCGCGCTCCCGTCCGCGCTTCCCGCGCTGCCGGCCGCGCCCTCCGCACCCATGCCCCAGTACGGTTACGCGACCCCGCAGCAGGCGCCTCTCCAGCACGCGCCGGCGCCGTACATCCCGCAGCAGGCCTCCGGGCCCCGCGGCTACGCGGGCATGCAGCAGCCGCAACAACAGCAGCAGCAGCGTCCGGCGCCCGGCACCGGCTACGAGGCCATGCGCCCCGCGGCGCCCCGCCCTGCCGCGCCCTACGAGGATCCGTACAACCGTCAGCAGTACCGCGGTTATTGATCTCCCGGACATGGGGCTGTCCGTGCCTGCTGGCAGGATGGCCCCATGCCGAATGCCTCGCTTCGTTCGATCCACATACACCCACTGAAGTCGGTTCGGGGGCGCGCGCCGCGCGAGGCGGCCGTGGAACCGTGGGGTCTTGCAGGAGACCGCCGGTGGGTGCTCATCGACGCCTCGGGCAAGGTCGTCACCCAGCGCCAGCACCCGCGTCTCGCGCTCGCTTCGGCCGAGACCCCGGACGGCGACGGTCTGCGCATGTCGGCCCCCGGCCGCGCGCACCTGACCGTGCCGGTGCCCCGGCCCGCCGGGACGACCACGGTGAACATCTTCGGGGACAAGGTCGAAGCCGTGCTCGCCGACGACGCGGCGCACGCCTGGTGGAGCGCATATCTGAAGGCCGACGTGCGGCTCCTCCACCTCGACGATCCGGCGACGCGACGCCCCATCGACCCTGAGTACGCGAAACCCGGCGAGACGGTCAGCTTCGCCGACGGGTATCCGCTGCTGCTCACCACCCTGTCCTCCCTGGACGCCCTCAACTCCCTCATCGCGCAGGGTGATCACGCGGACGAGGGCCCGCTGCCCATGAACCGCTTCCGGCCGAACGTCGTGGTGGACGGCACCGCGCCCTGGGCGGAGGACGACTGGTCACGCATCGCCATCGGCGCCGTCACGTTCCGTATCACCAAGAAGTGCGGCCGCTGCGTGGTGACCACCACGAACCAGTCGACTTCGGAGCGTGGCAAGGAGCCGCTGCGGACGCTCGCCCGCCACCGCCGCTTCGGTGACCAGCTGTGTTTCGGGACGAACCTGGTCCCGGAGACAACCGGGACGGTCCGGATCGGTGACGCGATCACGATCCTGGCCTGACTCCTGGCCGCGCAGGGAACCCCGCGCCGGATCACGGTCGTTGGAGCACAATGGAAAGGCGGGGACAGGCGGAGAGCTTCGTCGAGTGGGGTGATTTCGCTCTCTCTTCGCCCCACCTGCGCGTGAGCCGTGCCGTTCACGGTTAAGACGGACGCGGAAGGGGGTGCTGGCTGTGCGGGCAATCGCCGGACTCTGGCGGTGGCGGCACAATCCGCTGCGCCGCGCGACCGACCTCGCCGAGGCCTGGGTCGCGCTGGTGGCGGCGCTGCTCATCGTCGTTATCGCACCGATCATCGGCGTCGCGACGGGATCCCTGGCACAGGGCGCCTTGATGCAGTCGGTCCAGGAACAGCACAAGAACCGCCGGGAAGTTCCCGCCACGGTCGTACGGAAGCTGGCCCAGCCGCCGCTGGACTCCGACCCCGAGACATCCACGGCGAGAGACGCGCACAGCAGGGTCGTCGCCGACTGGAAGGCGCCCGACGGCGCCCACCGCACGGGCCGCGTCCTGTCGAGCCTCCAGACCCCGCATCCGGGCGACCGGTTCACGCTGTGGGTCGACGGCACGGGTCAGGTCGTGGGCCGCCCGCTGGACAATGCGACGGCGACAACTCACGCCGCGCTGGCCGGATTCGGGACCGCGGCGGCCGCGGCGGGGCTCGTCGAGGGCGCCCGGCGCCTGATCGTATGGCGCATGGTCCGCCGCCGGTACGACCGTTGGGACCGCGCCTGGGACAAGGCGGGCCCGGACTGGGGCAGGACGGGGACCGGCAGCTGAGCGGCCTTCCGCTCCGGTCAACTCAGCGGCTGCACGCACGCTACGGTTGACCCACCTTCGCCGCGGGGATCGCAGCGAGGACCCGCGTACGACGAGGTGGGGGCACGACAAAGCCATGGCACAGGGCACGGTCCAGGTGACGCACACCGGCACGTCGCGGTGGCGGCGCCGCACTGGGGAGTACGCATCGCTCGCCGCGGCCCTGGAGGCCGCGGGTGACGGCGACGTGCTGACCGTGGCGTCGGGCACGTACAGAGAGAACCTCGTCGTGGAGCGCGCGGTGACGCTGCGTGGGCCGGAGGGCTCGCCCGGGTCCGTGCGGATCGCGCCGGTCGACGGGGTGCCTCTCACGGTGCGCGCGTCCGCGACCGTCCTCGATCTGCATGTCGAGGGGCAGGACTCGGCGGCCCCCGCGCTCCTGGTGGAGGAAGGCGCTCCCGAGCTCGGCGATCTGCGCATCGTCACGCGCTCCGCGGCCGGCATAGAGGTGCGGGGCGGCGCACGGCCCACCGTGCGCCGCTGCACCGTCGACAACCCCGGAGGGATCGGCATCGCCGTGCTCGACGGCGGGGGCGGTGTCTTCGAGGAGTGCGAGGTCGTCTCGGCGGGCCAGGCCGGCGTGGCCGTACGCGGCGGCGCGCACCCTCGGCTGGAGCGCTGCAAGGTGCATCACGCGTCGGGTTCCGGACTGTCCGTCACCGGCGAGCACAGCGGCCTGGAAGCCGTCGGCTGCGAGGTGTACGAGGTCAAGGGCACCGGCGTGCAGATCACGGGGCGCGCATCGGCGCACCTCACGGACTGCGATGTGCACCGCACCACGGCGGACGGCGTCACGCTCGACACGGACGCGGTGCTCACCCTCGCCGACTGCCGTATCCACGACGTCCCGGAGAACGCGATCGATCTGCGCTCCCGGTCGGTCCTGACGCTGACGCGCTCGACGGTGCGCCGGTTCGGGCGCAACGGCCTGTCCGTCTGGGACCCGGGCACGCGCGTGGACGCCAACCAGTGCGAGATCCACGACAGCACGGGCGACTACCCGGCCGTGTGGGTGAGCGACGGCGCGACCGTCGTGCTCGACGCGTGCCGGGTGCACGACGTGCCGGACGCGCTGTTCGTCCTGGACCGGGGCTCCCGCGTGGACGTCGTCGACAGCGATCTCTCCCAAGTCCGCAACACGGCCGTGTCGGTGAGCGACGGCGCCATGGCCCAGCTGGACGACTGCCGGATCCGGGAGGCCGCGACAGGTGCCTGGTTCCGTGATCACGGGAGCGGCGGCACCCTCGCCAACTGCACGGTGGACGCCGTCCAGACCGGCGTGATCGTCACCAAGGGCGCCGACCCGACGATCGAACGCTGCACGGTCACCTCCCCTGCCGAGGCGGGCTTCTATGTGTCGGCCGGGGGCCGGGGCAGCTTCCACGGCTGCCGCGTCACGGGCAGCGAGGGCTACGGCTTCCACATCATCGACGGCTGCCGTACGACTCTCAAGAAGTGCCGTACGGAACGGTGTTCGCGCGGGGGTTACGAATTCGCCGAGGACGGCCCCGTGGTCGAGGACTGCACCAGCGACGAGAGCGGCGGGGTGCGCTCCTCCGGGCAGGCCGCTGCCCCGGCGCCGGGCGTCCAGAAGGCCACGCAGACCGTGGGGCTGCTCAGCACGCTCCCCGACCAGCGTGCCGTGGCACCCGACACGGAGACCCCGGCCACGACCCGTACGTCGACGGATGTCCTCGGTGAACTCGACACCCTGGTGGGCCTGGAGAGCGTCAAACGCGAGGTGCGTGCCCTCACGGACATGATCGAGGTGGGCCGGCGCCGGCAGCAGGCGGGCCTCAAGGCGGCTTCCGTCAGGCGGCACTTGGTGTTCACGGGCTCCCCCGGCACCGGCAAGACGACCGTGGCACGCCTGTACGGGGAGATCCTCGCCTCACTGGGCGTCCTGGAGAAGGGCCATCTCGTCGAGGTGTCCCGGGTCGACCTGGTCGGCGAGCACATCGGCTCGACCGCCATCCGCACGCAGGAGGCCTTTCAACGGGCCACCGGGGGCGTGCTGTTCATCGACGAGGCGTACGCCCTGTCCCCCGAGGACTCCGGCCGTGACTTCGGGCGTGAGGCGATCGACACGCTGGTGAAGCTGATGGAGGACCAGCGCGACTCCGTCGTGGTGATCGTCGCGGGCTACACCTCCGAGATGGAGCGCTTCCTCTCCGTCAACCCCGGTGTGGCGTCCCGTTTCTCACGGACCATCACGTTCTCCGACTACCTGCCCGAAGAGTTGCTGCGGATCGTGGAGCAGCAGGCCGACGAGCACGAGTACCGGCTCGGCGAGGGCGCGTGCGAAGCCCTCCTGAAGTACTTCACGGCGCTCCCGAAGGGGCTCGCCTTCGGCAACGGCCGCACGGCGCGGCAGACCTTCGAGTCGATGGTGGAGCGCCACGCGGGCCGGGTCGCCCAGCTCGCCGATCCGAGCACGGACGACCTGACCCTGCTCTACGAGGACGACTTGCCCGAGCTGCCCTGAGGCGCGGCGGGCTCGCCGTCCGGGCGTTGCCCCGGGACGTCGGGCCGCAGCCTGGCGAGGAGGCGGGCCCGTTCCTCGGCGAAGACAGGGTCGGCCTGGTAGTCGGAGTGGCCCAGGATCGGTGCGGGCAGCGGGTGTTGCTCGGTGCGGCCGTAGGCGAGCGGGTCCTTCAGTGCCGGGTGGTCGACCTGGGGACCGTCCTCGCCGGGCAGCCGGACGGGTCCGCCGATCGGGTCGGTGGTGCGGTGCAGGTTGCGCCAGCAGTCGACCTGGCGGTGCAGGGCGCCGAGCGCGGCGGGACCGAAGTGGGCCGGGAACCAGCGCCCGTAGAGCCGCTCCAGAGGCGAGCCGTAGGTGAGCAGGGCGACGCGTCGGCGGACGGTGGGATGCAGCTGCCAGGCGGCCGCGGCGGCGAGGACGCTGCCCTGGGAGTGCCCCGACAGGACGAGGCGGCCGCCGGTGGCACGGGTCCAGGTGGCCATGCGCCAGGTCAGGTCGGGCACGGCACGCTCCGCGTAGCAGGGCGGCGCGAAGGGGTGCGCGGCGCGCGGCCAGAACGTGCCGACGTCCCACAGGATGCCGATCGTGCGGCGGGCCGACGCGTCACGGTAGGCGCGCCTTCCCCAGGTCACGAAGAGTATGAAGCCGAGTCCGATGAGCCAGGAGCCCATCGCCTGCGCGGTCTGCGCGGCGCCTTCCACGATGTCGTACGTGCCCTGTGCGGCCTGGCCCGGGACCTGGTGGGTCGCCCACGCGCCGATGAGCGCTCCCGCGCCGAGGAGGAGAGTCACCGTCGAGACCGCGCCGATGATCATGGGCGCCTGGTCGGTGAGGGCGGCACGCGCGCGCGTGCCCGCGATGCGGCTGGTGCGGGCGGCGTCCTCGGGCTCCCCCGGGTAGTCGGTCGCGACGGTGGCCGTCTCACGGCGCTTGAGCCGGATGGTGCGCTGGGCGAGCACGGCGCACACCACGGCGACGACGATCAGCAGGGGCGGGATCACGGAGGCCTGCCAGGACAGCAGGACGGGCGGTCCTTCGATGGTGCCGCCGGCTCCCGGCGTGCCGGAGCCGTCCAGCCAGTCGGCGACGCGCTGGGACACTCCCCCGGACATCACACCGCCCAGGGCGCAGGCGAGCATCGCGGTCGCGGGTCCGCCGAGGCCGCGCAGGGCCGCACGGGAGTCGCGGGCGCGGCGGTGGATGGCGTGGGCGACCACGGCGAGCGCCACGACCACCGCGCCCTGGACGAGGACGATCCCGCCGAACGTCGCGTCTCCGGGCAGGCGCCCGTGCGACCGCCACTCGGGGCGTGACCAGCCCGCGTACAGGAACGTGAGCAGCAGGAGGGCCAGGGCGGCCGCGGGCAGGAGGCGGACGACGGTCCGGTCGAGGGTGCGGTCGACGGTGTTCTCGCTGCGGCCCCTGCGGCACACCACCCAGACGACCATGCCGGTGCCCACGACGAGCGCGCCGTCGAGGACCCGGCCGAGCACGTCGAGGAGCACGGGGCCGCCGCTCCCGCGGTCGAAGCGGGCGGCCGAGGTGCCGACGGCGGCCGCCACCGTGAGCAGGCCCGCGGCGGTGTGCGCGGCGCGCAGCCGGGCGACGAGACGGCGTCCGTACCAGAACCCCGGCCTGGCGAGCGCGTTGGTCGGGGCCTCTTCCTCCGGGTCGGGCTGGTGGGGCAGCGGCTGCTGGGACTCGTACGCGCCCCAGGTGCGGTGGGAGAGGTACCAGAGGAGTCCGACGAGGGCGGCCGGGACCGCCGCAGCGAGGGCGAGGCGGCGGCCGGGCTGGCTCCACCAGCCGCCTTGTCCGTGCGCGTCGATCGACAGGAAGCCCAGCCAGGAGCGTCCTTCGGCGCACGCGTGCGTGCCGGCGCACTGCCAGGCCACCAGATCAAGGGCCACCTCGCAGGCGGCGGCGACCAGGAGGACGGTGAGGCTGAGCCCCACGAGGCGCACCAGAAGGCCGTAGGCGCGCACGGTCCGTGTGCGGCGGTGGGCGTTGGGGCGCATCCAGTGGGCGAGGTTGACGACCATGAACGGCAGGAGCAACAGCCATAAGGCGCGCGAGCCGTTGCCGGACGTGAGGTTGCACCAGACATACGCCTCCGGGACGGGCTTGCCCCGGTAGTCGTCGGGGCGTTCCTCCGCGTCGGCGTCGTCGGCGCGGCGGTACACCGCGGCCGTGTCGTCGCCGGAGACCCGGACCGTGCGCGGGTCGCCGAGCATCGCCTCGGGGGTGGTGCCCCCTACGCCGTGGACCAGAAGTTCGAGGGCGGTCTCGTCCGCCGTGTCACGCTCCACCGTTCAGCATCCCCCGATTGACGTGCGCGTGTGGTGCCGGAATCAGAATCCCCGCTCACGACCGCGCTACGCATCCCTCCTCACCGAATCTCCTCCATCCGTGCGACCGCGCGCCATACGGCGGGCGCGAGCGGGCAGTGGCACGGCTGTCGGCGGCCCGTGCGAGGATGTGGCGACCATGGACGGCTGTGACGAGGCGAAGGGATCCGACAGGACGTGAGCGAGAATCAGAACCTCCTCGCGGAGCAGCGCCGGGCCCTGATCCTCGACGAGGTCAGGCGCCGTGGCGGCGTCAGGGTCAACGAGCTCACTCGCAAGCTGGGCGTCTCCGACATGACGATCCGCCGTGATCTCGACGCGCTCGCCCGGCAGGGTGTCCTGGAGAAGGTGCACGGCGGCGCGGTCCCCGTGGTCGAGGCGAGCACGCACGAGCCGGGTTTCGAGGCGAAGTCGGGTCTGGAGCTCAGCGCCAAGGAGGACATCGCGCGGACCGCCGCGGCCCTGGCGGTGCCGGGCACGGCCATCGCGCTGTCCGGCGGCACCACGACGTACGCGCTGGCCCACCACCTCCTCGAAGTTCCGGACCTGACCGTGGTGACCAACTCGGTACGAGTGGCGGACGTGTTCCACGGCGCGCAGCGCTCGTCGGGACAGCGGCAGGGCGCGGCGACCGTCGTCCTCACGGGCGGTGTGCGAACGCCCTCGGACTCGCTGGTGGGGCCCGTCGCGGACCAGGCCATCGCGGCGCTCCACTTCGACGTGTTGTTCCTCGGTGTGCACGGCATATCACTGGAGGCCGGCCTGTCGACGCCGAACCTGGCGGAGGCGGAGACGAACCGGCGGCTCGTGCAGTCCGCGCGCCGGGTCGTCGTGGTCGCCGACCACACCAAGTGGGGGACGGTGGGCCTGAGTTCGTTCGCCTCGCTCGACCAGGTGGACACGCTCGTCACGGACGCGGGGCTGCCCGCGGACGCGCGCGCGGAGATCTCAGAGGAGCTGCGGCTCGTCATCGCGGGCGAGCCCGGAACAGGTACAGACATCTGACGGTTCGCCAGCTATGGTGACCCCTGCCCGGTCAACCGCCTGATTCCACTTGGGGGCTGAACGTCCATGGCACGCCGACTGAAGCCCGTGGGGCTTGAGTTCACCGAGTCCGCGCCGCTGCGCCTGGTCTTCGCCCGCGAGGTGTCCGCGCCTCCGCAGGCGGTGTTCCGGGCGCTCGCCGAGGACGTGACGGGCTGGCCCGAATGGTTCTCCGCCGTGACGCTCGCCCGCCCGACGGACGACGGCGCGGGGCGTGAGGTGCGGCTCAGGGGCGGTACGCGCATGCGGGAGACCATCCTCGCGGCCGACGCCGACGAGGTGTACGCGTACCGGGTGGACGAGACCAACGCGCCGGGGATACGCGCCCTGGTCGAGGAGTGGCGGCTCACGCCGTCGGGCACCGGTGGGACGCGGGTGCAGTGGACGTTCGCCGCGGACGGGGTCGCCGCGTTCCGGGTGGGCCTGCGCCTCGGCCGGGCCGGACTGGGCCGCGCGTTCCGTGATGCGGTGGCCGCGCTCGATCGCAGGATCGCGGCGAACTCCCGGGATTCCAGGGCGAGTTGATACCAGCCCGGGTCCTCAGTCGGCGCTCGGCCAGACTCCCGTCGCGAGCAGCGTCTCGATGGCCCGCGTGTACGGCGCGATGTCCAGGCCCTGGTGGGCCAGCCACTGGTCGGAGTAGTACTTGTCGAGGTAGCGGTCCCCCGGGTCGCACAGCAGCGTGACGACGCTGCCGGTCCTGCCCTCGGCCACCATCTCGGCGACGATCTTCAGCGCGCTCCACAGGCCCGTACCGGTCGAGCCGCCCGCCTTGCGGCCGATGGCCCCCTCCAGGGCGCGCACGGCGGCGACGCTCGCCGCGTCCGGCACCTTCATCATGCGGTCGATCGCGCCGGGCACGAAACTCGGCTCCATGCGGGGCCTGCCGATGCCCTCGATGCGGGAGCCGCAGTCGCAGGTGACGTCCGGGTCCCCGGTCGTCCAGCCCTCGAAGAAACAGGAGTTCTCCGGGTCCGCGACGCAGATGCGGGTGTCGTGCTGCATGTAGTGGACGTACCGGGCGATGGTCGCGGAGGTGCCTCCGGTGCCGGCGGTGGCGACGATCCAGGTGGGCTCCGGGTAGCGCTCCAGCTCCAGCTGCCGGTAGATCGACTCCGCGATGTTGTTGTTGCCGCGCCAGTCCGTGGCCCGTTCCGCGTACGTGAACTGGTCCATGTAGTGGCCGCCCGTGTCGACGGCGAGCGCCGCCGACTCCTCGTACATCGTGCGCGGGTCGTCGACGAAGTGGCACCGGCCGCCGTGGAATTCGATCAGGCGGATCTTCTCGGGGCTGGTGGTGCGCGGCATCACGGCGATGAAGGGCACCCCGATGAGCTTCGCGAAGTAGGCCTCGGAGACGGCGGTCGAGCCGCTGGACGCCTCGATGACGGGGCGGCCGGGCCGGATCCATCCGTTGCACAGGCCGTAGAGGAACAGCGAGCGGGCGAGCCGGTGCTTGAGGCTGCCCGTGATGTGCGTCGACTCGTCCTTCAGATAGAGGTCGATGCCCCATTCCTCGGGGAGCGGGAAACGCAGGAGGTGGGTGTCGGCCGACCGGTTGGCGTCGGCCTGCACCTTTCGTACGGCTTCTTTGAGCCAGCTTCGGTACGCGGCGTCCGTGTGGTCCACGTCCAGCGTGGCCACCGGGTCCGGCCCTTGGGGGGTCCCGGCTGACTGGTCCTGCTGAGGGGTGCTCACCGCATGGCTCCTTGGCGTCGTTCCGAGCGCCGGTCCGACGCCGTCCACACCCGGCCGTCGTCTTTACGACCGGTCGGACGCCCCGATCATAAACACCTTCCGCACGCTTCTCACCTGCATAAACACCCCTTTGAGCAACTCAAAGGAACGCCTGCCCCAGGACAGGAACAGGCGTGCGGAGGAACAAAGGCGTGAGTCGGCCCTTCCCTTGCCGGGCGCACCGCCTCACGCACTGGTGCGGACGCCTTCGTGCGGGCAGACTGCACCGCGGGGCCGGTGAGAGCTCACACCAAGGGGGCGGACGACATGGCGGAGCCGGAGTTCACGGCGACGGGTGTGCGCATAGGGCGGCTCCTTCGCTCGCTCACCCGGGCAGGCGAGGTCCGCATCAAAGGCGGCCGTCTCGAACTGCTCACCAGTTACGGCAGCGAGATCGACAGCGCGCCGCTCCAGGAAGTCCGTGCCGGCAAGGCCTGGTTCGCGCCCGGCGACCGGGCCCTCGCCGATGTCGGCGGCAGGCGCTACCTGCTGAAACTCGGCACCGATCATGAACCCGGCGACGCGGTGCCCCGTCTCGTCGGCGAGAACGGGCCGCCCACGACGCGTCGGTTCCTCGAGGCCGTGCGCAGGGCGCGCGGCCGGCTGACCTAGCCGGCCGCGTACTTGGGGGACGGCGTGCGCGAGTTGCAGGCTCGGACCCCCTGGGTCACTCTGGTCACACATCACTACTCAGGGTTTACCGGCGATAACGCTGCGAACCAGCCCGCCGGACACGCAGCAGGCGGGGCTCGGCTGTCAACGCGGCCCACTGCTGGATCGGTACTCCGCCTTCTTCCGGACCTTCAATTCGGGGAGTCGCAGCCGTGATCACCCACCCAAGCAGGCATTGCACGGTAGAGCTACAGGCCCTGCCGTCGCGGATCCGCCAGGTCCGCAGAATCGTATCGGCGCAGTTGCGCTACTGGCATCTGGACCCGCTGATAGACGAGGCGATGCTCGGCGTGACCGAGTTGCTGACCAACGTCCACCGGCACGCGGGTCCCGACAAGATGTGCACCGTCGAGATCGAGCTGCTGCTCGACCGCCTCACGGTGTCGGTGCACGACCACGACCCGCACCTGCCGCAACCGTGCGAGGTCGACCCGCTCGCGACCTGCGGCCGGGGCCTCGCCCTGGTCGCCGCGGTCAGCGAGAGCTGGGGCGTGCGGCCGCAGGGCGAGCACGGCAAGGTCGTGTGGTTCACGCTCCCCGCGCCGTCGGCGGCGATGCCGCCGACTCCCGAGTACCGGGTGGCGGACGCCTTCCCCGAGCTGGACTCCCCGGTGGACCGCCGCGCGGCCCGACATGCTCCCGCCCGGTCGGCCGTTGTCGGCTGACCGGGCGGTGACCACCCCCTCTTACGGCACGGGCCACGTCACTCGGTGGCGATGGCCCGCAGCACGTCGAGGCGTGCGGCGCGGCGGGCCGGGCGCAGGCCCGCGAGCGCTCCGGCGGCGAGGCCCACCAGGGCGACGACGACGAGCTGGAGCGGGGGCAGGGCGAACGCGAACGCGCTGTCGCTCGCGCCGTCCGACGCCTCGACCAGGACCCAGCCGAGGAATCCGCCGAGCACCAGGCCACCCGCGGTACCGAACGCGGCGACCAGGACGGACTCCCACCGGACCATGGCCCGCAGCTGGGCGCGGGTCTGGCCGACGGCCCTCAACAGCCCCAGTTCGCGCGTGCGTTCGTGGACGGCCAGGGTGAGGGTGTTGGCGATGCCGAGCAGGGCGATCAGCACGGCGAGGGCCAGCAGCGCGTAAACCAGGGTGAGCATCATGTCGATGCCGCCGGCGGACGACTGCGCGTACTCGTCGCGGGTCTGCACCTCCGGATTCCCGTACGCCGCCGCGACCTTGGAGACGGCGGCCTTGCCGTCGGCCGTGCTCACACCGTCCTTGAAGGTGACGGCGATCAGGGTGTCGGAGTCCTGGGCGCGGTGCGGGGCCCAGGCCTCGCGCGTGATGACGTAGTCCCCGGCGAGCTCCGACCGGCCGTAGACCGCGCGGACGGTGAAGTTCTGCTGCTTGCCGTCGGTGAAGGCCAGGCGGGCGGTGCTGCCCGGTTGGAGGTGCTGCTTGTCGGCCTCCTTGCGGGTGATGGCGATGCCGTCCGTGCCGAGGTCGTCGAGCGAGCCGCGGACTGCGCCCAGGTCGAAGGACCTGGCGAGCGCGGCCGGGTCGGTGACGGTGAGGGCGCGGCCCTCGCCGTCGACGTCCGCGACGCCCTTGCCCAGGCCGACTGCGGTCGCGACCTGCGGCTGTCCGGCGATGGCCGGGGCGAGCTTCGGGCTGAGGCCGCTGCCGCCCGCGCCGAACGACGGGGCGGACACGGCGATGTCGCCGGCGAAGGAGCGGGACACCGTCTGGTCCATGGTCGCCTTCAGCGAGGCGCCGAAGACGGTGAACAGGGAGACGACGGCGACGCCGATCATCAGGGCACTCGCGGTGGCCGCGGTGCGCTTGGGGCTGCGCAGGGCGTTGCGCCGGGCGAGGCCGCCGGTGACGCCACGCAGCTTGTCGAGGGGGCTGCCGAGGACACGTACGGCGCGCGACGAGGCGACCGGACCGAGCACCACGAACGCGATGAGGATCAGCACGCTGCCGAGGCCCGCGAGCCAGATGGACGGCGAGGAGAGGACTCCGACCAGGGTGACGGCGATCGCTGCGACGCCGAGCGCCGTGCCGATGACGGCGCGGCGGCGCGAGGCACCGGACTGGTCGACTGCCGTCTCGCGCAGGGCCGCAAGGGGTGCGGTGCGTCCGGCCCGTACGGCGGGCAGGAGCGCGGAGCCGAGACAGACGAGGACGCCCACGGCGAGCGGGAGCAGCATGGACAGGCCGCTGATCACGAGAGCGCCGTCGGGGAACGGGAAGCCGATGGCGGGGAACAGCGCCTGGAGACCGGCCGCGATGCCGATGCCGCCGGCAAGACCGGCGACCGACGCGAGAACGGCGACGGCGCTCGCCTCGACGAGCGTCGTGGCGGTGACCTGGCGGCGGGAGGCGCCGAGGGCGCGCAGGAGCGCGTTCTCACGGGTGCGCTGAGCGACGACGATCGCGAACGTGTTGTGGATCGAGAAGGTCGCCACGAGCAGGGCGATGCCGGAGAACACGAGGAGGAAGGTGGTGAAGAGGGTCAGGAACTGGCCGGAGATCATGTCCGTGTTCTCCTGCGCCGACGCCTCGCCGGTGATGGCCTCGACTCCCCTGGGCAGTACGGGAGTCAGCTCGTCGACGAGTTCCCGCTGGCTGGTGCCGGGGCCGGCCCGCACCTGGATGGACGCGGCCTCGCCGGGCCTCGGCGTGAGGTACTTCTCCGCGTCGGCCTGCGTCATGCCGGTGTACGTCACCTGCGCCATGCCGTCCTCGCCGCCGAAGGTCGCGAGGCCGACGATCGTCACCTTGACGGGGTCGGGGGTGCGCAGGGTCGTGGTGTCGCCGATCTTGAGGTCGCCCTTCTTGGCGGCTCCCCGGTTGACGACGACCTCGCCGGTCTTCGAAGGGGCGTGTCCCTCGGCCAGGCGGTAGGGGTTGAGTTCGGGGTCGTCGATCCAGTTGCCCGCGAGGGTGGGCGGGCCCTGGCCGCCGATCGCCTTGCCGTTGCTGCCGACGAGCTGGCCCGCGCCCTGGATGCCGGGCACGGCGGCGGCGACGCCCGGGGTGTCCGCCAGCTTCTTCGCGAGCGACGCGGCGACGGGCTGCCGGGTGCCTTGGCTCTCACCGGGGGTCGTGATCACATTCGTGCTGCGGACGACGGCGTCCGTGCCGCTCGACGCGTTGCCGAACATGGTGTCGAAGCTGGCGCGCAGGGTGTCACCCATGACGAGCGTGCCGGCGAGGAACGCGACGCCGAGCAGGACGGCCAGGAAGGTGCCGGCGAAGCGCCGCTTGTGGGCGCGCAGCGACGACACGCTCAGGCGCGCGGAGGTGCTCAGGGAGCTCATGACGGCGCCTCCCCCGCACGTCGTGCGCCACCGGCCGTGTCGAAGGCCTTCATGCGGTCGAGGACCTTGTCCGGGGTCGGTGCCTGCATCCGGTCGACGAGGCGGCCGTCGGCTAGGAAGACGACCTCGTCGGCGTGGGCGGCGGCCACCGGGTCGTGGGTGACCATGACGACCGTGCGGTCCATCTGCCGTACGGCGCGGCCGAGGAGCCCGAGCACCTCCTCGCCGGAGCGCGAGTCGAGGTTGCCGGTGGGTTCGTCGGCGAAGACGACGTCGGGGCGGCCGGCGAAGGCCCGGGCCACGGCGACGCGCTGCTGCTGTCCGCCGGAGAGTTCGGACGGCCGGTGGTGCAGCCGGTCGCGCAGGCCGACGATGTCGACCAGGGCGTCGATCCACTCCCTGGAAGCGGCGTCGTCCTTCGCCCCCGCGAGGTCCATCGGCAGGGTGATGTTCTCCGCGACCGTCAGCGTCGGCACCAGGTTGAAGGCCTGGAACACGAAGCCGATCCGGTCGCGGCGCAGCAGGGTCAGGCGGCGGTCGTCGAGGTCGCTCAGGTCGGTGTCGCCGATGAAGGCGGAGCCGGCGCTGAGGGTGTCGAGGCCCGCCGCGCAGTGCATCAGCGTGGACTTTCCGGAGCCGGAAGGACCCATGATCGCGGTGAATCTGCCGGCTTCGAAGCCGACGCTCACGCCGTCCAGGGCCCGGACCGCGGTGTCGCCACTGCCGTAGACCTTCACGGCGTCGACGACTCGGGCCGCGGTCCGGGTGAGCGTGGCGGTGGTCATGCCGCACCGCCCTTGGTACGGCCGAACTCCTCGTTCAGGACCGAGCTCCGGCGCCAGTACTCGTCCTCGTCGATCTCGCCCGCGGCGAAGCGTCGGCCGAGCACGGTGAGGGGCGAGTTCTCGTCGGCGGCGGGCCGCCAGGGGGCGCCACGGCGGCGTCCGCGCCACACCGTGCGGCGCAGCAGCGTGACGACGCCGATGACGACGGCCGCCCAGATCAGCGGGAAGAACAGGATCCACGGGCCGGGCCCGCCGTCCCAGTCAGCCAGGGTCTGCATAAGACTCATCTCCTCGGAACGTGTGCTCACGTTTTCTCGATGACTCGAGACTCGCTCCGGAGGGGGGTCGAAGTCGTCGTACAGCCAGCGGCAGCGCGCGTACCCCCACGGGAGTACGGGGCCCGCTTCCGCCTACTCTCCCCACTCTCGCCTTCTGTACCTACTAGTATGTACAGTGGATTCATGAGCACTTCGGACCGGTTGATCGAGTCCACTCGTGAGCTCCTGTGGGAGCGGGGTTACGTGGGCACGAGCCCCAAGGCGATCCAGCAGCGCGCCGACGCGGGGCAGGGCAGCATGTACCACCACTTCGGCGGGAAGCAGGACCTCGCGCTCGCCGCGATCGAGCGCACGGCGCAGGAGATGCGGGCCACCGCCGCGAAGTCGTTCGGCGGCGGTTCCGCGTATGCCCGCATCGAGGCGTATCTGCGGCGCGAGCGCGATGTGCTGCGCGGCTGCCCGATCGGCCGGCTCACGATGGACCCGGACGTGATCGCGAGCGACGCGCTGCGCGCACCGGTCGACGACACGATCGACTGGCTGCGGGAACAGCTCGCCGGAATCGTCGAAGAGGGCAAGGAGCAGGGCGAGTTCGCGCCCTCGCTGGACGCCGAGGAGATCGCGGCGACCATCGTCGCGACTGTCCAGGGCGGCTATGTCCTGGCCCGCGCGTCGGGCTCGCCCGCCGCCTTCGACGCGGGGGTTCGCGGACTGCTTTCGCTGCTCGCACCCGCCGCCTGAGCCGAGGAGAGACGCGACCGTGCACGCGATGCAGTACGAGATCACGCTGCCCGCCGACTACGACATGGGCATCATCCGCAAGCGGGTGGAGACCAGGGGGCATCTCCTCGACGCCTTCCCCGGACTCGGCCTCAAGGCCTATCTGATGCGGGAGCGCGGTGTCGCCGGGTCACTCGTGAACCAGTACGCGCCGTGCTACCTGTGGAACACCCCTCAGGGCATGAACTCGTTCCTGTGGGGGCGCGGATTCCAGGGGATCGTGGACGACTTCGGGCGGCCCGAGGTGCAGCACTGGGCCGGACTCGCGTACGAGGAGGGCCCGGCCTCGCAGGCCACCCCGAGGAGCGCGGTACGCCGCCGGACACCCCTCACCGGGCAGGCTCCGCTCGCCGAACTGACAGATGCCGCCGTGCGCGACGCGGCCCGCATCGCCGGACAGGACGGGGCGGTGTGCGCAGCCGTCGCCGTCGATCCGCGCCACTGGGAGCTGCTCACCTTCTCCCTCTGGGACCACACGTCACCGGAAACACCGGGCGACCTCTACGAGGTGCTGCACCTGAGCGCCCCCGAGCGCGACCGGCTCCCCCGGGGGAGGCAGTGGTGACCGCGACCGTTCGGACCGTGCTCGGGGACGTGGCGCCGGAGGAACTCGGCGTGTGCGACGCGCACGACCACCTCTTCTTCCGCAGCCCCCTACTCCCCGGCCAGGAACTCGACGACACGGCCGCCGCCGAGGCGGAACTGCGCGCCTACCGGGATGCGGGCGGCGGCGCGGTCGTCCAGTGGACACCGCACGGGCTCGGACGCCGGGCCGAGCTGCTGCCCGAACTGTCGACCGCGACGGGCGTACGCGTCGTGGCCGCGACGGGTGTCCACCAAGCCGCCCACTACGCACCGGAGTTGCTCGCCCGGCTGCGTCCCGTCCTCGCCGACGTGTTCGTGCGGGAACTCACGGAGGGGATCGGCGACAGCGGTGTGCGGGCCGGCCTCATCAAGGTCGCGGGCGGCTTCCACGCCCTCGACGACCACGCGGTGTGGACGATGCGGGCCGCCGCCGAGGCCCATCACGCGACGGGCGCACCGATCGCCGTCCACCACGAGCTGGGAACGGGCGTACTCGACGTACTCGACCTGTTGTGCGAAGAGTTGGGGGTGGCGCCGGAGCGGGTCGTGCTCGGGCACCTCAACCGCTCCCCCGACTTCGTCGTGCACCGGCAGGCCGCCGAGTCCGGCGCGTACCTCGCCTTCGACGGGCCGTCGCGCGCCAACCACGCGACGGACTGGCGGATGCCGGACGCGATGGCGGCGCTCGCCGATGCGGGGTACGGCGACCGGCTCCTGCTCGGCGGCGACACGACGACCGCCGGAGCGCGCTCGGTGAGCGGCGGGCCCGGGATGCCGTATCTGCTGCGCCGCGTCCGCCCACGGCTCGAACTGGCCCTGGGCAAGGAGCTGGTGGACCGGATCCTCGTCGACAACCCGGGCAGGGCGTTCGCGGCGGAACGGCTGCCCGGGAGGTGACGGACGGCCTTACTCTGCCTGTGCGGTGCCGGCCGACGGTGCGCGGCCGTCGTGGTGCACAGGGCCCGCGGACGCCACGACCGACGTCGGCACCGGCGAGAAGATCGGGTACATGAGCCGGTTGGACAGATAGGCGAAGACCGGCCCGAGCGCGTTCATCGCGACCACGCAGACCCACGCCGCCCAGATGTTGCCCGGCTTGTAGCCGAAGCCGCCGAAGAACGTGGCGAAGTAGCTGGCGAAGCCGAGGAACATGCCGGGAATCAGCGAGAACGCCTTGATGCGGCCCGTGTACATCAGGACGGTGTTGACGACCATGATCACCAGGGCCAGCACCGCGTTGCGGGCGAGCTGGCTGTCGCCGAACGCCGTGCCCACGTGCTGGTCGATCAGCACGATGGTCAGGGCGAAGGCGGAGCCGGCGGGCATCGTGCACCACAACCTTCGTGCGTTCGCCCAGCTCGGCCCTCCGAGTGCGAAGACGGCCGCCCACGAGATGAAGATCGCCCAGGGCGGGAGATGGAGCGCGGTCCCTCCGATGAACGCCGTCAGACCGGCGAGTACGGAGGCGACGATTTCGTGAGAGAGGCGTTCGCGCATGGGGATTCCTCTGCTGGAGTCGGATGGCCGAGCGCGGTGCCGTGCGGGGGCGCGTGGGGGGCTGGTGAGGGTGCGAGGGGAGGGGAGGCTCAGTGGACGAGGAGTTCGCGGGTCCTGACCGTGCGGGCCACCACCTTCCCCGCCTTGATGACATGGGCGCGTTCGGGCCGGTCCAGGACGATGTCGTCGTAGACCTGCGTGTCGAGCACCACCAGGTCGGCGCGGGCGCCCGGCCGTACGCCGTAGTCGTCGGCGACGCCCACGACCCGGGCCGCGTCGTGCGTGACCATGCGCAGCACCCGGTGGAGGTCGGTGGGCCCGGACAGGTGGCCGGTCTGCGCCAGCAGGAGCGCCGTGTCCAGGGGGTCCGCGCACCCGAACGGGGTGAAGGCGTTGCGGATGTTGTTGGAGGAGCAGGCGGCCAGCACGCCGTGGTCCCACAGTTCGCGGACCGGGGCGACCCCCCGCCGGACCGCCCGGGTGTCCCGTCGCCCGCCGAGGTGCAGGTCGGTCGCCGGTAGCGGCACGACCGCGACGCCCGCGTCGGCGAGTGCGGCCATCGCCCGAGCCCGATCCGCTGGCTCCCGGCCGCTGAGTGAGGTCATATGACCGAGCGCCACCCGACCACCCAGACCCCGGCGCGCGGTCTGGCCGGCGATGAACTCGGCGAGCGCGTACCGGGGGTCGGACGCGTCGTCGGCGAAGTCCGCGTGCAGATCGGCCGGCACTCCGTGCTGTGCGGCGAGGTCGAGCACGAGCTCGACGTGGCGGCGGCAGTCGTCCAGGGTGGCCTCGTTGTAGGTGCACCCGCCCACCACGTCGGCGCCCGCTGCCAGCGCCGCGATCAGCAGTTTCTCGGTGCCGGGAGACCGCAGGATGCCCTCCTGCGGGAACGCCACGATCTGGAGGTCCACCAACTCCGCGTACTCCTCGCGGAGTTGGAGCAGGACCTCGACGCCAAGCAGCCCCGCGATCGGGTCGACGTCCGGATGGGCGCGGATCACCGTCGTGCCGTTGAGGACCGCTGCCTCAAGGACGCGCCGCGCACGAGCCAGTACGTCCTCGCGCGTGAACGCGCTCTTCAGTTCGCCGGTCACCGCGATCGCTCCGGCGAGGGTTCCGTCGGGGTTGCTTCGTACGCCGTCCAGGAGGGCCTTGTCGAGATGCAGATGGGGTTCGACGAAGCCGGGCAGGACGACCCGGCCCGCGCAGTCGATCACCGCGTCGGCATCCTGGCCCGAGGCGTCCCCGACGGCTCGCACCCGGCCGCCGTCGATCACCACGTCGCAGGGCGACCGGGCGTCTTCGACGCGTGCTTGACGCAGTATCAGTTGAGGCATACGGGCTCCCGGTGGGTGGATGGGCGGGGGCGGGGGTGACTGGCGTACGCGGCAGGCGGGATCAGCCGCGATCGGACTGGATGTGCCTGGATCGGACTGGATCAGTCAGGGAAGTCCGCCTTGCGGATGAGGCAGTGCACTCCCTGGACCTGGTCGACGACCTGCGAGATCTCGAAGTCGGCCGCCGCGCTCAGGTAGGCGTACGCGGTCGGCCCGTCCATGCCGAAACGGTCAGTGAGGAAGCGGACGGCGGCGCGGACGGCTTCCCGCATCGCCTCGTCGAGGTCCTCGTGCAGCCCCACGGGGATCCAGTGCCGGTCGGTCTCGCCGAAGGGATGCGTGAGGGTCGCGGCCGCCGCGCGGGCCCGTGCGCCCTTGAGGAGGGTGAGCCGGAACGTGGCGCGCAGCGGCGCCTCCAGGGCGGTGAGGGCGACTTCGCCGTTCCCCTGGGCGTAGTGCGGATCTCCGGTGTAGAAGCCCGCTCCGGCCGTCTGTACGGGCAGATACAGCGCGGAGCGTGTCTCGAGTTCCTTGATGTCGAGGTTGCCGCCGTGCCGTCCCGGCGGCACCGAGTGCTGCGATCCGTCCGTGTCGGTGGCCACGCCCATGATGCCCATGAAGGGTCGCAGCCGGAACCGGGCCGCCCGGCCCTCGGCGTAGCGGATCACGCCGCTGTCCCGGCCGTCCGCACGCTCCACCTCACAGAAGGTGAACTCCGGTGCTGTGCGGGCGAATTCGTCCGGCAACGCGCCACGGCCGTGCCTGCTGGAGATGACGCCGTAGTCGGCGCGCCGGTGCAGCGACAGCACTTCGGCCTTGAGGAGGTCACCGGGCTCGGCGCCCCTGATGTGGACGGGCGCACTGACGACATGGGGGCCGTCGCCGTCCGGGTCCCGTGGCGGCGGGGACTTCGCCAACAGGCGGGCGTCTGAGAGCACTTCGGTCGCGGCGATGCCGTACCGCCCGAAGAAGGCCGCCGGGTCGCGCCCCTGGTCCTCCAGGATGCCCTCGTGCGAAACGGTGTCGAAGGTGACGCTGTCGCCGGAGTCGATCGTGAGGGCCGGCGCTGTGGTGCGGCAGGGCAGCCGCCCCCAGCCGACGGTCTCCGGTGTGGCCCGCAGATAGTGCGTGCCGTCGATCGGGCCCTGTCCACCTTCGAGTATCACTGCGGCCTCCTTGCCGTGACGGTGCCGTTGAGGGGTTCTTCGGTGGTCCGCGCCGGGTCGCTGTCGAGCCAGGTGCCGCCGTGTCCGTCGAGGGCGGCGCCCAGCTGCTCCGGTGAGGTGATGAGCACCTGGCGGCCGGGGGCGCCGCGCAGGAAGTCGAGGGCGGCGCTGATCTTGGGGCCCATGCTGCCCGGCGGGAACTGGCCCTGGATGAGGAGCCGTTCGGCCTCGCCGCAGGTCAGCCGATCCAGGAAGCGCTGCGTGGGACGGCCGTAGTCGACGGCTACGCGTTCGACCGCGGTGGTGATGACCAGCAGGTCCGCGCCGAGTTCCGTCGCGAGATGCGCCGAGGTCAGATCCTTGTCGATGACGGCTTCGACGCCCTGGTAGCCACCGTCGTCGCCTTCCACGAGAGGGATTCCGCCGCCACCGGCCGCGATCACCGTGAATCCTGCCGAGGACAGTGCCCGTACGGACTCCGTCTCAAGGACCCGGCGCGGCCGGGGCGACGGGACCACGCGCCGCCAGCCCCGCTCGCCCTCCTCCGCCACGGTCCAGTCGTGAAGGCCCGCCAACTCCCTTGCCCGGACTGCCGGATAGAAGGCTCCTATAGGTTTGGTCGGGTGGCTGAACGCCTCGTCGTGCGCGTCGACCACGGTGTGGGTGATCAGCGCGGCGACCCGGTCGTCGGCGCGCCCGAGCGACCTGAGGCGGCCCGCGATCGCGGTCGCCAGGATGTATCCGAGGCCGCCCTGCGAGTCGGCCACGCACATGTCGAGGCCGAGGGCGGGCAGTTCGGGGGCCAGGGCTGCCGCGAGGTCCGCGCGGCGCTTGATGAATCCGACCTGGGGGCCGTTGCCGTGGGTGACCACGACCCGCCACCCCGTGTCGGCCAGCGCCACTACGGGGGACGCGAGCCTGCGCGCGGCCTCGACCTGTTCGGCGACGGTGGCGTGGGTGCCACCGCGCAGCAGCGCGTTGCCGCCGATGGCGACCACCACTGTCCTCGGCACGGCTCGGGGAGTCATGCGGGTCACCGTAAGAGAGGCCGCCCGAGCCGGTCATGGGCACCGGACACCAGGATGAGGGGCCCGCCGCTGACACCCACTGACAAGGGGTGTCCCCGACCGCGGTGGGAAACACGGAAGTTACGCGCGGGGTATTACAGGTTACTCGCGGCTGTCGCATAGTGACTGTGCATGACAGGCTTCGGTATCGGTACCGCCCCGACCGTCCCCTACGGCCTCTCTCCCGGGCTGACCGTGAGCGAGGCGCTGGCCCTGCCCTGCCTCAGCGGCGCACGACTCGTCGCCGGGGCGAGCGGCCGCGGCCGCCGTATCCGCGTCGTCAACATCATGGAAGTCCCCGACATCGTGCGCTGGATGCGCGGCGGTGAACTGCTGCTGACCACCGCCTACGCGGTCCGTGACGACGCGGAGGCGCTGAGCGACCTGATCCCCGTACTCGCCGAGCGCGGCCTCGCCGCCCTGGCCGTGAAGGTCGGTCCCTATCTGCCCGCGCTGCCGCCGGTGATGCTGGCGGTGGCGGACGAACTCGGCTTCCCTGTCGTCGAGTTGCCGGGCGCCGTCATGTTCAACGACATCCTGTCCGAGGTGCTGGGCACCGTACTGAACCGCCAGGCCCTGGAGTTGGAGCGTTCGCGCGCCATCCATGAACGGCTCACGGCGGTGGCCCTCGACGGAGGCTCCTACCAGGAGCTCATGAACGTACTGCTCGAGCTGTCCGGCTGCGCGGCCGCCGTGCTCGACGAGCACGGGTGGATCCTGGCCTCCGCGGGCTCCCCGCCTCCCGACCGTCCGCCCGCCGCCGAGCGCGCCATCGAGACGGGCACGGGCGCGAGCGGCGCCGTGGCCCTGTGGCGGGACGACGCGGAGGCCCCGGACCACGGGGCCGGGGCGTCCATGCCTTCCGCTCATGAGCTCGACACTCATCAGAGGATGGCGCTGGAGCACGCCACGACCGTCGCGGCGACCATCGCCGCCCAGGAACGCGCCCTGGCCAGCCGCCAGCAGCGCTACCGCACGCTGCTCCTGATGGAACTGGTCTCACGGCCTCCGCTCGACCGCGCCGAGACCGCGCGCCGCGCCGCGGCCATGGGCTGGAACCTGCGCCTGCCCCGCGCGGTTGTCCTCGCCGAGGTCTCTTCCACCGGCGCCGGCGGCCCCACCGACACCGAACTCGCCCTGGAGGAAAGGCTGTTGCCACTCGTACGGTCGACTGCCGGGCCCGGCGCGATCATCTGGGGCAGTCAGAGCGGACTCGTCCTGCTGATGGAACCGGGGCCGTCCCTCAACGGCCGATGTCAGGCCCTGCACGCGGCTGTCACCGCCGCACACCCCGACTGGGACGTGGCGGTCGCCGCCGGAACCGTCCGGGACGACTTCACCGACTATCACCACAGCTACGAGGAAGCGGCGCAGACCCTGACGCTCGGCCGCGAACTGCACGGCCCCGACTTCGTCCGCGGCCATGCGGACCTGGGGGTGTACCGGCTTCTCGGACTGCTGCCCGCGGCGGAGCTCACGGCTCTCGTCGACGACGCGCTCGGCCCGCTGCTCGCCCATGACGCCGAGCACGAGGGCAGCCTCGTCGAGACCCTCAGCGTCTATCTCCTCGAGGACCGCAACGGCGTGGCCACTGCCGCGCGGCTGCACGTCCACTACAACACCCTGCGCTACCGACTGCGCCAGATCGACCGCCTCACCGGCGGTCTCGAACGCCGGCCGACGGCCCGGCTCCAGACCGAACTGGCCGTCCACGCATACCGGTTGCTCTCGGCGCGCGACCGGCGCTGAGCAAGCCCTCCTTGCGGCTGACGCTGGTCCTCGAAAGGCGGGTCACTGTCATCCGTTGCCGGTAAATCCCCTGCCGGTTCTGGCACTTCGAGCCATGCTGCAAGGGGCGGGCCGCTGCCTAGAGTCGGAACCATGGTGCTGCGAAACGCCGTGCACAAGGATCTTTACGCCGACTCCGTCGCCCTCATGAGGGTCGCCGCCCGCCTGGCCGAACCGCCGGGCGTCGAAACCATCAGCCTCGTGATGGGCACACCCGCCAACCGCGACGTCCTCGCGCGGTCGGGGCTGCTGACCACCCCGGGCCACGACGCCGGACCCAACGACCTGCTCGTCGCCCTCCGCGGCGAACCCGACGCGGTGGACACCGCCCTCGCCCTGGTGGTCGATGCCCTGTCCGGTCCCGGCGAGGGACCGGGCGCAGGACCGGAGGCCGGTGCGGACGCCGGGCCCCCGGTGCGCTCGCTCGTCGGCGCCCCCGCCGGCGCGAGTCTCGCGCTGATCTCCACCCCAGGCCCGTACGCGGCCGCCGAGGCCCTCAAAGCGCTGCGCCTGGGCATGCACGCCTTCGTCTTCAGCGACCACGTGCCGATCGAGCAGGAGGTGCTCCTGAAGCGCGAGGCCGCCCGCCGTGGGCTGCTCGTCATGGGCCCGGACTGCGGAACCGCCGTCATCGGCGGCATCCCCCTCGGCTTCGCCAACGAGGTGCGGGCGGGCTGCGTCGGCCTGGTCGGGGCCTCCGGTACGGGACTGCAACAGGTGTCGAGTCTGCTGCACTCCATGGGCTCGGGGATCAGCCACGTGATCGGCACCGGCAGCCGCGACGTGAGCGCGGAAGTGGGCGGGCTGACGATGCGGGCCGGGCTCGACGCCCTGGCCGCGGACCCCGCCACGGAGGTCATCGTTCTCGTGTCCAAACCGCCCGCGCCGCACGTGGCCGAGCAACTGCTGCGGCACGCAAGCGCGTTGGGGAAACCTGTGGTGGCCTGTTTTCTCGGCACGGACGGGACTGCCCCCGTCCCGGCCGGAGTGACGCTCGCGCCCACCCTCTTGGAGGCAGCGCGGTCCGCGGCCTCCCTTGCCGTCGGCGGAGCACCGCCGCCCGGCGAAGAGCTGCCCAAGCTGCCCGCCCCCGCTCCGCCGCGCCGCCTGCTGCGGGCCCTGTACGCGGGCGGCACGTTCGCCCATGAGGCGGTCCTGCTCCTCGGCCCGGCACTCGGTGACATCACCCGCACCGCTCCCCCGCCGGTGCCGGGCACCGTCCCGCGCCTGCCGGACCGGCATCTCGTACTCGACCTGGGCGACGACGAGTTCACCGCCGGGCGCCCCCACCCGATGATCGACCCCACGGTCCGCACCGAGTACCTGCGGGCGGCCCTCGCGGACCCGCGGAGCGCCGCGGTCGTCCTCGACGTGGTCATCGGACACGGCGCAGCGCCGGATCCGGCAGCGGCTCTCGCCGGGGTCCTGGCCGAGGCTCCTGTCGACGCCCCGCCGGTGATCGCGTTCGTCGTGGGCACCGACGACGACCCGCAGGGGCTCACCGCACAGCGGCGGATTCTGCGTGAGGCGGGTGCGTACGTCGCCGACAGCAGCACGACCGCCGGGCGGGTGTGCGCCGAACTCCTCTGCGCCGGTGGCGACTTGATGCTCGCCCCCGCAGCCCCTGGCTCCGCCTCTGCCTCTGCCTCCGCCTCTGCCTCTGCCTCTGCCTCTGCCTCTGCCTCCCGGATCGGAGAGACCGCATGACCGCACAGGCCTCGCCCGCGCAGGGCCTCCTGACCGGCGTACCGCACGTCGTGAACGTCGGTGTCGACGCGTTCGCCGGGCCGCCGCGGGCCGCGGGCGCGACGGTGACGGCGGTCGACTGGCGCCCCCCGGCCTCCGGTGATCCGGAACTCGGCGCCGGGCTCGCCCGCCTGGTCGCGCACCCGGCCGTCGAGGCGGCCAACGCCGAAGCACTCGAGCGGATACTCGGCGTCGTGCCGCTGTGGACCGATGTCCGCCCGGCCGGGGAGCTCATCACTGAACTGGCGCAGGAGAGGCTCCTGTTGCATGCCGGACCGCCGATCGAGTGGGAGCGCATGTGCGGCCCGATGCGGGCCGCCGTCGTCGGCGCCGCGCTCCTGGAGGGCTGGGCGGCGACGGCAGCGGACGCGGAAGCACTCGCCGACGCGGGAGCCATTCGCTTCGCCCCCTGCCATCACCACGACACGGTCGGCCCGATGGCGGGCGTCATCTCCGCGTCCATGCCCCTGCTCGTCGTGGAGGACGAGGCCACGGGACTGCGGGCCTACTCCAACCTCAACGAGGGGCAGGGGCGCTGCCTGCGCTACGGCGCGCTCGGCGACGACGTGACGGAGCGGCTGCGCTGGATGGGAGAGCGCCTCGGCCCCGCGCTGCGCGCGGCGATCGGCTCGCTGGCCGAGCCGGTGAACCTGCGGTCGGTCACCGCGCAGGCCCTTCAGATGGGCGACGAGTGCCACAGCCGCAACACCGCCGCGAGCGCCCTGCTCACCCGCGAGCTCTCCGCCGCGCTCGCCCGGCACGCGGAACTCGGCGGGATCGAGGCGCTGGACTTCCTGCGCGACAACAACTACTGGTTCCTCAACTTCTCCATGGCCGCGAGCAAGTTGGCACTGCTGGCCGGGCACGGCGTGCCGCACTCCACGGTCGTCACCGCCTTCGCGCGCAACGGTGTCGACGTCGGCATCCGTGTCAGCGGCCTCGGCGACGCCTGGTTCACGGCGCCCGCCGCCCCCGTGGACGGCCTCTACTTCGCCGGATACGGGCCCGCCGACGCCAATCCCGACATCGGTGACAGCGCCATCACCGAGATGCACGGCCTGGGCGGATTCGCGCTGGCCGCCGCCCCGGCGATCGTCGGCTTCGTGGGCGGCACCCCCGAAGGGGCCCGCCGCGTCAGCCAGGAGATGGCGACGCTCACCGTCGGCCGGCACCGCGACTACCGCCTCCCCGGCCTCGACTTCGTCGGCAGCCCTGTCGGCCTCGACATCCGCAAGGTCGTCGACACGGGCCTCGAACCGGTCATCACCACGGGCATCGCGCACCGCGAACCGGGCATCGGCCAGATCGGCGCCGGCCTCACCCACGCCCCGATGCGCTGCTTCACGGACGCGCTGAGCGCCTTCGGCGTGCCCCCGGAGTCCGGGGAGTGACGGGCACGCCGGCCGACAGGGGGTCTGTACGGGCTGGGGTGACCCGCCCTGAGCACGTACACCTCGGCACCGTCAGTCACGTACACCTCGGCACCATCAGCACGGCCGTCGCCCCGCTGCTGCACGGTCCGTCCCGGCCGGCCCGCGTCGTCGCGGCCACCCGCTACGCGGTCCATCTCGTCACCGGCGACCGGGAGTTACCCGCGCTCGCCGTGGTGACCAGGGACGCTATCCGCCTGCCGAACGCGCTCGTACTGCCCTTCTCGTCGGCGGACCGGCCGTTCGACCTGAACACACCATGGGCCGGCTTCGGGGCAGGCCGCGTAGTCGTCGGGCCGGTTCACTTCGAGCCGGAGGCGTCCTGGACACCGCCCCGTGTCCAGGGCGCCCCCTCCCCACCGGACCCGGCGCGCATCAGGCAGGTGACGGTGCTGCTCGACGCGCCGGCGCACCCCCTGCCGCCCCCGCTGGCTCCCCGCATGACCGACCTGCGCCATGCCCTGCACGCCGATGACGCCGGCGAAGTCCGGCGGGCCGCCCGCGCGCTGGTCGGCCTCGGCCCCGGGCTCACCCCGTCCGGTGACGACATCCTGTGTGGCGCACTGCTGGCGAGCCGAGCGTGGGGAGGCCCTCTCGCGCCGCTCTCGGAGGCGGTCGCGGACGCGACCCTGCGCACACCGCTGCTCTCGGCGGCACTCCTGAGGCACGCGGTGCGCGGCGAATGCGTACCGCAGGCACACGCGTTCCTGCGGGCGCTGAACGGGGACGGTGTCCTGGAACCCGCCCTACGCGAACTGCTCGCTGTCGGGCACCACTCGGGAGGCGATCTGGCGCGTGGGGTGCTCGCGGTGGGCCTCAGCAGGGCGGGCGCGACGCCCGGTGACCGTGACGACTACCCGTTGAAGTAGCGGTTGCCCTTGTCGATGAGGTGGGAGGCGTAGACGCGGCCGATGGCCGGCTTGCCGCGGTCGAAGCCGACGTAGCGCTGTGCGCTGTCCACGACGACGGGGCGTGCGCAGCAGGCGAAGCGGTTGCGCTGCTGCTGTTCGGCCCAGGCCATGGCGGCCGGGTCGACGCGCTCGCTGACGAGGACGGGAAAGGCCGCGACGCCGGTCTACAGGCCGACCGGGAGGCCGCCCTTGTTCTGCTTCGCGTACGTCAGGACCTGCGAGGTGAACGCGTCGACGCTCTGCGGAGTGATCTCGGGCACGGCGGCGGCGACGGTGAACAGGTGCAGGTTGGTGGCCATCCAGCGCATCCGGAAGTCGGCCCGCCGCCCCACGAGGACGGGCACACCGAACCAGTCCTCCCAGCGCGTCGCGCAGCCGTCCCCTTGGAGGCGGCTCTCCACCGAGGCCAGGTAGTTCCGGGCCGATTCACCGATCATGGCGGTGATTGTGCACGGTCAAGCCCCTGCAGGACCAGCCGGGGTGCGACGGTCTCCCGCGCATCAGGCGAGGCCCAGCGCCGAGAGCGGGTCGTCGAGGACCGGCTGCCACGCCAACTCGGCTGCTCCGACCAGGCTGTTGTGGTCGAGCGTGCACGCCAGGATGGGGACGCCCCCGCTGCGGCCCCACAGGCTGCGGTCCGCGACGACGGCCCGCAGACGGTCGGGGTCCGCGTCGAGGAGCGCCTGGTGCAGGCCGCCCAGGATGATGCGGTCGGGGTTGAGGATGTTCACCAGGCCCGCGAGGCCGAGTCCGAGACGGTCGATCAGGGCCTCGGTGGCCATCCGTACCTTGGGGTCGTCGAGGCTGCCGGTGATCAGGTCGCGGGCCTGCTGGAGCAGGGAGCCGTCGGGTCCGGGTTCGCGGCCCGCCGCGTCGAGCAGGGCCAGCGGGTCGGTCTCCACGTCGAGGCAACCGCGGCTGCCGCAGTAGCAGGGCCGGCCCTCGGGGTTCACGGTGAGGTGCCCGACCTCCAGGGCGAGGCCCGAACTGCCGGTGTGCAGACGCCCGTCGAGGACGAGCGCGCCGCCGACGCCGCGGTGGCCGGTGGCTACGCACAGCAGATCGCGCGCGCCGCGGCCCGCGCCGTGGCGGTGCTCGGCGAGGGCGGCGAGGTTGACGTCGTTCGCGGCGAACGCCGGCCGCCCGATGCCCGCCTCCCGTACGCGCTCGGCGAAGATCTCGCGGACGGGCGAGCCCGCGGGCCAGGCGAGGTGGAGCGGGTTGAGGGCCGTGCCGTCGGGCTCGGCCACGGCGGACGGCACGGCGAGGCCCGCGCCGACGCAGTGGCGGCCGGTCTCGCGCAGGAGTTGGGCGCCGGCCTCCACGACCGAGCCGAGTACCTGCGCCGGATCCGGGTCGATGATCTCGCAGCCGGGCGTGGTCGCGACGATCCGGCCGCCGAGGCCTACGAGGGCCGCGCGGTAGCCGTCCGCGTGCACCTGCGCGGCGAGCGCCACGGGTCCGTCCTCGGCGACGGACAGCCGGTGCGAGGGACGCCCCTGCGAGCCCGCCGCGGCGCTCGGCTTCGCGTCGATCCTGATCAGTCCGAGCGCTTCCAGCTCGGCGGCGACCGCGCCCGCCGTGGCCCGCGTCACCCCCAGTTCGGCGGTGAGGACGGCGCGGGTCGGCGCGCGGCCGGTGTGCACGAGTTCGAGCGCCGGGCCGAGAGCACCACGGCCCCGCTCGAGACGGGGCGCACGCGCGGAGCCCTCCGCCTCGCCCGCCGTCTGCCCCCCGGCCCCGGAGGCCGCCTTGCCACGCATCAGCAACTCCTCGCCCTGATCACCGTGTCGCATCGTATCCGGTGAACGCCGCAGCCCCTGCGGGTGAACTCACCCCTGTGGGGAGGGTGCGGAGGGCGCTCCGGTGAGTCCGGTGACGCGCATCGTGAGATTCAGGCGGCCCCGGGAGAGCCCGGTGGCCGGGTCGCCGGTGCCGGGGTACACCTTCGGCACCCCGTGGAAGGCGAGCCGCGACGGCCCTCCGAAGACCAGCAGGTCCCCGGAGACCAGCTCCACGTCCTCGTACGGTTTGCCGCGGTTCTCGGTGTTGCCCAGCCGGAAGACGCAGGTGTCGCCGACGCTGAGCGAGACGACGGGTTCCCGGGCGCGCTCGTCCTTGTCCTGGTGCATACCCATGGTGGCGGCGCCGTCGTAGAAGTTGATCAGTGCCGTGTCGGGGTCGTAGCCGTCACCGGCCGCGTCGTCCTCGTACGCGTCGACGAGCGCGCGTCTGCCCAACTCCCGTAGCCAGTCGGGGAAATGGGCCACCTGGGCGCCGTTCACATCGGATGCCGTACGCGTGTAGCGGTAGGGCTGCCAGTGCCATCCGACGCACACGGTCTGGACGGACATCACGCCGCCGCCCGGCAGTCTTGTGTGGCGCATCGGCACGGGCCCGGCGGCCCAGCCGCGGCAGGCTTCGACGAGTGCGCGCTGGGCCTCGGCGTCGAGCCAGCCGGGCACGTGCACGGCGCCGGGGGTGATCACCCGGCGCTCCCGGTGCACCGGGAAGAGCGGGGGCGCGTGCGGTTCGTGCCGGCCGGCCATGGCCCCATTGTCCCCGGTACGAGGTGTCTGGCGCGTACCGGGGCTGGAACGGGGCACGGGTCAGCGGCGCATCACCTCGACCAGCTCCGTCACCGTGCGGGCCATCGCCTCGCGGCCCACGCTCAGGTACTTGCGGGAGTCGACGGCGTCGGGATGTGCTGCAAGGAACTCCCGGATGGCCCCCGTCATCGCTATGTTCAGAGCGGTGCCGACGTTCACCTTGGCGATGCCGCCCCGGACGGCCTGCGAGAGTTCGTCGTCACCGACACCGGAGGAACCGTGCAGGACCAGCGGTACGTCGAGGCCCTCCGAGAGCTGCTTGAGGAGGTCGTGGTCGAGCGTCGCGGTGCGGGTGGTCATGGCGTGCGAGGAGCCGATCGCGACGGCGAGGGCGTCGACGCCCGAGTCCGTCACGTAGGCGCGGGCCTCCCCCGGGTCCGTGCGAGCGCCCGGCGCGTGGGCGTCGAGCGGCGCCGAACCGTCCTTGCCGCCGACCTCGCCCAGCTCCGCCTCGACCCACAGCCCGTTGGCGTGGGCCCAGTCGGCGGCCGCGCGGGTGGCCGCGAGGTTCTCGTCGTAGGGGAGCCGGGCCGCGTCGTACATCACCGAGCTGAACCCGGCGTCCGCGGCCTGGCGGAGCAGCTCGTCGCTCTGGACGTGGTCGAGGTGGAGCGCCACGGGCACCGAGGACGCCTCCGCGGTGGCGGCCGCGGCCCTCGCGAGGGGCAGCAGGCGCCCGTAGCGGTAACGCACGGCGTTCTCGCTGACCTGGAGGATCACCGGCGCGTTCGCCGCCTCGGCGCCCGCCACGACGGCCTCGATGTGCTCCAGGGTGATGACGTTGAACGCGGCCACAGCGGTACGCGCCGCGGTGGCCTCGGCGACGAGCGCGCCGGTTGCTGCGAGGGGCACAGCCCCTCCTTTCGGAAGGCTCGGAAGCTCGGTCGACGGTCAGCCGGCGGTGAGGATCACCGAGCGGGTGAGGTGGCGCGGCTGGTCGGGGTCGAGTCCGCGGGCTGCCGCGACGGCCACGGCGAGGCGCTGCGCGCGCACGAGTTCGGCGAGCGGGTCGAGGCCGCCCTCGACCCAGAGCGCGCCGGTGCCGGTCACCTGCTCGGCGAGCCCCTCGG
The DNA here is from genome assembly GCF_053607285.1 of Streptomyces sp. NPDC055140. Taxonomy (NCBI): domain Bacteria; kingdom Bacillati; phylum Actinomycetota; class Actinomycetes; order Kitasatosporales; family Streptomycetaceae; genus Streptomyces; species Streptomyces sp. NPDC055140. Next base: position 24,904 of record NZ_JBSGTG010000033.1, on the reverse strand, counting down.
GCGCCGTGCCGATCATCCAGGTGGCGGTGCCCGCGGTGGTGACGCTGATGGGGCCGTGGCGGTACTCCATCGCGGGGTACGCCTCGGTCCACGACAGGGACGCCTCACGCATCTTCAGGGCGGCCTCGTTCGCGAGGCCGACGGTCCAGCCGCGTCCCAGGAAGGTGAACTGGCCGCACTCCACGAGGCCTTCGGGCAGCGGTGTCTCGAGCGCGGTGCGCGCGTCGGCGACCGCCTGCTCGGTGTGCAGGCCGAGGTGGGCGCGCAGGAGCGTGAGCGCCGTCGTCGCGAAGCGGGTCTGGACGACGGACTGCTCGTCGGCGAAGTCCAGGACGATCACGTCGTCGGCGGCGGAGACGATCGGTGTGTTCGGGTCGCCGATGACGGCAGTCGTCCGGATGCGGCCCTTGACCGCGGCCAGCAGCTCGACGACCTCGGTCGTCGTGCCGGACCGGGACAGCGCGATGAGACGGTCGTACGGGCGCCCGGCCGGGAACTCCGAAGCCGCGAACGCATCGGTCTCGCCCTGCCCAGACTGCTCGCGCAGCGCGGCGAAGGCCTGCGCCATGAACCACGAGGTACCGCAGCCCACGATCGCGACGCGCTCCCCCGGCGCGGGCAGCTTGGCGGCCTCGCCCGCGGCCAGGCCCGCCGCGCGCGTCCAGCACTCCGGCTGGCTGTTCAGCTCGTTCTCGACATGGCTCATGCCGTGCCCACTCCCTGATGTGTCGTGTCCGTGGACCGTTCGAACACGTCGCATGCGTCGCGCTCGAACGGCCCCATCGAGCGTATGCTCGTTCCTGCAAGAAATCGATACCTTTCGAGCATAACCAAGCATCAGGTAGTGCGCTAGGGTCACCCGGAGAACGACGATTGGAGGCCGCGGATGTCCCGCGACGCCCGCTGGAAGTCCCTGCTGGAACTGCTCGTGGAGCGGGGGCGCCTGGATGTCGAGGAGGCGGCGGCCGATCTGGGGGTGTCCGCGGCCACGATCCGGCGCGACTTCGACCAGCTCGCCGAGCAGCAGATGCTCGTACGCACCCGGGGCGGCGCGGTTGTCCACGGCGTCTCCTACGAGCTGCCCCTGCGCTACAAGACCGCGCGCAACGCCTCCGAGAAGGAACGGATCGCCAAGGCCGTCGCCGAGCTGATCACGCCGGGCGAGGCGGTCGGGCTGACCGGCGGCACGACGACGACCGAGGTGGCGCGCGCACTCGCGGTCCGCCCCGACCTCGCCTCCGGCTCCCCGGCCCTGACGATCGTCACGAACGCCCTGAACATCGCCAACGAGCTCGCCGTGCGGCCCCAGTTCAAGATCGTGGTGACGGGTGGGGTCGCCCGGCCGCAGTCGTACGAGCTCATCGGCCCGCTGGCGGACGGCGTGCTGAGCCAGATCACGATCGACACGGCCGTGCTGGGTGTCGTCGGTTTCGACGTCGCGCACGGCGCGGCGGCGCACGACGAGGCGGAGGCGGCCATCAACCGGCTGCTGTGCGAGCGGGCGGAGCGCGTCGTCGTCGCGGCGGACTCCAGCAAGCTGGGCCAGCGCGCGTTCGCCCGGATCTGCTCGACGGAGCGGATCGGCACCCTGGTCACGGACAGCGCCGTGGACGCGGCGACGGTGGAACGCTTCGAGGAGGCGGGGGTCAAGGTCCTCGCGGTGTGACGCCCGAGCCACACCTACGGTTCTCATAGCTGCGGCCCCTCCCGGACGGGTGGGGCCGCAGCCGTTTCCCTGTGCCGGTCCGCCGGATGTCGTGGCCGTCACGCCTCGAACCGTCTTGTCCCCGGCCGGGGTGGCGCCCTACCCTGACTTTGTGCCGACACTAAACAAACTCGGGGCCGTCAAGGACGACAGCCCGCGGACCGCGTCCCTCACCCGCCTGCGTATCGCGCTCACGATCTTCTTCGCGCTCGACGGCTTCATCTTCGCGGGATGGGTCGTGCGCATCCCCGCCGTGAAGGAGCAGACCGGCGCCTCGGCGAGCACGCTCGGGCTCGCGCTCCTCGGCGTCTCCGCGGGGGCCGTGATCACGATGATGCTCACGGGGCGCCTGTGCAGGCGCTTCGGCAGTCATCCGGTGACCGTGGTGAGCGGTGTGCTCCTGGCGCTGAGCGTCGCGCTGCCTCCGCTCACCCACTCGGCGCTCACCCTCGGCCTGATCCTGCTCGTGTTCGGCGCCGCCTACGGCGGGATCAACGTGGCGATGAACAGCGCCGCGGTCGACCTGGTCGCCGCCCTGCGCCGCCCCGTCATGCCGAGCTTCCACGCGGCGTTCAGCCTCGGCGGCATGCTCGGCGCCGGGCTCGGCGGCCTGGTCGCGGGCCACGTCTCCCCCACCCGGCACCTCCTCGCCCTCACCGTCATCGGCCTGCTCGTCACGGCCGCCGTCGGCCCCACACTCCTGCGCCACGACGCCCCCACGGCCCCGGACGACCACAGTCGTACACGGAGCGAGCCCGCATCGGCGTCCGAGCGTCCCGCCGGGCGCGTGCGCGGACTCGTCCTCGTCTTCGGCCTCATCGCCCTGTGCACCGCGTACGGGGAGGGCGCGCTCGCGGACTGGGGCGCCCTGCACCTGGAGGAGGACCTGCACGCCCATCCCGGAGTGGCCGCGGCAGGCTATTCCTGCTTCGCCCTGGCCATGACCATCGGCCGGATCAGCGGGACGGCGCTGCTCGAACGCCTGGGCAGGACACGCACGTTGGTGTTCGGCGGCGCCACCGGCGCGGCCGGCATGCTGCTCGGCTCGCTCGCCCCCACCGTGTGGCTGGCACTCCTCGGCTTCGCCGTCACAGGTCTCGGCCTCGCCAACATCTTCCCCGTGGCAGTCGAACGCGCGGGCGCCCTGGCAGGACCGACCGGCGTCGCCGCCGCGTCCACGCTCGGCTACGGCGGCATGCTCCTCGGGCCGCCGATGATCGGCTTCATGGCGGACTGGTTCTCGCTCCCCGCAGCACTGACCAGCGTGGCCGTACTGGCGGGCGTCGCCGCCCTGATCGGCTTCGCGACCCGGCGCGCGGCTGTCTCCTGACCCGCACGCGACGAGCTTTCCGCAAGGACGCATTCAGGCCAGGTCCCATCGGGCAGACTCCCGCCATGGAGACTGCGGAACACATCGAGACGCTCGACGAGGAGGGCCGCCTCCTCGCCGGCGCCGCCGAGACGGCGGGCACCGACGCCAAGGTGCCGACCTGCCCGGGCTGGGCCGTCCGGGACCTGCTGCGTCACGTGGGCATGGTGCATCGCTGGGCCACGGCTTTCGTCGCCGAGGGGCGCACGTCGTACCACTCCGGCGACGGCCTGCCGGATCTGGACGGCGCGGAGCTCATCGCCTGGTTCCGCGAGGGCCACGGCCGGCTCGTCGGGACGCTGGCCGGCGCCCGGCCCGACGTGGAGTGCTGGACGTTCCTGCCCGCGCCGTCGCCGCTGGCGTTCTGGGCGCGGCGGCAGGCGCACGAGACGACCGTCCACCGGGTGGACGCGGAGTCCGCGCTGGCCGGGACGCCCGGCGCCATCCCCGCGGAGTTCGCGGTCGACGGCATCGATGAACTGCTGCTCGGCTTCCACGCGCGCGGCCGGAGCAAGGTGCTGTCGGACACCCCGCGCCTGTTGCGCGTGCGGGCCACCGACGCCGGCCGGGCATGGACCGTACGGATCTCGCAGGAGCCGCCGGTCACCGAGCGGGACGGGGCGGGCGAGGCCGACTGCGAATTGTCGGGTCCCGCGGCGCGGCTCTATCTGTCGCTGTGGAACCGGCTGCCGTTCCCGAGCCTCACCGGCGACGCCTCAGTGGCCGCACTGTGGCGGGAGCGGTCGGGGGTCACCTGGAGCTGACTCCGGGCCGGGCCGCCTGGGGAAAATCAGCCCTGGGCTCGATCGGCGAGCATCCGCCGCAGTACCGCGCGCTGCAACGGCCGGACCTCCGCGTGCAGGGCCCGGCCCTTCTGCGTGAGGCAGACCCGTACGCCGCGGCGGTCCTCGGGGCACATGCCGCGCTCCAGGAGGCCGTCCTTCTCCAGGCGGCCGATCAGGCGCGACAGGGCGCTCTGGCTGAGATGGACCTGCGCGGCGATCTCCTGCACGCGGAAGGAGGAACTGCCGTCCTCCGCCGTGCCGTCGGCCAGGACGTCGAGCACCTCGAAGTCGCTGGCGCCCAAGCCGTGCTGATGCAGCTCACGATCGAGCTCGCACATGGTGCGGGCATGCACCGCAAGGATGTCCCGCCACTGATCCACGAGGCCGGGCTCGGCCTTTGTCGCCGCCATAACCGCACCGTAGCAGAAAAGACGGTCATTGTTGCATCGGAATTAAATGCACTTGCAGTCAATGCATACGCATGTAGTCTGCTCCGCATGACCTCTCCGCTCGCCAACACCCCTGCGTCCCAGGAGCGTTGGTCCCCCCGTCTGTGGGGCACACTGCTCGTCCTCTGCGCCGCGATGTTCCTCGACGCACTCGATGTGTCGATGGTCGGAGTCGCCCTGCCGTCCATCGGCTCGGAGCTCGACCTGTCGACGTCGACGCTGCAATGGATCGTCAGCGGCTACATCCTCGGCTACGGCGGCCTGCTGCTGCTCGGCGGTCGCGCGGCCGACCTGCTCGGCCGGCGCCGGGTGTTCCTGATAGCCCTCGGCGTCTTCGCCCTCGCGTCCCTGCTCGGCGGACTCGTCGACTCCGGGCCGCTCCTGATCGCCAGCCGCTTCATCAAGGGCCTCAGTGCCGCGTTCACCGCGCCGGCCGGCCTGTCCATCATCACCACGACCTTCGCCGAGGGCCCGCTGCGCAACCGCGCGCTCTCCATCTACACGACCTGCGCCGCCACCGGCTTCTCCATGGGCCTCGTCCTGTCCGGCCTGCTCACCGAGGCCAGCTGGCGCCTGACCATGCTGCTGCCCGCGCCGATCGCCGTGATCGCGCTGCTCATCGGCATCAAGCTCATCCCGCACAGCGAACGCGAGAAGAACCATCGCGGCTACGACATCCCCGGCGCCATCACCGGCACCGCGTCGATGCTGCTCCTCGTGTTCACCGTCGTCCAGGCGCCGGAGGCGGGCTGGGCCTCGGCCCGCACCCTGCTCTCCTTCCTGGCCGTCGCCGTGCTGCTCGCGGTCTTCGTCTCCATCGAGCGCCGCTCCCCGGGCCCGCTGATCCGCCTCGGAGTGCTGCGCTCCGGCTCACAGATCAGGGCACAGCTCGGCGCGATGGCGTTCTTCGGCTCGTACGTCGGCTTCCAGTTCCTGGTCACCCTGTACATGCAGTCCCTGCTCGGCTGGTCCGCGCTGCACACCGCGCTCGCGTTCCTGCCGGCGGGCGCCCTCGTGGCGCTCTCCTCGACGAAGGTCGGCGCGATCGTCGACCGGTTCGGCACCCCGCGCCTCATCGCGGTCGGTTTCACTTTCATGGTGATCGGCTACGCTCTGTTCCTGCGCATCAACCTCGACCCGGTCTACGCGTCCGTCATCCTGCCGACGATGCTCCTGATCGGCGCGGCCTGCGCCCTGGTGTTCCCCTCGCTCAACATCCAGGCCACGAACGGCGTCCACGACGACGAACAGGGCATGGTCTCGGGCCTGCTCAACACCTCCGTGCAGGTCGGCGGCGCCATCTTCCTCGCCGTCGTGACGGCCGTCGTCACCGCGAACTCCGGCGGGGGCTCGTCCCCGCAGGCCGTCCTCGACAGCTTCCGGCCCGGTCTCGTCGTCGTCACCGCGATCGCGCTGGTGGGCCTGCTGATCACCCTCACCGGACTGCGGACGCGGCGTCCGCAGGACACCGTCCTGATCGCGAAGTCGGTGCGGGAGGAGGAGTCGGCACAGGAGGAGTCGGATGCCGCGCGCACGGAGCGCGTCGCGGTCCACGACTGACCCACGGGTCCTCGCCCCGACCCCACACGCTCGGTCCAACCCCATACGGGTGCGCCCGGCCGGCAGTCCCCTGCCCGCCGGGCGCACCCGGGTGTCAGCGGCGTGAGTCCGCTCAGCCGAGCCAGCCGGGCCGCACGAGGCCCGACTCGTAGGCGAGGACGACCAGTTGGGCACGGTCACGCGCGCCGAGCTTCACCATCGTGCGGCTCACGTGCGTCTTCGCGGTGAGCGGGCTGACGACGAGGCGGCGGGCGATCTCATCGTTCGACAGGCCGATGCCGACCAGCGCCATCACCTCACGCTCGCGCTCGGTGAGCTGCCCGAGCGACTCGGCGGCCGCGGGCTCCTTGGAGCGCGCCGCGAACTCGGCGATCAGACGGCGGGTCACTCCCGGCGAGAGCAGCGCGTCCCCGTGCACCACCGCCCTTACTGCGCGCAGCAGTTCCTCGGGCTCGGTGTCCTTGACGAGGAACCCGGAGGCTCCGGCGCGGATCGCCTCGAAGACGTACTCGTCCAGTTCGAAGGTGGTCAGCATGACCACCTTCACGGTTTCCAGCGTGGCGTCGTCGCTGATGCGGCGGGTCGCGGCGAGCCCGTCGAGGACCGGCATCCGGATGTCCATCAGGACGACGTCCGGCCGCAGTTCGCGTACGAGGCGCACCGCCTGGTCGCCGTCGGAGGCCTCCCCCGCGACCTCGATGTCGCTCTGCGCGTCGAGCAGCGCCCGGAATCCGGCGCGGACGAGCGACTGGTCGTCGGCGAGCAGTACGCGGATCAACGGTTCTCCTCCGTCGGCGTGAACGGCAGTTCTGCGAGCACCCGGAAGCCGCCGTCGGGCCGCGGTCCCGCCTCGATCGTGCCACCCAGCGGTGCGGCCCGCTCACGCATTCCCGCAAGGCCGTTCCCGCTGCCGCCGGCCGCCTCATGGCTCGCCGGCCCGTCGTCGTCGATGCGCAGGGACAGCGCGGCCCCCGTGTACCGCACCTCGACACGCGCGTTACGCGACTCCGAATGCCGTACGACGTTGGTGAGCGCCTCCTGCACGATGCGGAACGCGGCGAGGTCGGCGCCGGGCGGCAGCGCGGCGCGGGATCCTTCCGTGGCGATGTCGACAGTGAGGCCCGCGCTCGCGGCCTGCTCCACGAGTTCCGGGAGCCGGTCGAGGCCCGGGGCGGGGGCGCGCGGCGCGTCGCCCGGGGTCCGCAGGGTGTCGAGGACCTGGCGGACCTCGCCCAGCGCCTCCTTGCTCGCGGACTTGATGGTGGTGAGGGCGGTACGCGCCTGCTCGGGGTCGGAGTCGAGCAGCGCCAGACCCACGCCCGCCTGGACGTTGATGACCGAGATGGAGTGCGCGAGCACGTCGTGCAGCTCCCGCGCGATCCGCAGGCGCTCCTCGTCCGCGCGCCGCTCGGCGGCCTTCTCCCGCTCGGCGCGCTCCTTCGCCCACTGCTCGCGGCGCGTCTTGACCAGCTCGGAGAAGGCGACGATCGCCAGGACCCACGCGGCGATGAAAACCTCCTGCCCCCAGGACGCGGCCTCGTCCCCTGACGGCGGCAGATACGCGTAAAGCCAGTGCGCCACGAGGACATGCCCCACCCAGAACATGCCGACCGCCGCCCACGCGGCTCTGCGGTGCCCCGCGACGATCGCGGCGTAACAGCCCACGGCCACGGTGATGAAGACCGGCCCGTACGCGTAGCCCGCGCCGAGGTAGACCGTCGCGCAGGCCGCCGTGCCGAAGGCCACGAGGACCGGGTACCGCTGACGCCACAGCAGGAGGACGCCGCCCGCCAGCAGCAGCACGCGGGCGAACACGTCGAGCTCGGCCCGATCGGTCTGGGCATGCGCCGCGAAGTTCGAGCCGACGAGGACGAACGCGGTGATCAGGACGGTGGACCGCCAGGGCCAGCGCGGCCCCTGTCCGCCGGCGCCCCACCATGGCGGCCCGTAGTGACCGCGCCGGGCGGCACCCGCCGCCGTCCAGGGCGGCCCGTAGCGCCTGGGGTGCGGCGGACCCGCCCAGGGTCGGGGCGGGCCGTCGGCCCCGCGTACGTGCTGCTCATCCATGACCGCAACGCTAGACGCCGCATGCCGTCACGGGCGTCAGCCGGGCGTGGTGACCACACCTACTCCCCGGGGAGTACGCGACGCGGCTCGGGCGGCGCGCGTCCCGCCCGGGGCAGCGACTCCACTCCCGGGCCGGGGACATGTCATTCCCGGGGCAGCGACTTCAACCCCCGGGCCGGGGGCATGTCATTCCCGGGGCAGCACCAGGCCCACGCCGTGGGCGAGCTGGGTCGCGGCGTGTGTGAAGAAGGTGGCACGGTCCTCCACGACCCGGTTGAACTGGCCGAACAGTTCGAAGCCGATCAGGCCGAACAGCTGCGCCCAGGCGGCGACGAGCGCGGCCACCACCGCGGGCGGCAGGTCGGGGGCCAGGTCGGCGCCGAGCCGCTCGGCCTCGGGCCGCAGCTCCTCGGGGAGTGGCGGCTCCGCGATCCCGCGGCCCTGATAGGCGTCGCGGACGATGCCGAAGAACAGCAGCCCGACGCGCGACGCGGCCGGGACGGTTGTCATCGGCGCGGTGTATCCGGGTACGGGCGAGCCGAAGATGAGCGCGTACTCGTGCGGGTGGGCCAGCGCCCAGGCGCGGACGGCTTCGCTGACGGTGACCCAGCGGCGCACCGGCGCGATCGCTCCCGCCTTGGTGTCGGTGCTCTTCGCCGCCTTCTGGAGCAGGGCGGCGTCCGCCTGCTCGGCTGCCTCGCCGATGGAGTCGTACGCGTCGATGATGAGCGCCGTCAGGAGGTCGTCGCGGCTGGGGAAGTAGCGGTAGAGCGCCGAGGAGACCATGCCCAGCTCGCGGGCGACGGCGCGCAGGGACAGCTTGGCGGCGCCCTCGGCCGCGAGCTGTCTGCGGGCCTCGTCCTTGATGGCGGCGGTGACTTCTTCCCGTGCCCTGGCCCTGGCTCCTCGTGCGGTGCTCATACGGGCAGTGTCCCACGCTTCCGGAGCAGTGCACACGTTCCGGATCGATGCACGCGTTATGGATCGGTGCACTCATTTGAGAGCAGTGCACTCAGCAGCGAGCGGCACACCCGGCGGCGACGAACAGAAAAGAGAGCACTGCTCTTGCTTTGGATCACCGATCTCGTGCACACTGATCTCAAGCGAGAGCAGTGCTCTCGCAACCGAGATCGAGACCGACTCCGGCGGCGCCCGCATCGCGCCACCCACACCCAGGAGAACCCCATGACCGCGAACGCCCAGTCCGGCTCGTCCTCCTCCCCCAGCCCCTACTACCTGAAGGGCAGCCGCCTCAACGTCCGGCTGAACGGCGTGATCGGCTGGCTCGCACGGCACGGCGTCAGCCTGATGGGGTCCGCCGAGCTCTCCGTGCGCGGCCGCAAGAGCGGCCAGATGCAGCGCATCCCGGTCAACCCGCACACGTACGGGGACGCGCAGTACATCGTCTCGGCCCGCGGGCACTCCCAGTGGGTGCGCAACATGCGCGTCGCCGGGAGCGGCGAGCTGCGCGTCGGGCGCAGGGTCCGTACGTTCACCGCGACCGAAGTGCCGGACAGCGAGAAGCTGCCGATCCTGCGCAGCTACCTGGAGAAGTGGGGCTGGGAGGTCAACCAGTACTTCCAGGGCATCACCGCCAAGTCGACCGACGAAGAGCTGACCGCGGCCGCGCCGGACCACCCGGTCTTCCTCATCACGGTCGAGAAGTAGCCTCCGGATCGTCGTCGACCGATGGCGCGGCCGAGGACGCGGCCGCCGCTGCCGGCCGGTCCAGACGGCTCAGGACGCGACCCGCCATCGGATACGTCCTGACGATCTCGCCCAGCGTCGTCGAACCGCGGGTGATGCGGGCGAACGCCTTCCACGCGGGCCGGAACCCGGTGATCGCCGCATGCAGCACCCCGGGCCTGCGCTCGAAGACCGTCAGCATCCGCTTGCCGACGCTCATCTCGACACCGAGGCCCGCCTTGACCGCGAACGCGTAGTTCAGAGCCTGCCGGCGCGCGTCCACCGCGTCGTGCGCCTCGGAGACGCGGACCGCCCACTCCCCCGCGAGACGACCGGAGCGCAGCGCGAACGAGATGCCCTCGCGGGTCCACGGTTCGAGGAGTCCCGCCGCGTCACCACAGACGAGTACGCGGCCGCGCGAGAGCGGCGAGTCGTCGGCGCGGCAGCGCGTCAGATGACCGGAGGAGACCGACGGTTCGAAGCCGGCGAGGCCGAGCCGGGCGATGAAGTCCTCCAAGTACCGCTTCGTGGCGGCGCCCTCGCCCCGCGCCGAGATCACTCCGACGGTCAGGGTGTCCCCCTTGGGGAAGACCCAGCCGTAACTCCCGGGCATCGGGCCCCAGTCGATGAGGACGCGGCCCTTCCAGTCCTCGGCGACCGTCTCGGGCACGGGGATCTCCGCCTCGAGGCCGAGGTCGACCTGGTCGAGCTTCACCCCGACATGAGCCCCTATGCGGCTGGCGCTGCCGTCCGCCCCGACGACGGCGCGGGCCAGGATCGTCTCGCCGTCCTGGAGGATCACGGCGACCGTGCGACGGTCGGGCACGGCCGAGCCGTGCTGCTCGACCCGCGAGACCGTCGTCCCCGTGCGCAGTTCGGCGCCCGCCTTCTGGGCGTGCTCGACGAGCTGGTGGTCGAAGTCGGCGCGGTTCACCAGGCCGAAAAGCATGTGGCGGGAGCGCCGGGTGCGGGTGAACTTCCCGTCGAGGGAGAACGTCACCGCGTCGATCCGGTCCCGGAACGGCAGCTCGAACCCTGGGGGCAGCGCGTCCCTGGAGGGGCCGATGATGCCGCCGCCGCATGTCTTGTACCGGGGCAGTTCCGCCTTCTCCAGAAGGAGGACGCTGCGTCCGGCGACCGCTGCCGCGTAGGCGGCGGAGGCGCCCGCGGGACCGGCGCCCACAATGACGACGTCCCACACCTGCCCGCCGCCACCGGCGTCCGCCGCATGCTCGCCCGTACCGTTGCCGCCCGCCGAGTTCTCGCTGCTCACGATGGTCTACTGCTCCCGATCCAGCCGCCTGCCGCACCTTTCCCAGGCATCCTACGGCGGTGTCCTGCCGACCCCCTGTGGGAGGATCGGCGCTGCATGCCCTGTGCACGAAACGCTCACGCACACCAGCCGACGGCGGACCCGCACGGACGCGTGCGAAAGCCGCATACGTATACACACGTGCAACGTCGCACCTACGAGGAGCGTTCCCATGTCACCGAACCCGATCGCCGAGACCGTCGCCTCGCTCATGCCCGGGGCCCGGACCGAGCTCGCCGAACTGGTGGCGTTCAAGTCGGTGGCGGACTTCGACCAGTTCCCGAAGAGCGAGAGCGAGGGCGCCGCGAACTGGGTGGCGGACGCGCTGCGCGCCGAGGGCTTCCAGGACGTCGCGCTGCTCGACACCCCGGACGGGACGCAGTCGGTCTACGGCTTCCTGCCGGGGCCCGAGGGCGCGCCGACCGTTCTCCTGTACGCGCACTACGACGTGCAGCCGCCGCTGGACGAGTCGGCGTGGGTCACACCGCCGTTCGAGCTGACGGAGCGCGAGGACGGCCGCTGGTACGGGCGCGGCGCCGCGGACTGCAAGGGCGGTGTCCTGATGCACCTGCTCGCGGTGCGGGCGCTCAAGGCCAACGGCGGTGTCCCGGTGAACGTGAAGGTGATCGCCGAGGGTTCCGAGGAGCAGGGCACGGGCGGTCTCGAGCGGTACGCAGAGCAGCACCCGGAGCTGCTCAAGGCGGACACGATCGTCATCGGTGACGCCGGCAACTTCCGGGTCGGCCTGCCGACGGCCACGTCGACGCTGCGCGGCATGACACTCATCCGGGTCCGGGTCGACACGCTCGGGGGCAACCTGCACTCGGGGCAGTTCGGCGGCGCGGCCCCGGACGCGCTCGCGGCGCTGGTGCGGATCCTCGACTCGCTGCGCGCGGAGGACGGCTCGACGACGGTCGACGGTCTCGCGACCGACGCCGCGTGGGACGGTCTCCAGTACGACGAGGGTCAGTTCCGCAAGGACGCCAAGGTCATCGACGGTGTCGAGCTGATCGGTTCGGGCACGGTCGCCGACCGCATCTGGGCCCGCCCCGCCGTCACCGTCCTCGGTATCGACTGCCCGCCGGTCGTCGGCGCGACGCCGTCCGTGCAGGCCGGGGCGCGCGCCCTGATCAGCCTGCGGGTACCGCCGGGCACGGACGCCGCGGAGGCGACGAAGCTCCTCGTCGCGCACATCGAGTCGCACACCCCGTGGGGCGCCCGCGTCCAGGTCGAGCAGATCGGGCAGGGCCAGGCGTTCCGCGCGAACACCGACAGCCCGGCGTACGCGGCGATGACGGAGGCGATGAGCGTCGCGTACGACGGTCAGGAGATGCAGTACGCGGGCCAGGGCGGTTCGATCCCGCTGTGCAACACGCTGGCGTCGCTGTACCCGCAGGCGGAGATCCTGCTGATCGGCCTGAGCGAGCCCGAGGCGCAGATCCACGCGGTGAACGAGAGCGTGTCGCCGCAGGAGCTGGAGCGCCTCTCGGTCGCCGAGGCGCTGTTCCTTCAGAAGTACGCCGCGATCTGAAACTCGTAGCAGCCGTCGTCTTCGCCCCGGGCAGAACTCTTCTGCCCGGGGCGTAGCCATGTCCCCCGGACAGCTGCGCGTCCCTACGGTCGGCGTATGAGTGTCTACGGCATCAGCGATGTGATCGAGGTCGTCCCCCGCCTGCACCTGTTGCGCTTCCCGGTGGGGCAGGCATATCTCTGGGACGACGGGGACGAGTTGACGCTGGTGGACGCGGGGGCCTCCGGCGCCGGGGCGGCGATCGCCGACGCCGTACGCGCGCTGGGCAGGCATCCGCGCGAGGTGCGCAGGATCGTCCTGACGCATTTCCACGAGGACCACGCGGGCGGCGCGGGCGAGTTCGCGGCGCTCAGCGGGGCGGTGGTGTGGGCGCACCGGCTCGACGCGCCGTTCGTACGCGGTGAACGGCCTGGCCCTGCCCCGGAGTTCGAGGACTGGGAGCGCCCGCTGCACGCCGAGGCGCTGAAGCTGCTCCCACCCCCGCCGGCGGACCCTGTACTGCCGCGTGAGGTACGGGAGCTGGCGGGCGGCGACGTGCTCGACTTCGGCGGCGGCGCCCGCGTCGTAGCGGTGCCCGGGCACACGGACGGCAGCATCGCGCTCCATCTGCCCCATCACGGTGTGCTGTTCACGGGTGACGCCGTGGCCGCGTCCCCGCTGGACGGGCAGGTCATGCTGGGCGTGTTGAACCTCGACCGCCGCCGGTCCATCGAGTCCTTCCGCACCCTGGCCTCGCTCGACTCCGGCGTGGCGTGCTTCGGGCACGGTGACCCCGTGACGAGCGGGTCGGCGGCGGTCCTGCGCGCGGTGGCCGCGCGCCTGGACGCCGCGTAGTCACCCCGTACGGCGTCAGCCCACCGGCACTCCGGCCTCCAGATAGAGGGCGGCGCCGCGCTCCCGTGCCCGCAGCGCCCAGCGCAGGCGCTCGTACCGCACGGGAGGCAGGAGTCCGGCGGCCTCCTCCTCGGTGACGAACCGCCAGCCGCGCAGCTCCGGGCCCGGAAGGATGATGCGGCGGGCCCCGGCGCCGTCGAGACGCCCGCCGTCGAAGAGCAGCCGCAGGCCGCCGTACGCGGGTGGTGCGGGCGCCTCCCAGTCGACGACGAGCAGGCCGGGCAGCTCGGGGAGCTGGATCCCGGTCTCCTCGGCGACCTCCCGTACTCCGGCCCTGGCGGGGGCCTCTCCGGGTTCCACGACGCCGCCGGGGAACTCCCAGCCGGCCTTGTACGTGGGGTCGACGAGCAGGACGCGGTCGTCCTCGTCGAAGAGCAGTACGCCCGCGGCGACGGTCTCCCCGCTGGGCTCGGGTGTCTGCACGATGTCGCAGAACTCGACGGCGCCGGTGCGCACGGCCTCGGCGATGCGGACGGCCGCTTCGTACGCACTCAGTGCGGTGGTGTCGACGGGGTGGGCGTCGGTGGTGAGCCAGGTGGCCAGCGCCGTGCGGTAGGCCTCGATGTGGCCGTAGGACCACTGCCGGACGCGTATCTCGCCGTCGGGTGTCTCGGGCGGTATCTCGCGGCGGGCCATTCGCTCGCGCAGGATCGTTTCGGCCGGGGCGAGGAGCACATGGCGTACGGGGATCCTGCGGGCGGCGAGACCGCCGAAGATCTCGTCGCGGTACTCCTGCCTGAGCAGGGTCGCCGGGACGACGAGAACGCCGCCCACCTCGGCGAACAGCGCGGCCGCCGTGTCGACGACGAGCCGCCGCCAGATCCGCAGGTCCTGGATGTCGGTCACCTCGGCCAGTTGCTTGGCGGGCAGCAGCTGCGCCAGGTCCCCGCCGATCACGTCGGGGTCGAAGAGCGTGCTGTTCGGGATCAGCTCGATCAGTTCCCGTGCGGTGGTGGACTTCCCCGCACCGAAAGCACCGTTGATCCAGACGATCACGGTTCCCCCTCCTCCGTCGGCCCCCTGAGGCTTGCCCGCAACAGCGTGCGGCGGAAACCAGCACCTGATGGGGGCGCGCCTCGCGTACGCCTCGCGCACGTCACCGAGGTCCGCGAACGAGCCGCGAGGGCCGCTTAGGATCCGCTCCGTGGACCTTCCCGAAGAGTTGATTCGCATGCAGCACGACGCCGACGACAAGGGCCGCACCCTGGAGCACCTCGATGACGGGGAGCGCCAGGCGCAGCGGGATGCCTGGTTCGAGGCGGCGGCCAAGGTCGAGGCCGCGGTCACGGCGTACGCGCAGGAACAGGGCCTGAACCGGCACGACGTGGAGAAGACCCTGCGCCAGGCCGCCCGCCGGCCGCACTCCCAGAGCTGACTCCGGACGGTGTACGGGAGCGCTCCCCCCATGCGGTGTGCCCGCGCGGCCGAGGGGATCCATGCGACAGGGTGAAGATCGCCGCGGCGGCACGGACACGCCCCCGGCGCCTCCGGTGGTCTATGAGACCGGTGACTGCGTCGTCGTCGAACTGCGCGGCGACGTCGACATCGTGACGCTCCAGGGCTCCGTCGCCCTGCTCGAGACGGTGGCGGCGGGCCCGGCCGCCACCGTGGTGATCGATCTGACCCACACCACGTTCCTCGACTGCTCGGGCCTGACCCTCCTCATGCGCGCCCGCCGCCGCGTCGAGTCCCGCGGCGGCCGCCTCAGGCTGGTCTGCGACCAGCCCCTGATCCTGCGCCTGCTGGAGGTGACGGGCCTGCTTCCGGTTTTCGCCCCGGCTCCGACCGTCGAGGCGGCGGCACGGCAGAACCAGAGCGGCCGGCCCGGCTAGCCCTTGCTCGACCCCAGCGTGAGTCCCGCGATGAAGTGTCTCTGCAGGAGCAGGAACACCAGGATCGTGGGGAGGGCCACGAGGACCGAACCGGCGGCCAGCAGGTTGTAGTCCGTGAAGAATTGACCGCGGAGGTTGTTGAGGGACGAGGTGATCGGGAGTTTGTCGGGGTTGGAGATGAAGATCAGGGCCCAGAGGAAGTCGTTGTAGATCCAGGTGAATTCGAGCGTGCCGAGCGCTGCGAGTGCCGGGCGGCACAGTGGCAGCGTGATACGCCAGAACTGCGTCCACAGCCCCGCGCCGTCGACGATCGCCGCCTCGAGGATCTCCTGGGGAAGCGTCCGCATGAAGTTGGCCAGGACGAATACGCAGAATCCCAGCTGGAATCCGATGTTGACGATGATCACGGCCCAGTACGAGTCGTACATCGTCAGTGAGTCCGACATCCACCAGGGCAGCGGAATCTTCAGGAAGAGGACGTACAGCGGGGTGACGAGAACCTGGGGTGGCAGCAGGTTTCCCGCCGTGAAGAACATCAGGAGCACGATTCCGCCGCGCACCTTGATACGCGACACCGCGAAGGCGACGAACGAGGCGAGAAAGAGCGTGATCAGGACGGCCGGCACCGCGATCATCAGGGTGTTCTTGAAGTACTCGCCCATCCCCGAGTCGCTGAGGGCCTCGCGGTAATAGTCGAACGACAGGTGTTCGGGCAGCGAGAAGTAGCCGTGCTGCGCCGTCTCCTCGTAGGGCCGCAAAGAGGCGTAGACCGCGAGCAGGAGCGGCGCGAGGAACGCCAGGGAGACGGCCATGAGGAAGATGTGCACCCCGAACCGGCCGCGCCGGCGAGGGTGTTCACCGCGCCGGTCGCCGCCCGCCAGGGAGCGGCCCCGGGCGGCAGGGGACGTCGTACGGATGTCGGCGGTCATCGGTCGCGCGCACCTCGCAGCTCTTGGACCAGGAACGTCACGATGAATCCCAGGGAGACCGTGAGGAGGACGACCGCGATGGCCGAGCCGAAGCCGATGCGGCTGGCCTCGCCGATGACGTTGTCCGTGATGAGGACGGACAGCAGCTCCAGGCCGTTGCGCCCCTTGTTCACGGCGTAGACGATGTCGAAGGCACGCAGCGACTCGATGACGGTGATGACGCCGACGATGACATTGACGGGGCGAAGTGTCGGGAAGACGACGCGGAAAAAGGTCTGGCGGGCGTTCGCGCCGTCGATCGCCGCGGCTTCTTTCAGTGTCGGGTCGACGGATTTGAGGCCGGCGAGATAGAGGATCATCACGTATCCGGTGTGCCGCCAGCTCGCGGCCAGCATCATCATCCAGATGTTGATGTCGGAGTCGCCCAGCCAGTCGATCGGGTTCTCGTGGTTGTTGAGAACGGTGTTGACGACGCCCTGGTCGGTGCCGAGGATCAGCTGCGCCATGAATCCGACGACGGCCAGTGAGAGCACGACCGGCATATAGAGCGTCGACTGGTAGAAGCGGCTGAAGCGCACACCCCGGTCGATGAGCACGGCGAGCAAGAGGCCGAAGGGCGTGGCGATCAGGCCGAGAAAGGCGAGCCACAGGAGGTTGTGGCGCACGGCCGGCCAGAACGGCGGATAGTTGTCGACGAGGTTCCGGTAGTTCTCTCCACCGACCCAGTGGACGTCACCGATGCCGTCCCACGACGTGAAGGACAGGCCGATGGAGGCGAGCGTGGGACCCCAGATGATGACGATGTCGAGCAGTACGGGTATTCCCAGGAGCACGACGAGAACGGCGAGGTCACGGCGTGTGAAACGCCGTGACCTCCGCCGCCCTCCGCGCCGCGCGGTCTTCAGCGCCACGGAACGCATTCCCCCACTACTCAGCTGACCGCGGACGAGAAGATTTCCTTCTTCTGCCGCTCGATCCGGTTGACGAGGCCGTCGATGTCGTTCGGATTTCCGATGAAGTCCTGAAGTGCCTTGATCATCACGGTCTGTGCGAAGTCGGGCCGGGTGTCGCGGTCCATGAACTGTGATATCTGCTTGGCACCGGAGACGAGTTCGGCCGACTTCTTCTGCAGCGGGGTGTACTTGGACGTGTCGGCACCGTCGTTCACGGCGACGTTGTTCGGGTCACCGGCGAGGTAGATGTCCTCGGCCCCGGGAGTGCCGAGGTATTTGAGGAGCGCCTTGCCCGCTTCGACGTTCTTGGCCTTCTTCGCGATCAGGAAGCCGTCGATGGGGGCCTCCACCGCGTCCTGCCCGTACTGGGGGTCGATCTCCGGGAACGCGAAGAAGTCGATGTCCGCGCGTTCGTTCTCCGGGAACTGCTGGCCCGGGTGCGGCATTCCGAAGACGGCCATGCCGGTCTGGCGCTTCTGCAGGCCCTGAGCGGCTTCCTCCCAGGTCCGGCCGAGGGCGCCTTTCTGGTAGTACGGCATGAGTTCGCGCCAGAGGTCGAACACCTTCTTGACCTTGGTGTCGGTCCAGGCTTCCGTACCCGCCATGAGGCCCTTGTGGAAGTCGTATCCGTTCAGGCGCATGTTGATGTAGTCGAAGGTGCCCATCGCGGGCCAGCCGTCCTTGTCGCAGAACGCGACCGGGGTGCCGTCCTTGTGCATCTGCTTCGCCAGGGCGATGAAGTCGTCCCAGTTCTTGGGCTGTTCGTAGCCCTGCTTCTCGAAGAGGCTCTTCCGGTGGAATACGGCCCACGGATAGTAGTAGTACGGCACGAAGTACTGCTTGCCGTCGTGCGTGGACTGGTCCTTGAGCGCCTGTGAGAAGCCCTTGAAGCCCTTCCAGACGTCGTCGACGTCCGTCAGGAGGCCCTTCTCGGCGAAGTACTGCATGCGGTAGCCGGCGAACCACATGAAGACGTCGTCCGGCGTGCCCTGGAGATAGCGCGTGATGTTCGTCTGGAACTCGTTGTGATCCGTGGTGTTGACGTCGACCTTCTTGCCGGACTTCTTCTCGTACGCCGTGAAGGCCGCCGCGAACGCCTTCTTCGGCACCGCGTCCGAGGAGTTGGACCCCACGGTGACGGTCTTCTTGTCGCCACCCGGGCCGTCCCCGCACGCCGTGAGCAGTGCCGGAAGCGTGAGCGCACCTGCGCCCACCGCCGCGCCCCGCAGGAGACCCCGACGGGACATCCGATGTCCTGTCGCGCTCCCGGGCGCGCCAGAACCGTAGAACGATGACTGTGCCATGTCCCCCTCCTGGGGCCGCAACCCAACACAACCGAACGCGAGGGTTGGATCCCACTCTCAACTCCCGAGATCGTCAAGGGTTCTGACGGGACATCGGGCAACCGTTACCGCATCTCTTCCAACAGAGTCCAACACGGCCTACCGTAAACGCGCGCCACTGACGCGAACATGACGTCATCCCACCTTTCGCGAGTACGGAGGAACGTAACAATGCGTCACCTTCCCACCCGCACCTCTCGCACCACCCGCCGAAGAGTCGTCGGAGCGCTGGCCACCGGGCTGCTGTGTGCCGCGGGCGTCACGGCACCGGCCGCGGTCGCCGACCCGCCGAAATCCGGCGTGTCCGGCTCGCAGGGCGCAAGCGCTCAGGAAGCTTCGCCCACGCTCGACGACGGGCTCGCGCCGACCCCTCCCATGGGCTTCAACAACTGGAACTCCACGCACTGCCGCGCCGAGTTCAACGAGGCGATGGTCGAGGGCATCGCCGACATCTTCGTGGACAAGGGCCTCAAGGCCGCGGGCTATCAGTACGTCAACCTCGACGACTGCTGGGCCCTGCCCCAGCGCGACGCGAACGGCAAACTCGTGCCGGACCCCGCGCGCTTCCCCAACGGAATCAAGGCCGTCGCCGACTACGTCCACTCCAAGGGACTCAAACTCGGCATCTACACGAGCGCGGGCACCAAGACGTGCAGCGACATCGGCTTCCCCGGCGGCCTCGGTCACGAGTACAGCGACGCCCAGCAGTTCGCCGACTGGGGTGTCGACTACCTCAAGTACGACAACTGCAACAACCAGGGCGTCGACGCCAAGCAGCGCTACCGCACGATGCGTGACGCCCTGAAGGCCACGGGACGGCCCATCGTCTACAGCCTCTGCGAATGGGGTTCCAACAAGCCGTGGGAGTGGGCGGCCGATGTCGGCCATCTGTGGCGCACCACCGGTGACATCAGTGACAGCTGGGGCTCGATGCTCTCCCTGATGAAGCAGAACCTGCCACTCGCGCAGTACGCGGGGCCCGGGCACTGGAACGACCCCGACATGCTCGAGGTCGGCAACGGCGGCATGACCGCGACCGAGTACCGCACGCACTTCTCGATGTGGTCGATCATGGCCTCACCGCTGCTCATCGGCACCGATCTGCGCAAGGCCTCCGCCGAGACCCTCGACATCCTCAGCAACCGCGAAGTCATCGCGGTCGACCAGGACCCGCTGGGCAAGCAGGGCACGGTGCTCTCCTCCGAGGGCGGGCGCTGGGTCGTCGCCAAGGAGATGAAGGACGGCAGCCGCGTCGTCGCCCTCTTCAACGAGTCGGGCAACGCACAGCGGATCGCCACGTCGGCCGACGCGGTCGGACTGCCGCACGCGAGCGCCTACACACTGCGCGATCTGTGGCAGCACAAGAGCTACAACACGGCCGGGGCCATCTCGGCGACCGTTCCGGCGCACGGGACCGTACTGGTACGGGTAGCCGCCGACGGCAAGTGGGCCGCGAACCCGCCCGCCGTCGAACTCGGCCTGGGCGGCGCGCCGTTCGTCGAGGCCGGCAAGGCAGCCCGGCTCACGACGTCCGTCACCGATCTGGGCCGCACGCCCGCACGCCAGGTGTCCGTCGCGCTGAGCGGGCCCTCCGGGTGGAGCGTCAGGCCGGTCTCGCCGACCGGCGCCGGATCCGTACCGACGGGCAAGGCGCTCACCACGTCATGGACCGTGACCGCGCCGGCGGGGACCGCGACGGGGGCGTACGACCTGTCCCTCAAGGCCACATACCGCTCGCCGGGCGGTGCGCGCGCCCAGAGCGTGCTGCCGCTGACCGCGCACGTGGTGGTCGCACCACCGGCCGGGGAGTCGTCACTCGGCGATCTGCCGTGGCTGTCCACGACGAACGGGTACGGGCCCGTCGAGCGCAACACCAGCAACGGGGAGAGCGACGCGGGCGACGGGCATCCGATCACCATCGGCGGCGTCGTCCACCAGAAGGGACTCGGCGTGCACGCGGACAGTGCCGTCGAGTACTACACGGGCGGCTCGTGCGAACGCGTCAGCGCGAGTGTGGGCGTCGACGACGAGAAGGGCACGAAGGGCACCGTGACGTTCGAGATCTGGGCCGACGGCAAGAAGGTGGCATCGACCGGCACCCTCACCAACGCGGACGCGGCCGAGCCGCTGTCGGCCGACGTGAGCGGGGCACAGGCGGTACGCCTCGTGGTGACCGACGCAGGCGACGGCGTGGACTCCGACCATGCGGACTGGGGGGACGCGACGCTGTCCTGCTAGTGCGTCACCCGTGAGCCGGGGCGGGCCACATGTCCTGCCCCGGCTCCGGCCCGCCCTGGAACGACGTGAAGGCGCACAGACGACGTACAGACGTAATGACCCGCGTCTCAGAGCGCCGACACGTCCCGGTCGCG
This sequence comes from Streptomyces sp. NPDC055140, assembly GCF_053607285.1. Taxonomy (NCBI): domain Bacteria; kingdom Bacillati; phylum Actinomycetota; class Actinomycetes; order Kitasatosporales; family Streptomycetaceae; genus Streptomyces; species Streptomyces sp. NPDC055140. Next base: position 4,117 of record NZ_JBSGTG010000033.1, on the reverse strand, counting down.
TGTGAGCGCCGCCGCTGCCGCGCCGACGAGGCCCGCGTCCGTGCCCATGCGGGCCGGTGCCACCGTGAGGCGCTGCACGAACGACAGCGTCGCGTAGTCGCGCAGCGAGCGGCGCAACGGCGCGAAGAGGACCTCTCCCGCCTTCGCCACTCCCCCGCCGATCACCGCGATGTCGATCTCCACGAGCGTGGCCGTCGCGGCGATGCCCGCCGCGAGCGCCTGGGCGGCACGTTCGAAGGAGGCGATGGCCACCTTGTCGCCCTCGCGCGCGGCCGCGGCCACCGCCGCGGCCGACACGTCGCCGTCCGCGCCGGGGCGCCAGCCGCCGTCCAGCGCGCGGCGCGCGATGTTCGGCCCGCTCGCGATCCGCTCGACGCAGCCGCGCGCCCCGCACGGGCACGGGTCCCCGTCCAGATCCACGCTGATGTGGCCGATGTGGCCCGCGTTGCCCGTGGGCCCCGGGTGCAGCTTGCCGCCGAGGATCAGGCCGCCGCCGACGCCGGTGGAGACGACCATGCACAGCGCGTTGTCATGGCCTTGCGCAGCGCCCTGCCAGTGCTCGGCCGCCGTCATCGCGACGCCGTCCCCGACCAGTTCGACCGGCAGGCCCCCGGTGACCGCGTGGACCCGGTCCACGAGCGGGAAGTCGCGCCAGCCCGGCACGTTGACCGGGCTCACCGTGCCCGTGGACGCGTCCACCGGACCCGCGCTCCCGATGCCCACGGCCCGCGCCCTCACCCACAGCGGCGCGGCGGTGAGCTCGCGCAGCACGTCCTCGACGGCCCGCATCACCGTGTCCCCGTCCTCCTTGGCCGGAGTCGGCCGCTGCGCGCGCAGCAGGATGCGGCCGTGGTCGTCCACCAGGGCCCCGGCGATCTTGGTGCCGCCGATGTCGAGCGCGGCGACGAGGTCGGTCTGCATCAGTGTGAGGTCCCCTGGTGAAATGGCAGGTCGGAGAATGCGATGGATAGTGTCTCCCGCATCTGACAACGTTGTCCAGGGCCTATGCTCGACGCCACATCCCCATACAGCATCATGAACCCCCTGGAACCGCAGCGACGACAGGACAGGACAGCCCACCGTGGACCGCACCGCCCGCCGCCCCGACAGCCGTTACGGCAACCGCCCGACCATGAAGGACGTCGCGGCGCGCGCCGGAGTGGGCCTCAAGACGGTGTCCCGCGTCGTGAACGGCGAACCGGGGGTCACCCCCGACACCGAACGCCGCGTCCAGGAGGCCATCGAGGCCCTGGGCTTCCGCCGCAACGACAGCGCGCGCGTCCTGCGCAAGGGCAGGACGGCGAGCATCGGCCTGGTGCTCGAGGATCTGGCCGACCCCTTCTACGGGCCGCTGAGCCGCGCCGTCGAGGAGGTCGCCCGCGCCCATGGCGCGCTGCTCATCAACGGGTCGAGCGCCGAGGACCCGGAGCGCGAGCAGGAGCTCGTCCTCGCGCTCTGCGCCCGCCGGGTGGACGGGCTCGTGGTGATCCCGGCCGGCGACGACCACCGTTACCTGGAGCCCGAGATCGCCGCCGGTGTCGCGACCGTGTTCGTCGACCGTCCCGCCGGGAAGATCGACGCGGACGTGGTTCTGTCCGACAGCTTCGGGGGCGCGCGCGACGGCGTCGCGCATCTGATCGCGCACGGCCATCGCCGTATCGGCTTCATCGGTGACCAGCCGCGCATCCACACCGCCGCCGAGCGTCTGCGCGGCTACCGGACCGCGATGGAGGACGCCGGGATAGCCGTCGAGGACGCGTGGATGTCGCTCGGCGTGACCGATCCGGAGCGGGTGCGGCGCGCCGCGGGGGAGATGCTCGCGGGCCCCGATCCGGTCACGGCGATCTTCGCGGGCAACAACCGTGTGACGGTGACCGTCGTACGGGTCCTGTCCGAGGTGGACCGCCCCGTGGCGCTGGTCGGCTTCGACGACATCGAACTGGGCGATCTGCTGCGCCCCGGCGTGACGGTCGTCGCGCAGGACGCCGCGCAGCTGGGACGCACGGCCGCCGAGCGGCTGTTCCGGCAGCTCGACGGGGTGTCGCTGGTGCCGGAGCGGATCGAGCTGCCGACCCGGCTGATCACCCGCGGCTCGGGTGAACTCCCCCCGGCCGACTGACAGTTGAGCCATCGGACGGCTCGGCGGACGGTCGGGCAAGGAGGCCCGGCGGGCCCGCGACATCAATCACAAGATCAGCAAGCGCATCGTGGCGGAGGCCCAACGCACCGGTCGCGGTATCGCCCTGGAAGACCTGGGCGCGGGTGCGCTGAGGAAGCCCCAGCGCACCACGCTGCACTCCTGGTCGTTCAATCAGCTCGGCTCAGCCACCTCGGCTGGTGCGTGTGGGTCTGCGAGGCCCGGTCAACGGCCCCTGCCCTCACCCTCATCGCCTGACCGGCGACACACAACAGGTGAGCGCTGGACGCAGCCGGGCCTCGTCGCGGCCATCGACGACCTGAGCAGCAAGCCCGGGACTCAGTCCCGGGCAGATGACTGGTGTACAGACTGCGGGGCAGCGGTGACAGGACCGGAGGTGCGTGACAGGACCGGGACGGTCAGCGCTCCTGCGCGGTCAGGTCGCCGCGGCGCGGGCCCGCGAAGCCCTGGAGGCGGGCCAGAGTGAGGCCGGTGATCCGGGTGACCTCGCCCGTGTCGAGGGCGCCGCAGTCCAGGCCGCGCAGCAGATACCCGGCGAGCGCCTTGGCGGTGGCGGGCTCGTCCGCCACGTCGCCGCCCTCGTGGTGACCGGCGTAGGCGGCCAGGCGCGCGGCGGCCGACTCGAAGCCCTCGCGGTAGAAGGCGAAGACCGCGGCGTAGCGGGTCGGGATGTGGCCCGGGTGCATGTCCCAGCCCTGGTAGTAGGCGCGGGCCAGGGCGCGGCGGGTGAGGCCGTAGTGCAGGCGCCAGGCGTCGTGGACCTTCGCGGTCGTACCGACGGGCAGGACGTTGGTGGAACCGTCCGAGACGCGGACGCCTGTGCCGGCGGCGGCCACCTGCATGACGGCCTTCGCGTAGTCGGCGGCCGGGTGGTCGCTGGCCTGGTAGGCGGCGCTGACGCCGAGGCAGGCGCTGTAGTCGAAGGTGCCGTAGTGCAGTCCGGTCGCGCGGCCCTCCGCGGCGTCGATCATGCGGGCGACGGCGGCGGTGCCGTCGGCGGCGAGGATGGACTGGCTGGTCTCGATCTGGATCTCGAAGCCGAGGCGCCCCGCCTCGAGGCCGTGGGCCTTCTCGAACGCCTCCAGGAGCCGGACCATGGCGGTGACCTGCTCCGGGTACGTCACCTTGGGGAGCGTGAGCACGAGCCCGTCGGGAAGGCCGCCCGCCTCCATGAGGCCGGACAGGAAGATGTCGAGGGTGCGGATGCCACGGTCGCGTACCGGCGCCTCCATGCACTTCATGCGGATGCCCATGTACGGGGCGGCGGTGCCGTTCTTGTACGCCTCGGCGACGAGACGGGCGGCGCGGGCGGCGTCCTGGTCCTCGTCGGCGCCCTTGTAGCCGTCCTCGAAGTCGATGCGCAGGTCCTCGACCGGCTCGCGCACCAGCTTGGCGCGTACGCGCGAGTGGACGGCCTCGGCGAGGTCGTCGCCCAGGCCGAGGACGGCGGCGAAGGAGGCGGCGTCCGGGGCGTGTTCGTCGAGCATCGCCAGGGCCTTGTCGCCCCACGTACGGATGCTGTCGGCGTCGAACTGCTCACCCGGGATGTACACGGTGTGGACGGGCTGCCGGGTGCCGGGGTCTCCGGGGTAGCGGCGCTCCAGCTCCGCGTCCACCGGGGCGAGGGAAGCGCTGATGCCCTCGCTGACCGCTCCGGCGAGGCTCGTTGCCACCTTCTCTTGCTGACCCATTCCTGCACCCTCCACACTCTCGACGTTCCAGAGTTTCCGCTTCACGGAATCAATAATCCGTATAGCGAAGTTATCTGCGCTCGCCACCTGCGTCAATGGTCCCCCGAACGCGAACGGGGCCGCGCGGTGAAGATCACCACGCGGCCCCGTTGCCGTTACCGGCCCGGAGAAGCTCAGCCCTTGCGGGTGTTGACTTCCTCGGTGAGCTGGGGGACGACGTCGAAGAGGTCGCCGACGACGCCGTAGTCGACGAGGTCGAAGATCGGGG